>NZ_JBNYXR010000006.1:0-291498 GCF_051380805.1 Janthinobacterium paucivorans
TTTCAACATCGCCCAGGACAATCAAGGTCACGGCAAACCAACGCCTACAAGCCCCATAAATACATGGCCTACAAGGTTGCTTGATGGCAGCCTGTTGCTTAACTTGGGTGGATTGGGGTCCGACCCCAGTCCTTGTTCTTGGGCTAAAAATAGCATCACTAACACTAACTTAACGGCATTCGGGTCTGACCCCAGCCTTCCGCTAGTGGCGACGTACACTCAGTCTTTGCTGCCTGCTTTCCAGTTCAGGCCAAAGCTGTAGCGCTCGTCCATGGCCTGGTGCGCCGTGATTTTACCTTGGCCGCCGAAGTATTCCACCAATTTTGTCACCTGCAGGTTGCCGCCCTGGTTTTCCAGCATGGCGATAGCGCACATGGCGTGCGAGCTGTCTGTATCGAGGCGCACCTCCACGCTCGGTTGGCCGGGAATGTCGATCGTCACCACGCCATCCGTGGCGGCCCAGTTAGGTACGCCTTCGTAGATGAAGGCATACACGAGCACGCGCTTGATTTGCTCGAAATGGGTGCCGTTGATGAAGATGTTTTCACCGTTGCTGACGCTGCCCGTGCGATCGTCGCCTTCCAGGTGGATGTAGGGCGCCCTGTCGTAAGCGCCCCAGCTGTTGCCCAGTGCCTGCACGGCGCTCTTGCTGCCATTGCTCATTTCGAACAGGCAGCCGATATCGAGGTCGATGCCGCCCGCGCGGCCGGCCGGCTTGTTAAATAGCTTGCCGAGGAAGCCCGTGTCGAGCTTGGAGGCAGGCGCCTGGCCTTGCGCAGCGTTCTGGTTCCAGTTCAGGTTGACGCGGATGCGGCCATAACCGCCGCTGTCGCGCTTGTCGAGCGAGATCTTGTCGCCGCGCTTTTCTAGGCGGATTTTCGACAGCGAAATTTTGTTTGCCGCTGGCGCTGGTGTGGGCGCGGGAGTGGGAGCGGACGCAGGGGAAGACGCTGCCGCTTCGCTGCCGCCAAAGTGCTTCAGCAGCGCCGCCAGGCCACCCGCAAAGCCCTGGCCCACGGCGCCGAAGCGCCAACTGCCGTCGCGGCGATACAACTCGCCGATGATGACCGCTTTTTCTTCCTGGAAGTCATTGCCCGTGAAGGCGAAGGTGGCGGCCTGGCCCAGCGTCATGCTGGAATTGCCCAGCGCGCGCATGCTGCCTTGCTCGGTCGCCGCCGTAAACACCAGCTTGTCGATGCTGGCAGGCAGGCGGGCAAGGTCCACCTGGAAGGTGGAGCGCGAGCCGTTCAGCTCCACCGTGACAGCGTTGTCCGGCGTACTTTTCTGGTTGTAGAACACCATATAACGGTCGTCCGACAGCTTGCCGGCTGCATCGACGCCAAAGCAGCTGACATCGACTTCCATTGCGCCGGAAGCGATATCGAGAGTGACGGCAAAGGGACCGTTCAAGCCCAGGTCTGCCAGTTTGCCTTTTTGTCCGCGTGTGAAATTGTTCATGGTGGTGCAATCCCTTCGTCGCTTGAGAGTTGAGTCAATGAATTGTTGGCCTGGTGCGCCGGTGCCGCCTCGGCCGCATGGCGGATGCCGAACAGGCGCGCCTGTTCGATGATGCGCAGCGCCCAGCTTGAATGGGTGGCCACTTCGCACATCGATTCCTGCATGCGAAAAACGGCCGGGCTGTCCGGGTCGATGATGCGCAGCGCCAGTTCGATGTCTGACTGCGCCACCTGGTAGTGGCGCTCGATCTGCGGCACCTGGTCTGGGTGGATGGCGGTCTTGGCGATCATGCCGTGCGCCATGTCCTGCGCCACTTCGGCATCGAGCCAGTTGCCCTGTGACAGGTGCTCGAAGACGGGCGCCGTCAGCTGGAAGCCGTGCGGCTTGAAAATGGTGATCAGGCGGCCGATGACTTGTCCCAGCGGTGTCTGATAAATGGTGCCGCTGGTAGGGCGGCGCAGTCCCAGCAGGGCCAACAGATCATTACCGCCGATGCGCAGCGCCAGGATACGCCGACGCACTTCCGGTGCCGACAGGATGAGGCGAAACTGCTTCATTTCCTCGTCGTCGAACACTTCCACCGTTTCCAGTGTCGGCATCAGCAAGTGATGCGTGTGGCGCACCAGCTCGAAATACGCGGCAAAGTTGTGGCGCGTGGACTTGGGTAGCACGAAGCCGCTCAATTTTTCGGCGCCGGGCATGCCCAGCACGCGCGCCAGCACATCGAGATTGCGCACGCGCACGAAGCGCAGCGTGTCCGATTCGGCACCCATGTTTTGCAGCGCCAGCGAGAGGTTAAACAGTGCGTAGCTGAGGTCGCGCTCGGCGATGGCGTCTTCGGTGCACAGTATGACCGAACGCAAATGACTCAATTTGTCGCCATTGGCAATCGCCAGCAAGTCCTTGTGCGTGGTTGGCACGTACATGGAGGCGCCCAGCGCTGCCTTGTGTTCGCTTTGTGGGTGTAGCGAGTTGTTATCCATCGACTGCGCTCCTGATAAGGGCGACCGCCTGGTAGGGCAGCGCCGGGTCTACGCTGACGGGGATGGCTTTTTCGTGCGCCAGCAGCAGTAAATGTGCCACATCCGGTGCATTCATGTCGCGTACGATCAGGCGTTCGGGGACGCGGCGCAGCAGTACGCGCGTCGCTTCGCCGAGGCCTGGCTTGATCAGATTGATGTCGCTGATGCCGTATTGCTGCTGCGCCTGCGCCATATAGGCTTGCGAGCGCGCCGCCATGGCTGGCGCATCGGTCGCCTCAGCGAGCGGGATGCCGCTGCTGGTGGCGATCGCCACGGCATCGGCCACCAGGCCGTCGGCAAAATCGCGCGACTGATCGTGTTGTTCGAACTGCGCGTAGTAGACGCAGCCGTGGAAGTCGTCGGGGCCGATGGCGTCATTGAGCACGGAGCGGCTCACCAGGCCCGAGACGGTGGCGTTCAAAATGCTCGACGCGATCAGGTAGTCGTCGCAGGACGCGGCGCAGGCTGCTGTGCCGGCCAGGTCGGACAGCACGAACAGGCCGCCGTCGATGGCCGTGCCCTGCGCGGCGTTGAAATCACTGACCGTCTGGCGCAGCTCGCGCGAAATCACGCCCTTGCCTGTCCAGCCATCGACGAAGACGATGGATGCATCGGCGTGGCCCTGCGCCAGGATGTGTTTGAGCGCATTTGCATCGATGCCGCGGTCGCGGATGATGGAAATGGAATAATGGCTGCATTCGCGCTGCAACACCTGGCGCAGCAAATGACCGAGGATGACGCCCACGGGCGTGCCGGCGCGCGCCAGCGACACTAGCGTGATCGGGCCCGTGCGGCGCGCCGCGATCAGGGCCGCCAGGCGCAGGCAGTCGCGCGCCATCTGCAGGCGGTTGGCCGCAAACGCGTTCTGGAATAGCGCCAGGTAAGCGGGCGAGGGCAGCGACTCCGGCGACAGCATTTCGCTGTAGTGGCGCTGTCCGGACTGGATCAAACGTTCCTTTTCGGCCAGGTCCAGGATGGGTTCGAGCGCCATCGGCGTGAGCAGGAACTCAACGTCATCCTGGCGGTAGCTGCCGCTGAAATGCTGCGCGCCTTCGGTCATAGCGCCGCCACGGTGAGTGCTGCCAACTGGGTGCCGTTGGGGATGATGGCGTAGTCGCAGGCGGCCATGAAACGGGCGTCCGAGCGGCTGTCGCCCATGCCGAAGCTGAGAATGGGGCCATGCTCGGCTTCCAGTTCCGCGCGCAGGTAGGCGACGGCGCGCGCCTTGTTCAGGGTTTTCGGCAGCACGGCCAGGTTGTTGCCGTTGCGGTGGATAAAGTAGTCGCTGCCTTCCTTGGCAATCCACTGTTGCAGCACCTGCTCTTCGATGTCGGCCAGGCGCTCGCCGCGCGCTTCATGGTCCTTGACGACGATGTAGAACGGCGTGTTGTAATCCTCGATCAGGCGCGCGCGCGTAGGCATGCCCGCCTTGATCTGGAAATCGTCGATGATGCGCATGGCGTCTTGCAGACCGGGCAGCGCCGTCTGCATGTCGTTTTGCATCAGTGCCAGCCAGCCCGCGTCGAGCGCGCCGCCTGGCTGCAGTACGATGCCGCCGTAATCGAGCACGCTGTAGCTGGTAAACGGCAGGTCGACCCGGCGGAAGGCGTCGCCATTTCTCGCCGTGGCGGGAATCAGTGTCATGCCGCTTTGCGCAAATTCAAAGAAGGCGCGCTGGCGCGCCGTCGTATACGAGCAGGCATCGCCATTTTTCAGGTAGGCCGCTGGCTGCAGGTCGGTCTGGCCCGGGCATTTTTTCGGCGTCTGGAACAGTGTGTCGTCCAGATCAACAAACAGGAATTTCTTCAATTTTGGTCTCTGATTGAAAGTGAAACAGGCGGCCATTCAGCTGGCCGGCGAGTTGCATGAGGGCCGGACTGGCCGGCGTTTCATGGCAGATGAAAACGTGCTGGTACTGGCCAGGTGCCACGTTGTACAGGTAATTGGCGATACCTTCGCCGTAGTTATCGTCGCAACGCAGGATATGGCTAACGGAGCCCCACGACAGGATGGGCGAGCGCGTAGTCGATTGCACCACGACGTTCTTGCCCAGCGCTTCGAGTTCGCGCGCCAGCAGAAATGACGGGTGCATGAATTCGCCCGTACCCAGCACCAGCACCGAGTCGCCAGCGCCGATTTCCTGTGCCAGTTGCACCGCCAGGCCTTGCGGCGGCGTCAGCGCGCGCCCCACGCCAATGCGGCCAAAGGCAGGGCTGGCGCCCCGTTCCGCGTTGGCCTCGAAGCGCTGCGCGCTGGCCGCTATCGGCGCAGGCGCATCGCCGGCCTGGAAGGCGTAATGGCCGGACAGCGCCGCGCCTATGGTGGTGGGCAGACCAAAACGCTGGGTCAGGCCGGCGTTGGCGGCCTGACCCATGAAATTGGTAATCACGCCCAGGTGCAGCTTTTCCAGCTGAGGATAGCGCGCGCGGCACACTTGCACCAGGTTGGCGAAGGTATTGCCGGTCGATGCTTCATCGTCGATCAGCACCAGGCTGCGGGCCGAGGAAAACACGGCGCTGGCGGCGTCGGACAGGTGCAAAAACTGGCGCGGCGCGTGGCTGTGCGACTCCTCGAATTCGAAGAAGGGCACCGTGCCCACGCGGTAGCGCGAGCTGTGCAGGAACAGGGCCTGGCCATTCGGATGGGCGCGCAGCCATGCTTCGAACACGCCCTGTCCCAGGCCGACGGCCGTTTCCGCCATGGCGATGAAGACCACGGGGCCGGGCAGGCTGGGGGGAATCTGCGCGGCCAGGTTGTCGTGGATGGCTTCCATGGCGCGCGGCGTGACGGGCCAGTGCTTGCCCAGCACCTTGGACAGGAACAGGAAGCCGCGCTTGGCGTTGGCGCGCGCGGCAAAGCCGATCAGCCAGTCCAGCGGAAAGCGTGCCTCGTCCACCTTCAGGGTCAGTTCGCCCGTCGGCATCTGCTTCTTGACGATGTTCATGGCAGCTCCACGGCGTAGGCGGCTTCGGCCACGCGCATGCCCTCGCCGATGGCAGGCACGCTGAGCTTGTCGTAGCCTTGGTCGAAGCCGGCCAGCGCCAGGTAGGGCAGGTTCGGTCCGGCCGCGCACGCCATGCCGATGCCGCCCGACATGCGCGGGTTAATCTCCAGCAGCGCCAGGCCGTTGGCGCCTTCTCGGAACTGGATGTTGAAGACGCCATTGAGGCGGTAGTCGCGCGCCAGTTTTTCGCAGGCGGCCAGCAAGTCGGCGCGCAGCTCGATCAGCTGGCCGCTGCCGCCCACGTGCAGCTTCTTGCGCGGCACGGCGCAAATGAGCTTGCCCTGGTCGGCCACGCAGTCGGCGCTGTATTCGTGGCCATCGAGGTATTCCATCAGCAGTAGCGTCTTGAAGGTTCCCATCTGCGCCAGGCCGCTGCGCAGCTCCTGCGCATTGATCTGGTAGGCGGCGCCGGCCAGCAGCAGCTGGGCGCTGGTGCGCTCTTCATCGAGCACGGCAAAGCCCAGGCCATACACCGATTCCGATGGCTTGATGCACAGCTTGCGATGCAGCGGCTGCAGCTCGGCATAGGCGGCGTCGTATTCCTCGATACTTGTCACGGCACGGTAGTCGGCCGGGGGTGCCATGGGCAGATCGAGGCCGTCGCAGAAGCGCGCCTTGTCGTGCATCAAAGCGAGCGTGTCTTCACTGGCCACGCTAAGCACGCGCGTGCCGAGGGCGGCAAAGCGCGCGCTGGCGCTGCCGATCAGGCCTGCTTCCTTGCCGGGCCAGAAAATCGTGATCGCGCGGTCGCGGCAAAATTCCAGGCACCACTCGACATAATTGAGGCCCGTCAGTCCCGACGGTTCGACTGCATATTCGTGGGCCGATAAAAAGGCCGCCGCATGCGCATTCGTATTGCTGCACACGATGTGATAGCGCGGCTGGCCGCTAGTGGCGGCCATATCGGCCTCGCGGATCAGGCGCATGGCCGTGCCGACCGAGGAAAATGTTTTGTTGAACCAGACTCTTTGCATGTACGGGGACCGGGTGGAAATGGGGAAGCCGCGCGCAGGTGCGCGCGCGGGAATTCTATATAGCCAGACTTAACTTGGCCTTAGCAATTTTTTGAACTGCAACGTTGAACAACAAACTAACAACGCATGACAAAATCGTAGCGAGCGCACGGAAGAGGTGGCCGAAGAGCGCAACCGTAATGTAGTACGGGGGCGCCGAGCCGGTGCGCATCGCAGGGCGCCTATCTCAACGCGCAGTAGGTTTGCTCGGTTGCTCTTAGCTGGCTTTGCCGGAGGCTGTCCACTTGAGGAAGGCGTCGCGGTTGCGCGAGCAGATGAAGACCTTGCCCGAGCCGGAAAAACGCAGCACGATGCCTTCGCCGCTAGTCACGCTATTGACCATATTGCCGAGGAAGCCGCCGATGCCGCCGCCGCTGGCGCCGCCGCCCGTGGTCACGGAAATGTCGTATTTCAGGCTATTGTCCCAGCAGACTACGTGGGAATTGTCGATCACGACATCCTTGCCCGGCTCGACGTCGAGCTGGAACATGGAGCCGAAGCCCGATACGACCACTTGCCCCGTGCCTGCCGTCTCCATGACGAAGAAGCCGCCCGACTGGGCGAACAGCGCGTTGCCGATGCTTTGCGTACGTACCTTCATTTCCGTACCCGAGGTGGCGGCGACAAAGGCGCCGTCGTTGAGCAGGTACTGCCGCGCGCCCACGTCGACCACTTCGATGGCGCCCGGCAGGGTGGGCGAAAGCAGGCAGTCGCCGCTGCCACGCACCGCTTCGATGTGCTGCTGGAAGAACGATTCGCCATTTGCGAAGCGGCGCATGATGGCGCTGCCCAAGCCTCCCGTCATCTTGCCTTTCAAGTCCAGCGCCGTTTCCATCATCACCATGGCATCGGATTCGCAATAGATGGTTTCGCCCTGCTTCATGCTGACGTGCAGGAATGGATCGACGTCACCGGTGACACTAAATACTGGCATGATAAATCTCCAAAAAAAAGCCGCCTGAACTGTTCAGGCGGCAGCAATGATATGACATTAGCCCCATGCATCGCGCGAAACCGTAGCAATCAGGCCCGAAGTGCGCGGCACCGCAGGTTTAGCGCGTGTGTATATTAGGCATTCACGCCGAAGGAGCGAGCGAGGGGGCCCAGGCCGCCGTTGAAGCCCTGGCCGATAGCCTTGAACTTCCATTCGCCGTTGTAGCGGTAGATCTCGCCAAAGATCATCGCCGTTTCCGTCGAGCTGTCTTCGGACAGGTCGTAGCGGGCGATTTCTTTTTCGCCTTCCGCGTTCAGGCAGCGGATGAAGGCTTTCGAGACCATGCCGAAGTTCTGGCGGCGCGCGTCGGCGTCATGGATGGTCACGCTGATGCTGATGCGGTCGATGTCAGCGGGCACGCGCGTCAGGTCGATTTCGATGCGCTCATCGTCGCCTTCGCCTTCGCCCGTGGTGTTGTCGCCCGTGTGGAGCACGGAACCGTCGGTCGACTTCAGGTTGTTGTAGAAGATAAAGTCAGAGTCGCCACGCACTTTGCCGTCGGTTTTCAGCAGGAAAGCACTACCGTCAAGGTCGAAGGTAGCGCCATCGGTCGAGCGGGGATCCCAGCCAAGGCCGACGATGATCTTCTTCAGGTTCGGTGCTTCCTTGCTCAGGTTGACGTTGCCGCCTTTTTGCAAACTGATTGCCATGTGGTGCTCCTTTTAGTAATTAAACTCAAACATGCCTTCATGGGATGAGCGCAAGGCGCTCGTGCCATTACTTTCTTAACTGGGGACGCAAGCGCCGATTTCAAGCTTGCGCTGCGTGCCGTTTGCGATAGCGCAAGGACGACCACAGCGAAACGAGGATGAAGGCCACGCCCGACAGGCCGGTGAACCACTCCGGAATATGGTACTTGATGGACGCCAGCATGATCAAGGCGAGGATGCCGATCGCGTAATGGGCGCCGTGTTCCAGATAGACGAATTCGTCCAGCGTGCCCTTGTGCACCAGGAAGACCGTCATCGAACGCACGAACATGGCGCCGATGGCCAGGCCCAGCATGATGATGACGACATCGTTGGTGATGGCAAAGGCGCCGATCACGCCGTCGAAACTGAACGAGGCATCGAGCACTTCCAGGTACAGGAAGCCGCCGATACTGCCGCGCGCCACCGTTTTGACCAGGTCGCCATTGCCACTTTTTGCCGGCCCCGCGCCTTCGTCGCCGCCCTGCGCGTGCGCTTCGCCTTCTTCCAGCAAGCCGCTGATCCAGTTCACGCCGATATACACGGCGATGCCGACGATGCCCGAAGCGAGCACGCTGTATTTTTCTTCCGCGGGACCCATCGCCACGCAGGCGGCCACGGCGCCCATGGTGATCAGGACTGCCAGGCTTTCGGTGCCCAGCGCGTTGACTTTTTCCTCGGCCCAACCCAGCCAGTGCAATTCTTTCTCATCATCGAACAGGAAGTTCAGAAATACCAGCAGCAAAAAGGCGCCGCCGAACGCCGCCACTTGCGCATGGTTGTCCGTCAGGTGCTTGGCATACACGTCCGGCGTGGTGGTCGCCATGGTCCATACGTCAAGCAGGCCCAGGCCCGTGGCGACGGAAACGATGACCAGCGGAAACAGCAGCCGCATGCCGAAGACGGCCACGAGGATACCTACGGTCAAGAAGAGTTTTTGCCAGAATGCATTCCAGTGGCGCAAGACCGAGGCATTCACCACAGCATTGTCAAACGACAGCGACACTTCCATGATGCCCAGCACGCCCGTGATCCATAGTGCCTGGAGCAGGCCGGACATGCCGCCATGGCTGTAACCCCACCAGCCCGACACCGCCATCAGGATAAAAGTGACTAAAAAAGAAATTCTGAAATGCTGCATGAGGACCCCGTTGCAAATGTGAAAGACGTTTGACTATTCGCGCCGCTGTAGGCGCCGCACCCAGTGTGGATATGCGTTAATTGTCGTATATGCCATGAGTTTATAGTAGTTGCCGCCGGGAGCGGCGTTTTATAGTCCGATGACAGACAGTTCTGCTGGCGTCGATGATCTGCGATAATTGCGGCGCGTCGCCGTTGGCGGCCGCAGCTGCCCGCACACTTTACAGACATATAAGAAGGAATACTCCGTGGATATCGCTTACCTCGTCACGCCCCTGATCACCTGGATCCTGGTCGGACCGATCAAATTCCTGATCAACAGTGTCCGCACGCGGCAATGGGCGTTCGGCCTGGTCGGTAATGGCGGCTTTCCCAGCAACCATAGCGCGGTCGTTTCCAGCATGGCAACACTGATCGCCTTGCGCGAAGGCATAGGCCATCCGGCCTTCGGCGTGGCCGTCACGCTGGCGTTCATCGTCATCATCGACGCCAACAGCCTGCGCCAGCACGTGGGCAAACAGGCGGCGGCCATCAATCGCCTGGCCGGGGAAGCGGTGAGCGCCGCGCACAAGACCTTGCGCGAGCGCATGGGCCATACCTTGGTGGAAATCGCCGGAGGCCTGTGCACGGGCGTGGCGATCGCTTTCCTGATCAACGCTGTTTTTGCCCGCTAGGCGTCCTGTTCCCTGAAACGCAAAACCCCGCCAAAGGCGGGGTTTTGCGTTTCAGGGCGTAAAAACTACGTTTCGTCCATGGATTAAAGCATTCCAGGAAAGCGCCGATTGACATGCCCGGATACGCTCATGGATACTTTGGCACTTGTGGTTTTAATAAAAATAAATGCTTGCTAACGCTTGCCGGCCCTATCCGGGCCGGCGCGACGGTAGCGCTGCTATCTATCCGGAGAATTATCCATGTTGCGCAAAACCCTGTTTGTTCTGGCCATCGCTTCTACCCTGGCCGCCTGCGGCAAAGAGTCCAAAGATCCTGGCAAAGGCGCTGGCAAGGGGACCAAGGAGCAAGCGGGTGCCGCCGTCAATTTGCTCGTCTCGCCGGAAGACCTGCTGACCATACACAGCAATGCGCTGGCGTCGGGGCCCGTCATTACCGGCTCCGTGCAGCCCGAGCGCAACGCGGACTTGCGCGCCGAGGTGTCGGCCGTGGTGATCCAGGTCATGAAAGAAAACGGCGAGGTCGTCAAGCGGGGCGACGTGCTGGTGCGCCTGGACGAAACGTCCATCCGCGACAGTCTCAATTCGGCCGAGGAAGCCAGCCGTGCCGCCAGCCAGGTGCTGGAACAGTCAGAACGCATGTTCCAGCGCATGAAAACCTTGCGCGCCTCGGGCATGACCTCGACGCAGGCGCAGGAAGATGCGGAAATTCGGCGCAACAATGCGCAAAGCGACCTGTCTGCTGCGAAGAGCCGCGCCGCCCAAGCCCGCCAGCAGTTGCAGCGCACCCTCGTGCGTGCGCCGTTCGACGGCATCGTGAGCGAGCGCAAAGTATCGAATGGCGATACGGCGCAAATCGGCAAGGAATTGATCAAGGTCATCGATCCGACCAGTATGCGCCTCGAAGGCTTGGTGTCGGCCGACAAGATCGGCGTCGTCAAGGTGGGCCAGCCCGTGCTGTTCCGTATCAATGGTTATCCAGGCCAGGACTTCTCGGGCAAGGTGCGCCGCGTCGATCCTGCCGCCAACGCTGTCACGCGCCAAGTGGCCGTGCTGGTCGATTTTAATGACAAGCAACAGCCGCGCGTGGCCGGCCTGTATGCGGAAGGACGCATCGAGACGGAAACCGTCAGCGCCTTGATGATACCCGACTCGGCTCTGGTGAAGGCGGGCGACCTGACCTATACGTGGAAAGTCAAGGACAAGGCCTTGCATAAAGTCACACTGCGCATCGGTGCGCGCGACGTGCGCACGGGCCAGTGGGAAGTGCAAAGCGGCCTGGCCAGTGGCGACACCGTGCTGCGCACGCCGGGCTCGACTTTCAAAGATGGGCAGAAAGTGGAATTGACAGCCGACAAGGCCATGCCAGCCGCCGCCATGGCCAGCAGCAGCACCGCCGTTGCCGGTAAAGGAAACTAAGCCATGTTCCTTTCCGATTTCAGTATCAAGCGGCCCACCGCCACCATCGTCCTGATCCTGGCCATGATGTGCGTCGGTTTGCTGGCGCTCAAGAAACTGCGCGTCAACCAGAATCCCGATGTCGAAGTACCTTTCATCGTCGTCAGCATTCCTTACCCTGGCGCATCGCCCGATACGGTCGAGCGCGAAGTGGTGAACCGTCTGGAAAAGTCGTTGCAAAGCATTTCCGGCGTCACCGAGGTCAATAGCGACTCCAATGAAGGTTCCGCTACCATCTTCCTGAAGTTTTCCTTCAAGACCAACTTGATCGAGGCGTCCGATAATATCCGCAATGCGATTGCCGCCGTGCGCTACAAGTTGCCGACGGAAATGCGCGAGCCTATCTTGCAGCGCATCGACCCGGCTGCCGAGCCGATCATGCAGCTGGCGCTGTCGTCGAGTACGCAAAGCCATGCGGAAATTTCGCGCCTGGCTGAAGACGTGCTGTCGGACCGCTTTCGCACCGTCGATGGCGTAGCGCTGGTCAACGTGGGCGGTTCGCTCAAGCGCGAACTATCCGTGCTGCTGCGGGCGGAAAAATTGCGTGAATACAATGTGTCCGTCAGCGACGTGGTCACCGCATTGCGCAACCAGAACACGAATGCGCCGGTAGGCAAGGTGCGCGGCACGCTGGACGAGAAAAGCATCCGCCTGGTGGGCCGCATCGAGTCGCCCAGCGACTTCGAGAAAGTGGTGATCAAGCGTCGCGGCGAAGAAATCGTGCGCCTGGCGCAAGTGGCCACCATCAGGGATGGCTTTGCCGAAGTCAACAGCCTGAGCATGCGTAGCGGCAAGCCCAACGTGGGCATTTCAATGACCCGCGTGCGCGACGCTTCCACCGTCAGCGTGGCCAACAAGATCCGTGACATGGTAGCGGAGATCAACAAGACCTTGCCGAAAGGTACGCTGCTGCAAGTGACGCGCGACGGCGGCGAAAACGCCCAGCGCAGCTTGAACAATGTGATCGAATCGCTGGTGCTGGGCGCCGTGCTGACAATTTTCGTCGTCTACGCCTTCCTCAATTCCTGGCGTTCGACCCTGATCACGGCGCTGAGCCTGCCCACGTCCGTGATTGCCGCCTTCATTGCCGTGTGGTTGTGCGGCTTCACCCTGAACTTCATGACCTTGCTGGGCCTGTCGCTGGCCATCGGCGTGCTGATCGACGATGCCATCGTGGTGCGCGAAAACATCGTGCGCCACATGCAGATGGGCAAGGACCGCCGCACGGCCGCGCTGGAAGGCACGGCTGAAATCGGCATGGCCGTAGCCGCCACGACCTTCTCCATCATCGCCGTCTTCATTCCCGTGGCCTTCATGCCCGGCATTTCCGGCGAATGGTTCCGTCCGTTTGCCTTGACGGTGACATGCTCGGTGCTGGTCAGCTTGGGTATCTCGTTTACGCTCGACCCGATGCTGTCGGCCTACTGGGGCGACCCGCTCGAGGAAGACGCGGCGCCGAAAAAGGGTATCGGCCGCGTGCTGGAGAAATTCAACCACTGGTTCGACCACCAGGCCGACCGTTACGGCCGCGTGATTGCGTGGGCCCTGCATCACCGCCGCTGGATGGCCGTGATCGCCTTAGGCAGCCTGGTGGGCGCCATCGCCCTGCATGTAACGCATGGCGGTACGAGTTTCTTGCCAGCTTCCGATTCGGGCAATCTGATGATCAATGTGCGCACGCCGTCGTCGAGCAGCATCGAGTATGCGCGCCTGAAACTGGAAGCGGCGGCTGTGCTGGCGCGTACCTTGCCGGAAACCAAGGACACCAACAGCTCCATCAATGCGGGCGGTGGACGAGTCTATGTGGACATCGGCAAGCGCAACACCCGCAAGCGCTCGGCCAAGGAAATCGCGGTCGAACTGCGCGAAAAGATGGCGCGCCTGGTGGGCGCCGAATACGTGGTGCAGGACGACTTGAGCAACGGTTCGCAAAAACCCATACAGGTGGAATTTACGGGGCCCGACTCGCGCAAGCTGATGGCCATCACGAATGCCTACATGGACAAGCTGCGCCTGATTCCCGGCGCCGTCGACGTCGGCCTGTCCGAGCAAGATCCGAAGAACGAGCTGCAAATTGAGCTCAACCGTGGCCTGGCCAACTCGATGGGCATTTCCGTCAATGATGCGGCGCAATCGTTGCGCGTGGCGTTTGCCGGCGTGGAAGTGGGCGACTGGGTCGATCCGACGGGCGAAACGCGCGACGTGGCCGTGCGCCTGCATCCCGATGACCGCGTGGCATCGGAAAACATCGAGCGCCTGCCGATCAGTGTGACGGGCACCTCGCAAATGGTGCCGCTCGACCAGATCGCCACCATTACCATGGGCAAGGGCCCGTCCGGTATCGAGCACAAGAATGGCAAGCGCACGATCACGGTGTCGGCCAACGCGCAGGGCCGCTCGAACGGCGAAGTGACGAGCGACGCCATGAAGCTGGCCAACTCGATCGACTTCCCGCCCGGCTACGGCCTGGCGCTCGGTGGCGCTGGCCAGGACCAGCAAGAGCTGTTCACGGAAATGCTGATCGCGCTGGTGATGGGTATCGGCCTGATGTATTTGATCCTGGTGATGCAGTTTGGTTCCTTCACGGCGCCGGTGGCGGTGATGATGTCCTTGCCGCTCAGTTTGATCGGCGTGGTGGTGGCGCTGGTGATCACCAACAATACTCTCAACCTGATGAGCTTTATCGGCATCATCATGCTGATGGGGCTGGTCGCCAAGAACGCCATCTTGCTGCTCGATGCGGCGCGCAAGCGTGAGGAAGAGGGCCATGGCCGCGAGGAGGCGCTGATGTATGCGGGGCGCATGCGTCTGCGCCCGATTCTGATGACGACGTTTGCGCTGATCGCCGGCATGTTCCCAGTGGCGCTGGGCCTGGGAGAGGGGGGCGAGTTCTACCGTCCATTGGCGATCGCCATTATCGGCGGTACCATCACTTCGACGATTTTGACCTTGCTGGTCGTACCGACCTTCTATGACAGCATCGAAATCGCCCGCGACAGTGCAGTCGCCAAGTTCCACCGCCGCGCCGCGCGCATGCCCGTGGCCGTGGCCATGCTGCTGACCTTGCTCGAGTGCTTGCTGACCTTGCTGTTGCTGCGCTTCGTCTACCGCATGCTGAAAAAGGTTGTGCGGTTCCTGATGCGACGCCGCACGCCGAAAGTGGCGTCGGTCAGCCTGCAAAAGTAAGACCGGGCCAGGGCCAGCTTGCGCTGCGCCTGGGTGTTGCAAGAGCCTTCCATCGGAAGGCTCTTTTTTTGCCTCGCCAGATGGCGCATCTGGAGCGAGGCAGGTAGCGCTTGCAACATGGTGCGCAGGCGCACCGTCGTTACAAGGGTGTAGCGTTGTTGCGATGCGGATAAGTGTTGGCTTTGACGTGGTACAAACCTGTTGCGGATAGTGCCAGACGGGCCAGGACAGGATGTCCCGGCCGCAGCGAGGTTTATTTCGACGACGACACCTTGCTCACTTCCACTTCCCAATCTACGCCTGAGGCGACGTGGTATTTGGCGGCAAAGTCACCCTGGCTGATGGCCACGGCCACGTCGAGCAGGCTGTTCAGGTAGACCAGGGGCTTGCCCTTGGCGACGCCGCCAAAGGTGTGCTCGAACGGCGCCGTGACCTTGGCCACTTGCTTACCCTTGTGCAAAATGCGCACTTGCAGCGGATCGTGCAGTTTTACCTGCAATTCATCGAGCAGGGATTTTGGGATATTTGTCCACACATTGCCATACTTGACGTCGAGCACGGGCACGATGCCGCGAATGGTATTGCCCTCGCGCACAGGCTTTTGATACGCGATCTTGACCACGGATGTGCTCGGCAATTGCGGACCCACTTGCTCATAGCTGATGGCGCCCGAGGCCAGGCGTGCACCGACGTAGGCGTACACGTCGCGGCCATGGAAGGTGTAGGACTCACTTGATCCGGCCAGGCGGTTGAGCTTTTCATCGATTTCGCGCAATTCGGCCACGCCGTCGCGCTCGGCGATCAGGGTGAACAAACCATTGTCCGGCCCCACGAAGTAGCGGCCACCCTTGGTTTTCAATACCACCGACTTGCGGTTGGTGCCCACGCCCGGGTCGATGACGGAAACAAACACCGTGCCTTGCGGCCAGTAATTGGCTGTCTGGTACAGGCGGTAGGCGCCCAGCCAGATATCGTAATCGGGAATCTGGTGCGTCAGATCCGAGATGGTGAGTTGCGGATCGACGCCATAGGCTACGCCATGCATGGCGGACACGGCGCCGTCGGCCGTGCCGAAGTCCGTCATCAGCACCAGCGGTGCTGCAGCCTGGGCGCTGGACAGCAGAACGGCGCTCAGGCAGGCGCCGGCGACGAGGTGGGAGAGGCGTTTGATGCGCATGATTTATCCTTATGTGTGTTAGAACGTGTAGCTGAGCTTGGCGTAGAAATACGCGCCATTGACGCCGATGGGGTTGATGAAATTGTAGGGCAGGGCGCCGCCATAGGTGGCGTTATTCGTCTGACGCACGCGCTGCGGATAGCGATCGAGGATATTGTTGCCACCTACGCTCAGGGTCAGCTGCTGGCTCAGTTTCAATTGGCCTTCCAGGTCCAGCGACCAGACGGCGCCGAAGCGCTGCGCGGGGATGCCATCGATCAAGGGCGCATCGCTGTCGTACGAAAAATCTTTCAGTTCGCCAAAGCGTGTGGCGCGCGCCTGCACGCCCCAGCCGGCTGCCTGCCAGTCGGCACCCAGGATCAATTTGCTGGTGGGGGAGGCATGTTGGATGCGGAACAAACTCGTCTGCGTCAGCAAGGCCAAGCCGGGATCGATGTTACTCAGCGCAGCGGAACTCTGGCGTACCTTGTCGAGACTGGTTTTGTTCAAGTTCAGCGCCGCGTTCAGGTTCAGCTTGCCTGCAGTGAAGGCCAGGTCGTGATTGAGCACCACGTCCAGGCCTTTTGTGCGCGTGTCGAGCAGGTTGGCCAGGTAGGCCACGGACTGGATGTCGCTGTGGCCATTCCTGGCCAGGTAGGCGGTGACGGCCTCGCTTTGCAAGTCGCTTGAGCGCGTGATGCGGTCGCGGATGCGGATCACGTAGGCGTCCACCGTCACGCTGGTGGCGGCCGCCGGTTTCCAGGCCAGGCCCAGGGACAGGTTGGTCGATTTTTCCGCTTTCAGCTGCTGCGCGCCGAAGCTGCGCGCCAGTGGGTCGCTGGCCGGTAGCAGGGCCGATGTTTGCAGGGCCGTGCCATCGGCGTTGAAATTTAACGTAGCAAAGCGGAAACCCGTCTGCACGAGAGCCGGTGCGCGAAAGCTGTTCGACAGCGAACCGCGCAGAAGAAAATGTTGCGTCACTTTATAGCGCGTCGACAGCTTGCCCGTGCTGGCGCTGCCGAAGTCGCTGTAGTCGGAATAGCGCGCGGCGGCGCCCACCAGCAGGCGCGGCGTGAGATCGTTTTCCACGTCTGCATACACGGAGCGTACTTGTCGGCTGCCGTCGTAGGCGTCGGACGGGCGCAAGCCCGGCCCCGCCTGGGCGCCTGGCGGGGCAGCGGTGACATTGCCGGCCGCATACGACGCGGCGTCACCGGCCGTGCTTTGATAGGTTTCGCGCATCCATTCTGCGCCCACTGCCAGGCTCAACGGGGCGCGCAAGCCGACGTCGATGGAGCGCGTGGCATCGAGGTTCAAGGCGTTCTGGCGGAAGTCGAAGCCGGCCAGCTTGAAACGCGTGGGGCTGGCCGCGCCCAGCGAGGCGTTGACGGAGTCGCTGACAGCATAGTCAAAGCGGTCGCTGCCATGGCGCGCGCTGGCATCCCAGTTCCACTCGCCCCAGCTGCCACGCACGCCGGCCACGATGCTGAGGTCGCGCTTGTCGCCGTTGGTGACGGGGCGGTAGCCGTTCGGATACAGGGCCGGCACGTTCGATGGGTCGCCCGGATAGCGGAAGTAGGCGCTGCCGTCCGACCTGCGCTCGTTCAAGGTGGCAAATGAGTATAGGTCGAGGCCATTGTCCAGGCTGAGCTGGGTGTTGTAGAACAAGTAGTTGTTGCGCTGGCGCGAGTCACCCGACTTGAACACTACCTTGCCATCGAGCGCTTGGTCGGCTGGCGTGGAGTTGTAGGAAGTCCAGCCCGCGTCGCTGGGACCGGCCCGTTCCGTGGGAGAGCGGCGCCGCGTTTCCGCACCGAAGCGGAAGTAGCCTGCCTCGCCCAGCGGCACGCCATAGTCTGCGTTGACGATAACGCTCTGGCCATCCGTCAGGGTTTGGTCGGTGGGCTCGAAATGCGTGTGGTTGGCGCCATAGCTGACGGAGGCGGCGCCGCCCGTGCGCGCCTTTTTCAGCACGATGTTGATCACGCCCGCGACGGCGTCGCTACCGTACTGGGCACCGGCGCCGTCGCGCAGGATTTCGATGTGGTCGATAGCATTCGGTGGAATGGCGTTGATGTCGACCGGCACGGTGCCGGCAAAGCTGCTTTCCGTGTCGAGCACGGCGCTCGTGTGGCGGCGCTTGCCGTTGATCAGCACCAACACCTGGTCGGGCGCCAGTCCCCGCAACTGGATGCCGCGTACGGAGTCCGACGCGCCACTCGATTCGATGCGCGGGAAGTTGATCGAGGGCGAGAGGTTTTGCAGGGCCGCGCCGACGTCGCCCGTCGATAGCGCATTGCTTATTTCGCGCACGCCGAAGCGGTCGATGGGCACGCTGCTGTCGAACACCGTGCGGTTGCGCGCGCGCGAGCCGACGACAGTGACCTGGTCGATGCTGGCGGTGGCCGTTACAGCGCTAGTGCCCGCACCAGTGCTCGCTGGCGTGTCCTGCGCCCAGGCGGACGGTGCGCCCAGCATGGCGCAGGCCAGTACGATGGCGCGCAGCGGCGTGGCGGGAGTGGCAGATTCGGGATAGAAGTGGCGCGGATGCACGGCGGTGTCCTTTGGGCTTAAGTAGTGTCGGTATGGAAACAGTTACCATGAGCTTAAGGGAGGCGCCGGGCCTACGCTAACGATTCTTTCTCGATATGCTTATGCTGTTGTGAATATGCCGCAAGCTGGCGCGGCAAGGACGGCGTGATGTCGATGGCGCCAAATCCTGGCCGTCGTCAGGACAGGATTTGGCCGCAGCCGTGATTTCAGGCGGCGTGTTCGGCTTCGTCCAGGTCGGGCGCGTCGTCGCTGTTGTAGACGGCCAGGTCGGTTTGCCCCATGACGCGGCTGGTGACGGTGCCGGCCGTGATCGAGCCGCTCACGTTCAGGGCCGTGCGGCCCATGTCGATCAGCGGCTCGACGGAGATCAGCAAGCCGGCCAGGGCGACGGGCAAGTCCATGGCTGACAGCACTATCAGCGCGGCAAACGTGGCGCCGCCGCCCACGCCGGCCACGCCGACGGAACCGATGGTGATGATGGCCAGCAAGGGCAGCAGGAAGCTGACGGTGAACGGATCGACGCCGACGGTGGGGGCGATCATCACGGCCAACATGGCCGGGTAGATGCCGGCGCAGCCATTTTGGCCGATGGTCGAGCCGAACGAGGCGGCAAAATTGGCGATGCCTTCCGGTGTGCCCAGGCGCTGGGTTTGCGTCTGCACGCTCATCGGGATCGAACCGGCGCTGGTGCGCGAGGTGAACGCGAAAGCCAGCACGGGGAAGACTTTTTTCACGAAGCGCAGCGGGTTCAGGCCGACGCCGGCGATGATGGCCAGGTGCACCAGGAACATCAAGATCAGCGCGCTGTAGGAGGCAACGACGAAGTTGATCAATTTCAAGATGTCGGTGTAGCTCGACGAGGCTACCACTGCAAACATCAGCGCGAATACGCCGTACGGCGTCAGGCGCAGCACCAGGGTGACCATGCGCATGACGATGGCGTGCGCCACTTTCATGAAGTTGTCGAAGGAAGCGAAGATTTCCGGCTTTTTTGTCGCGATGCCCGTGGCCGAGATGCCGATGAAGATCGAGAACACCACTACGGCGATGGTCGACGTCTTGCGCGCGCCCGTCATGTCGAGGAAGGGATTGGTCGGCACGAAGCTGACCAGCAGTTTCGGCAAGGACAGAGCCTTCGCCGTTTCCAGCGAGCCTTGCAACTGCACGCCGCGCGCCACTTCGGCCGCGCTCGAGGTCAGGCCGACAGCCGTCAGGCCGAACAGCTTGGCCATTAAAATGCCCAGCGCGGCGGCGATCGTAGTGGTGACCAAGAGGGTGCCGATGGTCAGCGCGCTGATCTTGCCCAATGAACTGGCGTCCTTGAGTTTTAAAATGGCGGAAATGATGGAGACCATGATCAACGGCATGATGATCATTTGCAGCAGTTTTACATAGCCGCTGCCGACGATGTCGATGTATTCATTGGTGCCCGCGATGATGGGCGAGCCGGCGCCATACAGCGCTTGCGCCGTCGCACCCAGCAACACGCCCAGACCCAGGCCCGTGAAGACACGTACGGTAAACGTCGCGTGTTTGCGTTGCTGGTGGAACATGAAGGCGAAGACGATCAACGCTACGAGCAGGTTCAAAATGATGTTAATTGCCATGAAGGGGCCTTATCTTGGTTTTATTCGACACTGCGGAGAGCATGAAAACGATATTGCAAGTCATTGCTGACCCAGCCCGGGGAGAAAGGGCAAACACTGTACAGTACTATGCTGGTGTTTTGCACAATGCTGCTGCGAATATTACGCTATATGAATATGCTGCGCAGACATAAGCACAGGCATAAGCACAGGTATAACCCGTGCGGCGGATTGTGAAAAGGAACAATCCATGCCAGCATGTTGCTTAGTTTGCCAATCTGGCGCAGTATTTTTTAAGGAAAAAGATGAATGCTATAACGGAAGTGCCAATACATGCTTTAACGCAAGCGCAAGTGCTCGATGCGGAAGAGCGCTTGCGCCTGGCCATGCTGGCCTCCGACGTCGCCGCACTGAATATATTGTTGGCCGATCAATTGCTGTTTACGAACCACCTGGGCCACTTGCTGAGCAAGCAGGCAGACCTGGCAGCGCATGAGCAGCGCTTGCTGACCATCACCGATCTGCGCGCCTCCGAGTGCCATGTGCGCATCAACGGCCACGTGGCCGTGGTTTCCATGCGCATGCAACTGACCGGTAGTTATCACGACGTGGAAACGCGTGGCGACTTCCGCTTTACGCGCGTCTGGGCGCAGGACGCGGCCGGTGTGCTGCAAGTGATCGCCGCCCATTCCGGCGTCGTGGCATAGGGGGGGGCGTGGATCATCGTTCCAAAGGGCAGTTGTTTGAAGCTGTCATCGCCGCCGGTCCCGCTACCCTGGCCATCACTGCCGGCTATCCGGTGCTGCTGTACCAGCTGGTGCGCACCTATGCCGACACTCCCGGCGACCATGCCCTGACAGCAATGCTACTGACGGGCGGCCTGTGGGCCTTGCTGGAATTCTGGCGCATCGTCCTGGCCACAGTGGCGCGCAAGGCGTATGCGTTCAATGCGCGCTTCTGGCTCGCCATCGCCAGTTTTTTTGCCTGCTTCGTGCGCTTCGTGCCAGACATGCCGGCCGGACTGATGCTGCTGTTGATGGTGTTGCCGGCGTTGGCGTGGACGCATTTCATTGTGCTGCAGATCAAGCGTCCGCGCGACCTGTAAGTTTTATTGCTCCTCTTCCGCCGCGTCCTTCAGCCAGGCGATGCGTCCATGAGCTGCCTCATGCAGATGCGCCAGCAGGGCGGTGGCGGCCGTTTCAGGCAGGCTGAAATCGAACAGCACGGCCTGGCCATGCGTCACGCTCAGCAAGGTGGCGCCGGCGCCATCGAGCTCGCGGCGCAACATGCCTTCCATCGCATACGGCAGCGTGCAGCGCAGGCTGCGCTGGCGCACGATGGCCGTCTTTTCTGCCTGCAGCAACGCTTGCGCCACGCTATCCGTATAAGCGCGCACCAGGCCGCCCGTGCCCAGCTTGATCCCGCCAAAGTAGCGCACGACGGTTGCCAGCACGCCTTCCAGGTCCTGGTGGCGCAGCACGTCGAGCATGGGCCGCCCGGCCGTGCCGCTCGGCTCGCCATCATCGACAGCTGCCGACTGCCCGCCCGCCAGCAGCGCCCAGCACACGTGGCAGGCACCCGGATGCTGCGCCTTCAAGTCATGCACCACCTGCTGCGCGCTGGCGCGGTCCGTCATCGGCTGCACGCAGCCGATGAAGCGGCTTTTCTTGATGATCAGTTCGCTGTGGACAGGGGTGGCAATGGTATACGGCATGGCGGGTGGAGTGGCGGGCAAAGCAGCATGATAGAGGAAATGCACGTCTGGGACGAGTCAGTGCCGGTTCAAGTGGTGCAGATGGTCTCCAGCGCAGCTGCGTTGGGTGCTTGCAGGATGTCGAATAGTCGCAGTGCGCGCAGCGTGGGCAAGGCGTCCGGGAGGTGGCGTTCGGCCATGCAGTGCAATACCAAGAACCTCGCCCGAGGCCTGGGCCGGGCATGGTGCGCGTGGTAGGATGCCGGGCACTTACTTTACCGGCCTGAAGATGAACAGCGAAACCGCATTTTCCCATTCCATGTCGATCCAGCTGGCTCAGCGGAGCGCGCTTTGACAGCGGCGCTAGCCAGTCGGCGAGGCAAGGCGCCGGAGGCGCGCGATTTACTGCTCGCTGCCTGTCGTATCGTTGCCAGCGATGGTTGGGCTGGATTGACGCTGCGCCCGCTCGCACAACACCTGCAGGTCTCCGTCACTGTGTTGAGCAATCATTACGGCACGCGCGCCGACGTCATCGCCGCTATCTGCAACGCTGCCCACACTGAGCAGTTACAGTTATTGGCAAACTGGCGCCAATTCTTGCTGCCTCTGGGGCGCCTGAGCGCATCCACCGCAGCCGATCTCAGCGATACCATACTGGAAGAACTTGCCACGCACGCACGTGATTTTTCACTGCTATTCATGGAGGTCCTCCAAGCCAGCAGATGCGATGCAGCGCTGCATCTGGCATCGGCCCCATGGCTGGACGAGCATATGCGGTTCTGGGCGCAGCTAGGGATGCAGGCCGGCATGCCGGCGACACTGACCGGCAGTGGATGGTTGGGCGGCTACGCCATCGACGAATTGGCTTATAGCATCAGCCTCAATCACCTTCCTGCCTATCGCATGTTGCGCCGCCAGTGCCTGCGTCGCCTGTTTTCCGGCGTGCTATCAGCGTCGGGGAGCGACGGCGATGCCTTGCTGTTTCAAACCCTGTTTGATGCTTTGGCGTACCGTGCTGATGAAGTCAGCGTTATCCATGGCGTCGATTTTGCCACGGACTGGCCTGGGCGTGCAGCACGCGCCTGCGCGCTGACGCTCACCGAGCGAGGCGTCAGCGCGCTCACTCATCGAGCGATCGCAGCAGAAGCAGGCGTACCGCACACGACCTTGAGCTACCGCTACAGTACCCAGCAAGATCTGGTGGTTGCCGGACTCGAATACATCATTTCCCATCTGCTGCGCGCAGTCGATGCCGACGCACAAGCGGACGCGGCGCCGCGATCTTCCGGGCAAGCTTGCGCTGCCGACAAGCCAGGACTTGATGTTGGTCGCGCGACGTTTGCGCTTGCCGTCGCCGCTGCTCGCATGCCCCAGCTCGTTCCCAGCGCGGCCGACATGCGCCGCAGCCGGGGCGTCAATCTGCTGAAAATCCTGCGCCGTATTTCTCCCCCCATACCGGACGTGGATATGCTGGGCGCCCAGATCGCCGCCATCGGCTTGATTGGTTTGGCCAACACCTTGCCAGAGGCGCAACAGAGCCGTCTTGCTGCTGCGTACGAAAGTCTTTTGGCGTATTTTCGGGCTTAGATGATTTCGACCAGTCGTCATTGTTTGATTCAATAGTGTTGTTTTTAGGCTTTGTTTATTCGTACATCTGTAATTTGCAGGTAACATTTGACTGGTAGAGTCGTGTCTTTCACACACTTCTCATTCAGGAACGCATGTCTACCCCCTTCTCTTTTCACGGCGCAATGCTTGTCTGCGCCGCTGCCTGCAACGCTGCATTTGCGGCGCCCGTCGACACTATCGACACAGCGCCATCAGTGCAGTTGGCGCCCGTCATCGTTACCGCCCAGCGCCGCAGCGAAAACTTGCAAACCGTGCCAATCGCCGTCACCGCGGTCAGCGGCAAAGCGCTGGAGGACTCCGGCTATCAATCCATCACCGACTTGCAATATCTGGTGCCCGGTCTGCAGTACGATCCGACCAAGGGCGCCGCGTTCCAGATACGCGGCGTTGGCAGCCAGTCGTTTGACTTTTCCAATGCCAAGTCCGTGAGCGTGGTGGTCGATGATGTCGTCATGGATGCGCAGCGCGCAAATGGCTTGATCGGCTTGATCGACATTGAGCGCGTCGATGTGCTGATGGGGCCGCAGGGCACCCTGTTTGGCAAGAATGCCACCTCTGGAGTGATGTCGGTGACGACAGAGAAACCTGAACTCAAACAGTGGTCCGTCCGGGCTGGCGCCAGCTATGGCCAGCGCAGCGACCGCCAGTACAACGCAACCGTGAACGCGCCACTGGGAGACAGTAGCGCCTTGCGCATCTCGGCCTTCGAGCAGGGCCAGGATGGCTATGGCCGTTACACGACACTGGGGCGCAAGCTGGGCGAGGTCAAGGAGCATGGTTACCGTGCCCGGCTGCTGTTCAATCCCAGCCGCGACCTCGAAGTCATCGTGTCTAATGACTATCAGCAGCACTGGGACAGCAACATTCGTACTGCTGTTTCTGGCGCACCAGCCAAACTGGTCAAGGCGCAACTGGACGCTGGCGTGGTACCCGGACCACGCAATGCCGACAACGCCGACTCCGCATTTGGCCAGACTACGACCGAAGAATGGGGAAGCTCGCTGCGCGTGCGTTATAAAGTGGGCGATGCCACCTTGACGGCCATCACGGCGTATCGCGGCTCAACTTTTGACAACGATACCCCGGCCAACCTTGTGCCGCACAATATCTACGCCTTCATTCCTTTCAATAAAGGCGAGTTGGAAACCTCCAAGTACAGCCAGGAAATCCGGCTGGCGTCGGGCTCCGATCAGTTCATGGAATATGTGGGCGGCCTGTTTTACAACAAACTCAATGCCAAGCAGACGCAGTTGCAATGGGGCACGCAGGGCGCGCCGTTAGTTTCTCCCAACGGTGTGCCGCTCAGGCAGTTGTATGCCTTGACCGGCGCTATCGGCAAAAGCGGTAATACTTCGCTATTCGATGCGGAAAATGTGACGACCGCGGCGTTCGGCCAGTTGAAGTTCAATTTTACGCCGCAGGCCAGCGTTGCCATCGGCGGGCGCTACACGCGCGACCGCAATGGTCAGTCGCTCAGCTATATCGACGTACCGAGCGAGCCTATCACCGGCATCAACAATACCTTTGTCGCCACCAGTGCCCCACCGCTGTATCCGGAAGGCACGGTCAATGGCCACAATTTCTCTTACCGTATTTCACCACAGTACAAGTTATCGAAGGATGTGATGGTGTACGCGAACTACACCACCGGCTACAAGCCCGGTGGCATCGCTTTCGTCGGCAACAAGTACGATCCCTATCGGGAAGAGACGGTCAAGAGTGTTGAGCTGGGCGTCAAATCGGAATTGCTGGGCCGTACCTTGCGCCTCAATGCTGACGTGTTCATGGGGAAATTCAAGGATTTCCAGACCACCATCTTGACGACGATTCCCGGCAGCCAGACCTTACAGGCCGTCATTGGCAACGCAGGCGGCTTGCGCAGCATGGGCGCGGAAGTCGGGCTTACCTGGCGCGCGGCGCCGGCGCTGACCTTGAATAGTTCACTGACCTACACCGATGCCAAGTACACCAATTACGTCTACGACAGCAAGACTAATTACACGGGCAGCCGCTTGAGCAATGCGCCGCGCTGGGCCGGCACCATGGGCCTCGATTACCAGACGGCTGCAGGAGCGAACATGGTCATCAAGGCGCATATGGACGTCTCTTTCCGTAGCAAGCTGTGGACCGTGGTCGGACAACCGGCCTATTCGCAGGTGCCCGGTTACGCACTGGTCAATGCCCGCGTCACGCTGTCGCCGAACGACAGCGCCTTCGAGTATGGGATTTACGCGCGTAATCTGTTCAATCGCTACTACTCCACTGGCTACCAGCAATATGGTCCATTGGGTTTGCTGCAATACACCACACCGAACGCCTATCGTAGCGTCGGCATGTTTGCAAAATACAATTTTTAAGAAAGCCCCATGATGAAGATGACGTTATCGCTCACGATCGCTGCCTCTCTGTTCTGCACTGCAGCCCTTGCAGCGCCGATGGAAGCGCCCCACTTGCCGGGTAGCCTGCGTATGAACGAAATCCAGGTGCTCGGCACCCATAACAGCTATGCGCAGGGCCTTGATCCGCGCGTATCGGCGCTGTTTGAGCAGGCGATGACCAAGAGTGTCGGCAATTACATCGAACGCATGCCGGCCCCTGCGCGCGCCCTGTTCCAGGAAGAGCATCCCAATTTGATGCTGCCTAGCGAAATGCTGAAATACGCCCATCCCGGCCTGACGGCGCAACTGGACCTGGGCGTGCGCAGTCTTGAGATCGATGTCAATCCCGATCCCGCGGGCGGACAGTTTGTACGGCCGGTCAGCTACCGCATGTTGCGCGAACAGGGCGTCACCGACTTGCTGCCCTTCGATGACACCGGCTTGCGCGAGCCGGGCTTCAAAGTGCTGCATATTCCGGATATCGATTTTCGCAGCAGTTGTCCTACGTTGCGGCAATGTTTGCAACAGGTGCGCACTTGGTCGGATGCCAACGCGGGCCATATCCCGCTATTTCTGCTGATCGAGGCAAAAAACCAGGATGTGCCCATTCTCCCTGGCGCCACACAGACAGTCCCGTTTTCGCCGGGCCTGTTTGATGACCTGGACCACGAACTCATGTCCGTGCTGGGCCGCGACCGCATCATCACGCCCGATGATGTCAGAGGCACTTACGCGACGCTCAACGAGGCCATCCGCGCGGGGCAATGGCCGACGCTCGACGCAGCGCGCGGCAAGGTGGTACTGCTGATGCTGACGGCCAATGGCCCGGGGGCCACGGCGGACTACCTCAAGGACCATCCGTCCTTGCGTGGCCGCATGGCCTTTCTGCGCGCGCAACCGGGCGAAGACCACGCGGCTTTCCTGATGTTCGATAATGCGCTGGTGCGTGCGCAAGAAATCAGGCAATACGTGCAGCAAGGATATCTGGTGCGCACCCGTTCCGACATTGAAACCCATGAAGCCAAGACGAATAGCCTGGAACGCGCGAACGCTGCTTTTGCCAGTGGCGCGCAAGTGGTTTCTACTGATTTCGAAATGCCTGGCAATGCCTATGGAACAAGTTACGTGGTACGACTTCCGGGTGGCGCGGCGGCGCGTTGCCGGCCACACTTGAAAGTGCCTTGTATGCCGGCCAAACACTGAAACCTTTGAGGCGCGGCGCTTGTCACCGCCGCGCTGCAACGCTATAGCCTGCCCGGCCGCCTGGGCCGCCACAGAAGGAGACGAGACGTGCTTGGAAGGCGCTTTGATAGAGTGACTGTCGCATATGGTTGCGCGCATTTCGGCAAGATTTCACTCTGGTACGCCAGTGAAATCTTGTTTGCCTATTATCTGAGTGAAGTGTGTGGCTTGCCTCCCTCGCAGATGGGGCTGATCCTGGCTGCCAGCTTTGTGCTCAGTGCTGCCGCTGACTTGCTGGTGGCGCGTGCCTTGCACGAGCGACTGCATCAGGTGGCGCGCGCAATCGATTTGCAACTGCTGGGGGCGGTGAGTAGTTCGATCGCGCTACTGGCCTTGTTCCTGGGCGCCAGCGTGCCAGCCGCCTGGCAATTGGCCTACGGCCTGGTGTTCGCTGCCGCATTTAGGCTCAGCTATGTAGTGCTGGACTTGCCGCAGAATGTATTGATGAGCATCGCCACGACAGATGCATCGAGCCGTGCACGCCTGGCCTCCATGCGCACGTTCTGTAGTTCCGTCGCAGCCTTGCTGATAAGCGCATCGCTGCTGCCGCTGATGTCGCGACAGGCGACGCTGCCAGTGGCCGCCCGCTTTATCCTGTTGGCAATGCTGCTGGCAATATTGGCCGTGCTCAGTGCATCGGCGCTGAAGAAAGCGCTTGCGACTCGCGCGCACAGCATACGCGACATACGCACCATACGCGCCATACGCGCGACTCCGGCAACTCCGGCAACTTCGCCGGCTTCGGCAAGCGTGGTAGCGGAGGGCCGCTTGGGCCTGCGGCTGTCCGCGCCGATGTGGCGCAATATAGCAATCGGCTTTCTGGTCACCATGACGGTATCGTGCTTCGGCAAGGTGGCGCCGTTTTATAACGCTTATTTTTTGTCCGCAGTGCAGTGGGGCAGCTACGTGCTACCTGCTGCCTCGCTAGGCGCGGCCTTGTCGCAAGCTGTCTGGGCCTCGCTAGCCACCCGCATCAGCACAAACTGGCTGCTGGGCGTGGCCGCTTGCATGCTGGCCATGGCGGCAACAGCGTTCTGTGTGGGCGCCGCGCATCCCGTACTCGCCATCAGCGCCGCCTTCTGCATAGGCGCCGGCAGCAGTGGCATGGGCATGACACTGTGGGCCGCCTTTGCCGGCATGGCGGCGGATCAACATCGCGTTTCGGTGGCGCTCGCATACGGGACACTGACGGCATCGCTGAAGATCGCGCTTGCCTGCGGCGCTGGCGCTATTGGTCTAGTCCTGTCGATGGTCGATTATCGCAAGGAACAGAGCGCAGTCCTGGTCTATCTGATGAGCGTCCCATCAATTGCGGCCGTGCTGATCATGGCACTTGTCAGCGTTGCCACATATGCTGCACATGCTGCATATGCCGCAAGCCAAATGACAGGGAGGAGCCGCACTGCGCTTACGACGGGGCAGGCAGCAAGGCGATGAGGTTCGCGCTATTGACGTCGCGTTGCCAGAGGTGACGCGCCATTGCGGATCAGTGCGTGTTGGCCCACGCTGCTGCCAGCGGCTGGGCTTGCTCAAACTTCCTGCATTTCTATTCGAATGCAGCGGAGGGCAGAGCTTGCGTAGCAGTTTTCACCGAGAGCAGAGAGCGACAGAAACAAAAAGGCCAAAACAAAAAAGCCAACCGCGAACGGTTGGCTTGTCTGACGTATTTGGTAGGCCGTGCGGGATTCGAACCTGCGACCAACGGATTAAAAGTCCGCTGCTCTACCAGCTGAGCTAACGACCCAAAAACTGTACAACAACTGCGGTAACGCTGTGCCGCATCGATATGTTTGCCATAGCAAGGCGCAAACACACGATGAGGGCTAAATCTTGGTAGGCC
The DNA here is from genome assembly GCF_051380805.1 of Janthinobacterium paucivorans. NCBI lineage: Bacteria > Pseudomonadati > Pseudomonadota > Betaproteobacteria > Burkholderiales > Oxalobacteraceae > Janthinobacterium > Janthinobacterium paucivorans. The sequence continues at coordinate 28,713 of NZ_JBNYXR010000006.1, forward strand.
GTGCGGGATTCGAACCTGCGACCAACGGATTAAAAGTCCGCTGCTCTACCAGCTGAGCTAACGACCCAAGGGCGGCTATTATGACGGCCAAAGCCGGTTTTGGGAAGGGCCTGATGGGCCAGGGGCAGAAAAAAGCCTCGCGCGGTGCGCGCGTGTCGTCTGATGTGGCTAGCAAGCCCGCACGCAGCGGCCGTGGGGCTTGCTAGCCATCAAGGCGTGCGGTGCCGTGCCGGTAGTGCTGCTGTCAGTGCGGCTGGTTTTTTTGTCATTCCTGCCGGAACTGCCCCTGCAGGGGCATCCGGCAACGCTGAACGACGATCAGTAGCGCTCAAGCCAGTGCGCGTACGGCGCTGGCATCACCCACGAAGCGCGCTCCACGCCGAGTTCCTTGGCGGCAAAGTATGCCCAGTGTGGATTGGCCAGGTGCGCCTTGCCCACCATCACCAGGTCGAGCTGTTCTTCCTTGACGACGCGCTCGGCGATGGCCGGCGTGCCGAAGCCCCAGGCGGACGAGACGGGCACGCCCGCTTCACGGCGGACGCGCTCGGCAATCGGGCCCATGAAGGCGGGACCCCAAGGGATAGTGGTGTCGGGAATGGTGAAGCCTACGCTGACGCTGAGCATATCCATGCCGGCATCCTTGAATTGGCGTACCAGGGCTATCGATTCGAGCAAGGTTTGCTCGTCGCGGCCGTCAAATTCCAGCACGCCAAAGCGGATCGTCAGCGGCAGGTGTTCAGGCCACACTGCGCGCACGGCCTTCAAGGTGTTGAGCAGGAAGCGGCTGCGGTTTTCCACGCTGCCGCCATAGATGTCGTCGCGCTGGTTCGAGTGCGCGGAAAAGAAGCTTTGCGCCAGGTAACCGTGGGCGAAGTGCAATTCCAGCCATTCGAAGCCCACTTCGAGGGCGCGCACGGCGGCATCGACGAAGTTTTGTTGCACGCGGGCGATATCGTCAAGGTCCATGGCGCGCGGCACTTTGGCCAGGCCGCGGCCAAAGGCGATGGCCGATGGCGCGATGGTTTGCCAGCCGCGCGCATCGTCTTCAGCGATATGGTCATCGCCTTCCCATGGCCGGTTGGCGCTGGCCTTGCGGCCCGCGTGGGCGATCTGGATGCCGGGTACGGAGCCGGCCGCCTTGATGGCTTTCACGATGGGTACGAACGCTTGCGCCAGATCGTCATTCCAGATGCCAGCGCAACCTGGCGTGATGCGGCCTTCGGGTGCCACGGCCGTCGCTTCGACGATGACCAGGCCCGCGCCGCCGCGCGCCATGCCCGCGTAGTGCGACAGGTGCCAGTCGTTGACCTGGCCATCGACGGCCAGGTACTGGCACATGGGCGGTACGGCGATGCGGTTACGCAGGGTAATATCTTTGAGGGTGTAGGGCTGGAAGAGGGCGGACATGGTGGCCTTTGTGTTTGTTGACGGAAAATTTCGGAATACTAATTTTGGGATGTTAATTTGGCAGTGCCAATTTATGAATATCAATTCGGTAGTTCGTAAATTTTCGAATAATGGAATTAGTATAGCGCATGCTGTATGATTGTGCTCATGCGTCCACACAAACATCCTTCTGCCAGTGAATTCGTCCTCGAACGCGTGCTCTACGCCTTGAGCGATTCCATACGCCTCGACATTGTGCGCCACTTGGCCAGAGTGGACGCGGCCGCTTGCGGCGACCTGGACGGCGGTCGGCCGAAGTCGACCGTTTCCCACCATTTCAAGGTTTTGCGCGAAGCGGGCCTGGTCCATACGGAAAACGCCGGCACGACGCACATGAATACCCTGCGCCGCGCCGACATCGAGCGCCGTTTCCCCGGCTTGCTCGATGCCATCCTGGCGCAGCAGACAATAGTACCCTCGGCACCAGCGGCGCTGTAGGCAGCGTAGGCGAGCATATAGGGCGTGTAGCCGCCTGTCGTGCCCCGCCACCCTCCAGGCTCGGCTATGATATCGGCCTTTCGGTAAATCCTCAGCCGCGCGCCTTTTGCGCGACGGCTGGCGACACTGCCTGGCATGGCAAGGGATGGGAATGACGGCAGCAGCAGTGGCATCACAGGCGGAACTGGCAAATCGTCCGCAGTTTGGCTGGATCAATGGATTAAAGGCGGGTGCGGCGCAGTTGATCGTCTTGCACCACCTGGCATTTTACGGGCCCATGTCCGACTACGTGCAGCCCCTATGGCCTGCGCTGCTGGACTGGCTCGGTGGTAGTGCGCGCATCGCCGTACAAGTATTCCTCGTCATCGGCGGCTTTCTGGTCGCCAAATCGCTGTCGCCCGCCGCCCGTCCCGGCATTGCTAACCCGCTACAGGCGATCTGGCGCCGTTATGCCAAGCTGGCGCCGCCTTTCCTGGTCGCCACCGTGCTTGCGGCCGTGGCGACGCCTGTGGCCGGCATCTGGATGCTGCACGACTCCATGTCGGCCGCCGCCACCCTGGGCCAGCTGAGCGCGCATGCCTTGCTGCTGCACGGCGTGCTGGGCTATGCATCGCTGTCCGCCGGCGCCTGGTACGTGGCCATCGATTTCCAGCTCTACCTGTTGACGCTATCGCTGCTGTGGCTGGGTGGCCGCCTGGCGGGCCAGCGGCGCATGGGCTGGCTGATGCCGCTGGTCATCACCGCGGGCATCACTTTTTCCTTGCTGTATTTTAACCTCGACGCCGGCTGGGATAATTGGGCGCCATATTTCTTTGGCAGCTATGGCCTGGGGATCATGGCCTGGTGGGCCAGCGACCCTGCGCGCAAGCCCGCGACCATGACTGCGCTCATGCTGATGGCCGCCGTGCCTGCGCTGCTGGCCCTGGCCATCGACTACCGCAGCCGCATCGTCCTGGCGCTGGTTGTTGCCTGCGCGCTCTTCCTGTTTGGCCGCGCCCGCACGCCTTCGCGCAGTCGCGCCTGGGGCGTCGTCAATGCTCTGGGGCGCATCTCGTATGCCGTCTTTTTGGTTCACTTCCCCGTCTGTCTGCTGGTCAATGCCTGGTTTGTTGCCCATGTCCCATTGGTGCCAGGCTGGCAGGCGCTGGGCATGCTGGTGGCCTGGGGTGCCAGCCTGGCGGCCGGGGCGGTGTTTTACCGCTGGGTGGAGGTGCCGTTGGGGCGGGTGGTGGGCCAGGTGGTGGCGCATCTGGCTGGGCGACAGGCGTGGGTATCGCGTTAAAAACTGGCGCTTGAAGTGAGGCGGATGCGGAAGGGGGTGTCGGGAAATGGCGCCCTCGATGTGCTTGTCAAGCGCAAGTGCTGCTGGCCGATTGCGTGATGAGATGGCTGTGATGATCGCGCCCTAGTGTGCCGCTGATGCTGCTGAAAAACAAAAAAGCCAACCGCGAACGGTTGGCTTCTTCATAGTATTTGGTAGGCCGTGCGGGATTCGAACCTGCGACCAACGGATTAAAAGTCCGCTGCTCTACCAGCTGAGCTAACGACCCAAAAACTGTACAACAACTTCGGTAACACTGTGCCGTAAAAAATGCTTGCCGTAAAATATTGCAAGCAGATCAGTACTGCGTATTCGTGGTAGGCCGTGCGGGATTCGAACCTGCGACCAACGGATTAAAAGTCCGCTGCTCTACCAGCTGAGCTAACGACCCGAAGAAGGAAGATTATAGGGGGTGCCCGGGATTCTGTCAAACCCAAGGGGCAACTTTTTCCCCGCTTTTACTTTTTGCCGACCCGTTCCTTGGCCGCTTGCGCTGCGCTCGAGCCTGGATAGCGCGAGATCAGGGCGTTCAGGGTCTTGGTGGTATTGGGCTTATCTTTCAGCTCCGTGTAGCAGCTGGCGATGTTGAGCATGGCGTCAGGCGCCTTCGGGCTGTCCGGGTAGAGCTTCAGTACTGCCTGCTGCGCCGTGATGGCGTTCTTGCAGTCGCGCTGGGCGTAATAGGCATTGCCCAGCCAGTATTGCGCGTTGGCCGCATAGGCCGATTCCGGGTAGCGTTTCACGAAGGCGTCCAGTGCCGTGACGGCGCCCTTGTAGTCGCCCGACTTGAACAGGCCGAATGCCGATTCATAGGTGCTTTGCTCGGACACGCCCACGGCCGCTTCCTGGCCATCGATGGTGACCTGGCGCGGTTCGAGCTTGCGCAGGCGCGCGTCGATATCGGTGTAGAAATCCTTCTGACGCTTTTGCGTATTTGTCAGGTCGTTACCCAGCACTTCGATCTGGCCGCGCAGGCGGGCGATCTCTTGCATGGTCTGGTCATGCTGGTTGAGCAGGCTCAAGGTGCTGGTCTTGTCCGCCTTGGTATCGATACGGTTGTTCAGGTCGCGCGCCATGGCGTCGACCTTGGCGCGCAGCTCCAGGATGGCTTTGCGCGCTTCGTCGTCGTCGAACAGGGCGGCGTTGGCGTGCAGGGGCAGGTAGGCAAACGCGGCCATCAAGGCGGCGGCGACGCCGGCTTTCGAGAATGTCATCATGGGTCGGGCTTTCAAAGGTTACGCAAAACATGCAAACGGGGCGCCGGGCGGTGAATCACCGCGCTGCGCCCCATTATTATGCCTATGACTGGCCAGTTAGGTAAGCGTCAATGCTGCAGCGCTTACCCGTCAACATCAATAAACGATGTCAGCGCGGCGGTTTTCAGCCCATGCTGCTTCGTTGCTGCCTTGTGCTTTAGGCTTTTCTTTGCCCAGCGATACGGCTTCCATTTGGCCTTCTGGCACGCCCAGGGCGGCCATCGACTTGCGCACGGCTTCAGCACGTTTCTGGCCCAGGGCCAGGTTGTACTCAGCGCCACCGCGTTCATCGGTGTTACCTTGGATCAGGATCTTGCGGCTAGGCGTTTTCACCAGGTAGCCAGCGTGGTTTTGCACGACTGCGGTGTCCGCTTCGCGCACGACGTATTTGTCGAAGTCGAAGTAGATGCTGCGGTTAGCCAGCACGCCTTTTGGATCGTCCAGTGGATCGACCGAAGCGGTCGTCACTGGCTGAACTTGACGGGTGTCAACTGGTGCGGCGACTTTTTCAGGAGCGCGCTCAACGACTGGGGTTTCTGCTACTTTGACTGGGGTGCTGCAAGCGGACAGCAGGGCTGCGGTAGCGGCGATGAAAGCCAAACTTTTAAAGTTACTCATTTTTATTCTCCGGGTCATGGTTAAAGGTGAAACTGTACAGCATTTACTTCATAAAAGGACCCCAGGTGGGCTCCTTGATATTGCCAGCTTGAGTAGTCAAGCGCTGTTTGACGCGGCCATCCACCGATACCACTGCCAGCGACTTGCGTCGTCCGGATTCGGTCGCGTACATGATATATTTCCCGTTCGGCGAAAAGCTCGGTGATTCGTCGTTGGCGGTGTCCGACAGGCGCAGTTCCTGGCCACTAGCCAGGTCGAGCGCGTAGAGCTGGAAATTGCCATCGCGACGGGAAATATAAGCGAGAGTCTTCCCGTCGGACGAAATCCGCGGGCTGATGTTGTAAGAGCCGCCAAACGTCACGCGCTTGGCTTCGCCACCGCTGACCGACATGCGGTAGATCTGTGGTCCGCCGCTGCGATCGCTGGTGAAGTAAATGCTTTGTCCGTCTGCCGAAAATTGCGGTTCCGTATCGATGCCGCTGCTGTTGCTGACGCGGCGCAAGCCGCTGCCGTCGGCATTGACGGTGTAGACCTGGGTATGGCCATCGCGCGACAGCGCCACGGCCAAGCGCGCGCCGTCCGGGCTCCAGCTTGGCGCCGAATTGCTGCCTTTTTCGTTCGACACGATGGTGCGCTCGCGCGTCACCAGGTTTTGCACGTAGACGATGGGCTTTTTCTTTTCAAACGAGACATACGCCACCTTGGTGCCGTCCGGCGACCATGACGGCGAAATGATCGGTTCGTTCGAGCGCAGGGCAACCTGGATGCCTTCGCCATCGGCGTCGGCCACTTCCAGCCGGTATTCGCGGCCCGATTGCGTGACGTAGGCGATGCGCGTGGCGAACGCGCCTTTGACGCCCGTCAGTTTTTCATAGATGTCATCGGCAATTTTATGCGCCAGCAGGCGGTTGAACTGCGGCGCAGCCGCATTGTTCATGCCCGACAGCTGCGCGCCCTTGATGGTGTCGAACAGCTTGTAGCGCACGTCCAGGCGGCCATCGGCCATGCTTTGCACGGTGCCGGCCGCCAGCGCGTCGGCGCCGCGCGACTTCCATAGTTCAAAGCTGACCGGTGCCGTCTCCGAGACGGGCGCATCGGCGTCGATCAGCTTGAACACGCCGCTGCGCGCCAGGTCGGCCTTGATGATGCCAGACAGCGATTGCGGCGCCGCCGATTCATTGACAAAGCTGGCGACAGCCACCGGGATCTGGTTGCTGCCGATCCCGGTAATCTCCACGCGCAGCTGCGCCTGGGCGCCGGACGCCCCCAGCATCAGGCCCGCGCAGAGCACGACATAGCTCATTTTTTTCATGGTCATCATTTAGGCAAATCCTTCATCTCGAATATGAGTTCAATCTCGCGTTCCACAGTGCCATCTTTTTTCTTTGGCAGTGGCGACGATTTATTAATGGCGTTTTCCACCGAGCTGTCATACGCCGGCAGGCCGCTACTTTTAATCTTTCGGACCGAAATAATTTCCCCAGTTGGCAGTTGCTCGATCTTGAACACGGCGCGCGGGTTGCCCGGCACGTCCGTGCTGCCGCTGTACGCGATATTGCTCTTGATCTTGCTCGTCAGGGCAGCGACATAGCCGCTGTCCTTGCGTGGCGCGGTCGCTTTCGCGGCCGTGCCCGTTGTGCCATTGCCTGCCTGAGCCATCAGCTGTTTCATGGCATCGGCATGCAATTTGTCGGCTGCGGCTTTTTCAGCCGCCGCTTTCTTGGCCTTGGCCGCTTTCTCGGCCGCCGCTTTTTTCTCGGACAGTTCTTTCTCGGCTTTTTCTTCCGCCGCTTTCTCTTTGGCCAGCTTGTCTTTCTCCAGCTTGGCTTTCTCCAGCTTGTCGGCCTTCTCTGCTTTTTCTGCTTTTTCTTTTTCCAGCTTCTCAGCCTTGTCTTTTTCTTTTTGCTGCTGTTTTTCCAGTGCGCGCTTTTCTTCCTCGCGTTCTTTCAATTCTTGCTTGCGGCGTTCTTCCGCTGCCGCTTTCTCTTCTTTCAGTTTGGCTTTCTTGCGCTCAAGGGCGATTTCCGCCTCGCGCAGGTCGACCTTCGGCTCGGGGGCTGCCACCGGCGGCGGTGGCGGCGGGGCCGGCTGTTCCACTGGCGGTTCCGGCGGCGGCGCCGGTGTCGGCTCCGGCTGCGTGGCCACTTCGGGCGGCGGCGCGGCCGTCTGCACCGTCATATCCCATACTTCTGCTTCGACGGCGACGGGTTCCGTATTTTGCCAGTGTACGCCCACCCACAGAAAAAACAGCAGGCCAAGGTGCATCGCCAGCGCCAGGCCCAGCGAGGGCCAGCGGCTGCGTTCGCGCGGCACGCGATAGGGCTTGCCGAGTACATGGTCGATTTGTTTGGTCTGCAAAGTCTAGTCTATCTAAAAACGGTCAAGTCTGGAAATACGCTGCGGTGCTTACTTGGTGGCCAGGCCGACGCGGGTAATGCCCATCTTTTTCGCTTCCGAAATGAGCTGGATCACGTCGTCGTACTTGCTTTCCTTGTCGCCCGCAATCATTACGGGAAAGTCGGGATTGCTCTCGTGCAAGCCGCGCAGCTTGCGCAGCAGGGCGTCGCGGTTCGGTTCCGTTTCCGGCGCCAGTTGTTCCTTGCCGATGACGCCGATCGATAGCGAACCATTCGGCTTGAGCACGATCTGGATATAGTCATCGGGCGGTTTCGCCGACCTTTCCGCATTGGGCAAGTTCACCACGCTGGGATTGTTCGACGATGGCATCACCATGAAAATGATCAGCAGCACCAGCATCACGTCGATATATGGCACGACGTTGATTTCGGACTTGAACTTGCGGCCGCGGCCGCCGCGCATGCCGCCGCTGTTGAATGAGGAACCCATGGACGCTGCTCCCTTTTAGCGCGACTGGCGCTGCAAGATGTTGGAGAACTCTTCGACGAAGCTCTCGAAACGGATCGCCAGGCGGTCGATATCATGCGAAAAGCGGTTGTAGGCGACGACCGCCGGAATGGCTGCGAACAGACCGATGGCGGTGGCGATCAAGGCTTCGGCAATGCCGGGCGCGACGGCGGCCAGGGTGGCTTGCTGCACGTTGGCCAGGCCGCGGAAAGCGTTCATGATGCCCCAGACGGTACCGAGCAAGCCGATGTAGGGCGAGACGGAGCCGACCGATGCGAGGAAGGCCAGGTGCGATTCGAGCACGTCCATCTCGCGCTGGAAAGCGGCGCGCATGGCGCGGCGGGCGCCGTCGAGCACGGCACCTACGTCCAGCGCTTCGCGCGCACCGTAGGAAGCCTTGCCCTTGATGAATTCGCCCATGCCGGCATCGAAGATGCGCGCCAGCGCGCCGCTCTGGTCGCGGTTGCCGCTGGCATTTTGGTGCAGCGCATGCAAGTTGCCGCCAGCCCAGAAGCTGCGTTCAAATTCGATCGTTTGCTTGCGCGCCTGGCGCACGGCAAACATCTTGCGGAAAATGTAGGTCCAGCTGGTCAGGGAAATGAGCAGCAGCAGGGCCATGATCAGTTGCACGATCAAATGGGCATTGCTGATGAGCGCGAGGAAAGAAAGATCTTGTGTAACGTTCATTGGCTGGCAGTCTGTTGGGTGAATTGTCCGGGGGTGGCGGGTAGGGCTCAGGCGGCGCGCATGCGGGCCGCCACTGCATCAGGCACGGCGCGCGGGCGCAATGCCGAGTCGACGCAGCCAATCTTGACGCGGGCCGTGTTCAGCAGGCGCTCGCCGCACCAGGCTTGTTGCAGAAAAACAATGGAGGCGCGTCCCATTTTTTCTATGCTTAATGTCAATCTTACCGTGTCATCGAGTCTGGCTGGCGCATGATAGTCGGCGTTGACGCTTTTGACAACGAACATGGCGTCGTGCTGCTGCAGCAATGCTTGCTGGCTTACATCGATGGCGCGTAGCCATTCGGTACGCGCGCGCTCGAAAAATTTCAGGTAATTTGCGTAATAGACGATGCCGCCGGCGTCGGTGTCTTCATAGTAGACACGTACGTTCCAGGTAAAGACTGAAGGCATGTTTATTGTGCCAGTAGTGAGATTGAGCAACATTTTACGCGATTTTTCTTCTTGTGACTGTGGGCTTTTGCTGGAAAGCCATGCAAAAACCGCATAAAAGTGGCCTAAAAGCGGCATACAAGTTGCACCGCGGCATTGTAAATGCGGAGTGCATAATGACAAGTCCCGTAACATACGCTTACATACCGCCGCCAGGTTTAAGCACAGCTTAAGCGTCGCAGTCGCCGCTGCGGGCTGCGGCCTTGTCCGCTTCACCTTGGCACACCGCCTTGGCGCACGGTGGCATGGTTGCATTCCTTGCTCAATTTGGGCACTTGACTTACAATTTCATTTCCATTACGTCTCACGTGACTGGCGAAAAGTCGGAGCGATCCCCATAATGTGGCGGTCGGCAATCCGGCGAAAGGTGGGCACCCACCGGGAAACGTGAGATTTTTCATCAGCCGTTCGCCTGGGTGGCCACTATGGAACAGTACGAAGAGGCTGCCTATCCAATGTTGTTATTCAATTAACGCCGGCTCCCCTCATTCGATCCAATCTGCCAGTACAAGCACCCTCATACTTGGAGTTTTTACATGTTTGCAAAAGATCACACCCTCGCCAACGTCGATCCTGAATTGTTCGCCGTTATTCAAAAAGAAAACGTGCGCCAGCACGATCATATCGAACTGATCGCGTCGGAAAACTATACGTCGCCAGCCGTAATGGAAGCGCAAGGCTCGCAGCTGACGAACAAGTATGCCGAAGGCTATCCAGGCAAGCGCTACTACGGTGGCTGCGAATACGTCGACGTGGCCGAGCAGCTCGCCATCGAGCGTGTCAAGCAATTGTTCGGCGCCGAATGCGCGAACGTACAGCCGAACTCTGGTTCGCAGGCGAACCAGGGCGTGTTCTTTGCCGTGCTGAAACCGGGCGACCTGATCATGGGTATGTCGCTGGCCGAAGGCGGTCACCTGACCCACGGCATGCCGCTCAATATGTCCGGCAAGTGGTTCGACGTCGTCTCGTATGGCTTGACGGCGGAAGAAGACATCGATTACGAGGCGATGGAGCGCCTGGCTCGCGAACGCAAGCCAAAGCTGATCATCGCTGGCGCGTCGGCCTTCTCGAAAAAGATCGACTTCGAGCGTTTCGGCAAGATCGCCAAGGAAGTGGGCGCCTACTTCCTGGTCGACATGGCCCACTACGCAGGCCTGATCGCCGCTGGCCTGTACCCGAATCCGGTGCCGTTCGCCGACTTCGTCACCTCGACCACGCACAAGTCCTTGCGCGGCCCGCGCGGCGGCATCATCCTGATGAAGGCGGAACACGAAAAAGCCATCAACTCGGCCATCTTCCCTGGCATCCAGGGTGGCCCGCTGATGCACGTGATCGCCGCTAAGGCGGTCGCCTTCAAAGAAGCGCTGAGCCCGGCATTCGTCGAATACCAGAAACAAGTGATCAAGAACGCCGACGTGCTGGCGAAAACCTTGATCAAGCGTGGCCTGCGCATTGTTTCCGGCGGCACCGAATCGCACGTCATGCTGGTCGACCTGCGCGCCAAGAACCTGACGGGCAAGGAAGCCGAAGCCATCCTCGGTTCCGCGCACATCACCTGCAACAAGAACGGCATCCCGAATGACCCGCAAAAGCCCTTCGTCACCTCGGGCATCCGCCTGGGCAGCCCGGCGATGACGACGCGTGGTTTCAAGGAAGCGCAAGCGGAAGAAGTGGGCAACCTGATCGCCGACGTGCTGGACAATCCGCATGACGCCGCCACCATCGAGCGCGTGAAAGCGGCCGTGAAAGTGCTGGCCGATGCACATCCTGTATACGCGGCATAATTATTTGTCCAGAATGTGTCATACGGAGTAAGATTCTGTCTGACCCATTCCAGCCGTGCCCAAGGGCGCCCGCAGTGATTGGGGCGCCCTTGTATTTCAGGGCGGCGATTTCCCGTAATTATTACTATAAAGTTGTAGCCAGCCCATGAAATGTCCATTTTGCCAGCACGGCGATACCCAAGTTCTCGATACGCGCGTATCGGAGGACGGGGATGCCATTCGGCGCCGCCGCCGTTGCGGCAAATGCGACAAGCGCTTCACGACCTACGAGCGGATTGAACTTATCATGCCGGCCGTCGTCAAAAAGAATGGCAGCCGGACGGACTTCGCTGCGGATAAGTTGCGCGGCAGCTTGATGCTGGCCTTGCGCAAGCGACCCGTCGCGGCAGCCTCCTTGGATGCGGCCATCGCTTCCATCCAGGAAAAATTGCTGACCAGCGGCTTGCGCGAAGTCGATTCCGGCTATATCGGCGAATTGGTGATGCAAGAACTCAAGCGCCTCGACAAGATCGCTTATATCCGCTACGCCTCCGTGTACAAGAATTTCGAAGACGTGGCCGAGTTCCAGGATGCGATTGCCGAAGTGGGACAGGCGCGCAGCAAGCCCTGACGCTGTTTCGACATGCCGTGCATCAGCTGCATCAGCGACAGCAGCGACATCAGCGACATCAGCTATATCAGATGCCGCTGAGGCAGCCTCCCACGCGCACCACGCCAGCGCTCGACTGGCAAGTGGTCTGATCAATTGAGGCGCTTTTTTCTGCGGCCGTTTTTCCTTCTTCCCTCACTATATTGGCGACGTTTGCGCTGCCTCATGCCCGCGTCTTTGCGCACGCCTATCGTGTAACTGGGCCGGACGTCCGTGCGGCTCCAGTCTTGCTGCAGGAGAAGCTCATGCACAGCGGCGCGCGTGGTCCCATGGATGGCAGCAGCCTTGTCGAGGTGCTGGTGTCGCTGCTGCTGTTGGCGCTGGGTTTGCTGGGCGCCAGCATCTTGCAACTGAGCTCGCTGCGCGCGCGCCATGAATCGGCGCTGTTGTCGGCGGGCGTGCAACTGGCTGCCGGCATGGCTGAACGCATGCGCGCGAACAGTGTGCTCATGTATGGCCCCGATGCGGGCAATGCCTACCTGAACGTCAGCTACGCGGCAGCGGACGACGCCGAGCCTGCTGGCGGCGCACCCGATTGCTTCGGACCTGCTGCCTGCAGCGCGGCCGAATTGGCGCAATTCGATATCGCCGAGTGGAAGCAGCAGTTGCAAGCGGCCTTGCCCGGCGCGCGCCTGCGTGTCTGCCGCGATGCTCCCGCTTGGGATGGCGCCGCCCAGGGCTTGCACTGGGCGTGCAGCGGCGGCAAGGGCGCGCCCATCGTCATCAAGCTCGGTTGGCGTGGCCGCCAGCCCGACCGATCACCGGCCGTAAATGGGGCTGGCGAGTCGCTGCCCCGGTTGGCATTCCAGCTCGGCGGAGGTGGCGCATGAACACTGTCTTGCGCGGGCACCACGGCATGAGCCTGGTCGAATTGCTGGTGGCCCTGTCGCTGGGGGCGCTGTTGATGCTGGCGGCCAGTAGCGTACTGCTGGCCGCCAGCGGCAGTTATGGCGAGCAGTCCGCCAGCGTGCGCCTCGATGACAACGGCCGCTATGCGCTCGATAGCATCGCCCGCGCCGTGCGCCAGAGCGCGTATGTGAACTGGGACAGCAGCGCCGCGCCCGTGGCCCATGCCGATGACGATAGCGCCAATATCGCCGGCCTCGACGCGCGCAGCCTGGTCAAGAACAGTGAGGGCATCAGCGGCGCGTTGCCCGGCGCCTTGCATGGCAGCGATGTGCTGGCCTTGCGTTTTTTTGGCGCCGGCAAGGAAGAGGGCGGCGACGGTTCCGTGCTCAATTGCGCCGGTTTCGGCGTGGGCGCCGCGAAAGCCGAGACACAGCGCGGCTGGAGCATTTTCTATGTCGCGCAGGGCGCTGATGGCGTGGGCGAACTGCGCTGTAAATACCGTGGCGCGAACGGCTGGGGCGCGGACGCCATCATCCGTGGCGTCGATACTTTCCAGGTACTGTATGGGCTCGACACGGATACGCCGCCCGATGGCGTGGCGAACCGGTATGTCAACGCCAGCGTGCTCGACGCCCGCGATGCCGCGCTGGTGCTGGAGGGGGCCGATGCGGCCGAGCGTCAGCGCGATTTTCATCGCCGCACGCATTGGAAGCGCGTGTCTGGCGTGCGCGTGGCGCTGCTGTTGCATGGCGAGGTGGGGCAGGTGGACAAAATGGCGCAACTGGGACCGTCGCAGTTCGACCTGTTCGGCAAAGCATACGCCGAGGCGCACGGCGCCAGCGACACGGGCGTGCGCATCGCGCGCGCGGCCTTGCCCGCAGCCACGCGCTCGCGGCTACGGCAACTGGTGCAGACCAGCATTATGCTGCGCAATGGGCCAGCATAGGCCAGCGCCATGATGGCCGGCATGGGCGCCTGCGCTGGCGTCGCCAGAGGCGCTGCTGGCGCACGCTGGCGTGGCGCGACCTTGGTGTATGTGCTGTGTCTGCTCGTGATCATCTTGCTGCTGGGCATATCGGCGGCGCAGATGGCTTTGCAGGGTGAAAAGGCGGCGCGCGGCGAGCGCGACCGGCAGATCGCGTTTCAGGCGGCGGAGGAGGCATTGATGGATGCGCAGAACGATATCGAAGGCTTGCCCGGCGTGCCCGGGCGCAGCAGTCTCTTCGCGCCGGGCAGTGCGGCAGGCTTCGCGGCCGGCTGCGGCGAAGGCGGTGCACTCGGCCTGTGCCTGCCTGCGCCCCCGGAGGCGCCGGCGCTCTGGCTGAGCATGGACTTGGCTGGCGCCGAAGCGGGCAGCCGTACGGTGCCGTTTGGCCAATTTACGGGCACCGTCATGCAGACGGGGCAGGGTTTCCTGCCGTCGCGCCGGCCCCGCTACCTGATCGAACTGCTGCCATTTCACCGGCCCGGCGCGCAGGCAGCGGCAATAGCCGGCGGCCTGGCCACGGAAAGTTATGTGTATCGCATCACTGCCATCGGGTTTGGCGCGCAGGAAAGCACACAAGTTGTGCTGCAAAGTTACTACCGCAAAGAGGCGGCGGGAGGCGGACCATGAGGGCTGCGTCGTTCGCTGTATTGTCCGCTTGCTTGTTCGCTCGCTTGTCCGCTTGCTCGTTCGCTCGCTTGTCATATTGCTTGTCCGCCTCGCGGCGCGCTGGCCGCGTCTGCTCGCTGCTGCTCGCTGTCCTGGCTGGCGGCGGCGCCTTTGCCGCCGTTCCCCCGGTGGCGCTGGTGCGGGCCGACGCTGGCTTGCACGCTGCCCGCGTGCCGCCCAATCTGCTGCTCAATCTATCGTTGACGCATGCTGCAGCCGCTGCCGCGCACGGCGGCGACTATGCGCCGCAGCGCGAGTACGCCGGCTATTTTCATGCGCGCATGTGCTATGGCTATCCGTACCGCATCAAGGATGGCGCCATGTTGCCGGACTTGCGCGTAGCGACCGCTTACTTTTCCGCGCTGAAACCGGCCGATGCGCTGCACGGCTGCGGCGGCGATAGTTTTAGTGGCAACTTTCTTAACTGGGCCAGTGCCAGCATGCTCGACATCGTGCGCTATGCCTTGACGGGCGGCGACCGCGTCATCGATGAAGTGCGCAAGACGGTGCTGCAGCGCGCGTATCTGCCCAATGCCGACGGTCCCATCGACTTTTTTGCCCATCCTCTCTTTTTTCCGCGCAAGGTCTTGCAGGAAGGCGTGGCGGCGGCGACACCGTTTGCGCTGGCGCGACTGGCCATCGTTTCCTGCCGCAACCGCCTGCTGTTCAGCGACGCCAGCCTCGGCCAGCCTGTGGGCGGCAGTTGCGACGCGCCCGGCAGCGCTGCCACGCACGGCGTGTTCCTGGCGCGCGTGCGCGTCTGCGACGCCGATGAGGGGCCGTTGCGCGACGACTTGTGCTTGGCGTATGGCAAAAACTACAAGCCGGTGGGCGCCGTGCAGCGCCATGGCGGCAGGGTGCGCGTGGGCGTGTTTGGCCACTTGAACGGCTTGCCCGCCAGCCTAGGTCCCGTGTATGGCGGCGTGTTGCGCGCGCCGCTGGCCCACGTGGGACCGCAGCGTTGGACGGCGCCCGATTTCTTGCCGCAAGACAATCCCGATGCCGAGTGGAATCCCGTCAGTGGCGTGTATGTGGCGCCAGCTGCCAAATCAGGCGGCGCGGTGGGCGCTTACATCAATGGCCTGGGCCGCAGTAATGCGGAGCGTCCCGGTGCCTACGCCAGCGCGGCTCCGCTGGCCGAATTGCTGTACGAATCACTGCGCTACCTGCAGGGACGCCAAGCGAGCGCCGTACTGCCGCCCGCCACGGTGCCACCCGCCATCGACGACGGCTTGCCGGTCGTGACGGTTTGGCGCGACCCGCGCAGCGTCAGCTGTCAGCGCCATAGCGTCGTCAGCCTCGGCGATGCGGGCATGGCAGGCGACCGTTACGTACCCGGCAATATTGCGGCGACGCCCCCGTCAAACGGCGACCGCGCGCGCGCCGCCGATGGCTTTGCGTCGCCGCCGTTCGATGCGATGGCCTGGACGCATGCGGTCGGTAGCCTGGAAAGTGGCGCTGCGCAAGGTAATCCTGCACCACGGCCCGAGCTGGCAGCACTGGAATTGCTGGCCCACGGAGTGCGCGGCGCCAGCTACCATGCGGCGGGCCTGGCCTACTGGTCGCATGTGCAGGCACTGCGCCCTGGCGCCAAGAACGACGGCATGGCCCGCATTGATCACTATGCGGGCGACTTGCGCCAGGGCGACCCGGCGGGCGTGCCCGATGCTACTCCCTTATTTCTGGCGGCCAAATATGGCGGTTTTCTCGATACGAACGGCGACGCCAACCCCTACAGTAGCGCGTCGGGCAATGCGCTGGAGGAGTGGAGCGTGGATGGCCGCTGGCCCACCCATTACCTGCCGGGCAGTGATCCGGCCGCCCTGATCGCGGGCTTGCGCGCCGCTTTTGTGGCCGCCGACAAGGGTAGCTTGCCCGCGACGCTGGCGGGGCCGGCCCTGCTGGCGCTGGCCAGCGGCGCTGAAGAGGCATATTGGTTCCAGACGCAGATGCGCCTGGCCGATGGCGCCATGAGCTTGTCGCGCACCGCGTTTGCCGTGGCTGCCGATGCTGCATTGCTTCCCGGCAAGTCATTGTGGCGCGTTGGCGGGCAGGAAAAGTTGCTGCCCGATGCTGCGCCAGCAGTCTTGCGTCCCGTCTATACGCTTGACGCCCAGGGCAGCTTGATGCCGCTGGAATGGAAGCGGCTCGATGCACAGCAGCGCAGCACATTCGAGGGTGGCGATGGCCAGGCGGGCCATGCGGAGGCGCGCCTCGCATATCTGCTGGGCGAGCGCACGCACGAAGTGGGCCAGCCAGGCGGCTTCCTGCGGCGCCGCACCGGCAGCCTGGGCGCGGCGCCGCACGGCAATTTACTGTATGTGGGCGCGCCGGGTCTGGGCATGCCGGGCACCGCTTATGGCTTGCACCGCAAGGCGTTGCTGCAGCGCCGGAAAATGCTGTACCTGGGCGCCAACGATGGCTTGCTGCATGCATTCGATGCGCGCACGGGCAGGGAATTGTTTGCCTATCTGCCGCAAGCCCTGCTGCACCTTGCGCCAGCCGCTGCGAGCACTCACTACAGTGCGGCACCCCTGCTCGACGGCGCGGCGGCAACGGCGCAAGTGCAGGCATCGGGACGCTGGAAAACGGTGCTGGTGTCGGGCATGGGCGGCGGCGCGCAGGGCGTGTTTGCGCTCGATATCACCGACCCGGCGCGCTTCGCGCAGGACGGGGCGCTGTGGGAATTCACGGACCGCGATGACAAGCTGATGGGCAATGTGCGCGCGCCGCCCGCCTTTGCCCGCATCAACATGGGCGGCAAAGAAGGCGCGCTGGCCTACCGCGATTTCGCCGTCGTCGCCAGCGCTTACAACAACTATGTGAGCGATGGCAAGAATACGACGGCGCCCGCATCGGCCGCTGCCATTTTCCTGCTGGCGTTGGACAAGTCGCCCGGCACACCCTGGGTGTTGGGAAGCAATTACTTCCGGCTCAAGGTGCCCGTGGCCAGCGGCGGCGATGGCGGCCATGACAGTGGTGCGGACGCACACGCAAACCCGAATGCGGACGCAGACGCGGACGCCTTGCCCCAGGCGCTGGGTCCGCCCGCCGCCGTGGTGGCGGGCAGCGACGGCGCGCTGGCCCATGTGTATGCGGGCGATTTGCAGGGCAATATCTGGCGCCTTGACATGGCTGGCGGGCCGCCGTGGAAGGATGGCCAGGGGCGCAAGCTGGTGTTTGTGGCGCGCGATGCGCAGGGCCGGCGCCAGCCCGTGACGCAGCAGTTGAATGTGGCTTATGCGCCCGGTGGCGGCTATCTGCTGTTGTTCGGCACGGGCAAGCTGGTCGAAGCGGCCGATACCTGGCCGGCCGCTTTTTTGCCACAGTCGTTTTATGCCGTGCACGATGATTTGCAGGCCGCTTCTCCTACGCGCAGCCGGGCTGACCTGGAGCCGCGCAGCTTGGGCGAGGCGGTGGGCGGCGTGCGTATCGACGGCGCCGAGCTCCGTTATACGGGCAGCGCCGCCATGCGCGGCTGGTACCTCGATTTTCTCAATCCTGCGCAGACGGGCGAACGCAGCATCAGCAGTGCCGTGCTCGCTGCCGGCAAGGTGATGTTCAACACCGTCCTGCCTGGGCGCGACCCTTGTGCCAAGCCCGCCACGCGCCTGTATGTGCTCGATGTACTGAGCGGCTTTGCCGCCGATAGCGCCGGTATCGTGCAGGCGGGCGCGCAGACCGGGCGTTTGTTCGATGGCCTGGCGCGCGCGCCGCCGCTGGCATTGGAACTGAGCAGCACGGTGGGCGCCGTGACGGCGGCAGGGCGTGCCGAGGGACGCAAGCAACTGCTTGTGTTGCAGCCCGGCTTGTCCGCTGCCGCCAGCGCGGTGGGCATCAAGGTCCTCAGCGCACCGTTGCCGGCGCGGCGCCTCAGCTGGCGAGAAGTGGCGAACTGGCGCGAATTGCACCAGGCGGCGAAGAAAAAATAGGGCCGGCATGCTTGGCATGTCGACGTTGACGAGCTGAAAGCGGACGCAGAGGGCGACGCCAGCGCAGCGGCTGGCGTTTTTGCGAGAGAGGAGGGCGCATGGCTGCGCTTGCAAGGTGGTACAGGCCCGTTGCAAATAGCGGCAGCATCTGCGGCTTTAGCCTGATCGAACTGCTGGCCGCGCTGGCGATCACGAGCCTGCTGCTGGCGCTGGCCGTGCCCGCTTATCACGGCCATGTCGTACGCGCCAAGCGGGTGCAGGGGCAGGCGGCCCTGCTGCGGCTGATGCAGCAGCAGGAACGTTATTATTCGCAAAATAATCACTATCTGGCCTTTTCATCGGCCTTGCCGGCGCCGCAGGTGCAAGCGTTTCCATGGTGGTCCGGCGAAGGGGGCGCCGCTGGCAGCGCGTATGAAATCGAGGCGCTTGCCTGTCCCGGCTTAACAATCAAGCAATGCGTGTTGTTGCGGGCCCTGCCCGGCACCGTCAAGGTCGATGCGCAGTTTCAGGATGCCGATTGCGGCGTCCTCTCCTTGCGCAGCACGGGTCAGCGCAGCAGCAGCGGTCCCGCCAGCCATTGCTGGCCCTAGCTCATGCTCGCGCAGCGGCGGCCACGCTGGAACGGGCATACCTTGCTCGAATTACTGGCCGTGCTGGTGATTGCCGCGTTGTTGGCGGCCGCTGCCATGCCCGCCTTGCCGCATTTGCTGGCGCGCCAGCAAATGCGCGCGGCAGCCATGGACTTGTTCTCGGCTATCGAATTGACGCGGGCGCAGGCGATGGCGCGCGGACAGCGCGTGCTGTTGATGCCGGCCGGAGCCGGCGGCACGGACTGGGGCGCTGGCTGGCTGATCTTTGTCGACCAGAATGCCAATCTGGTGTTCGACGGTGCTGACGAATTGCTGTTGCGCCAGGGGCCGTTGCCGTCAGGCATCACGGCCCAGTTCGCGTTTTCGTCGGCCACGGCGCCGTTTTATATCGCCTACAATGGCGCAGGGCGCAGTTGCAGCGCGAGCAATAGCCTGGCAGCGCGCTGGGGTACCTTGACCCTGACTTTGGGAAAGCAGGTGCGGCATATTAAAATCAATATGCTGGGCAGGGTGCGTGTGTGCGACCCGCAGCAGCAAACGGTCAATTGCAGCGGCGTGGCCGACAGTTCCTGAGCCGGCTCATCTGGATCACCTGAAACACCTGGATCACCCGAAATACCTGTTGCTTACCCATTACTCACTATTAAAGAAGCCCGTGGAAATACTGAACGATATCGATGGCATGCGTCTGGCGCTGGAATGGGCGGCGCGCGGTTTATACACGACCTCGCCGAATCCCCGCATCGGCTGCGTGATCGTCAAGGATGGCCAGGTGATCGGTGCCGGCGTGACGCAGGCGGCCGGGCACGATCATGCCGAGGTGCAAGCGCTGGCCAATGCGGCGGCGCGCGGCAACGACGTGCGCGGCGCCACCGCCTATGTCACGCTGGAACCGTGCAACCACCATGGCCGTACGCCGCCTTGTTCCGATGCGCTTGTGCGCGCCGGGCTGGGGCGCGTCGTGGCCGCCATGACGGACCCGAACCCGCTGGTGGCGGGGCAGGGGCTGGCCAAGCTGGAAGCGGCCGGCATCGCCGTCACCACCGGGGTGCTGGCGGAGCAGGCACATGAAATGAACATCGGCTTCTTTTCGCGCATGCAGCGCGGCAAGCCGTGGGTGCGCATGAAAACGGCGGCCAGCCTCGATGGCATGACAGCCTTGCACAATGGGCAAAGCCAGTGGATCACGGGGGCGGCAGCGCGCGCCGACGGCCATGCGTGGCGTGCGCGCGCCTGCGCGATCCTGACGGGCATCGGCACGCTCAAGACGGACGATCCGCAATTGAACGTGCGCGCCGTCGAAACGCCGCGCCAGCCGCGCCGCATCGTCGTCGACAGCCGGCTCGACATCAGCCTTGATGCACGCATCCTTGCCGGCGGCGGCACGTGGATCGTGGCCGCTGTCGCCCATCCCGAGAAGCAAGCGCAGCTGCGCGCCTTGGGCGCGGAAGTCATTCTGTTGCCGAACGCGGCTGGCAAGGTAGACCTGGCCGCGTTGATGCAGGAACTGGGCCGCCGGCAAATCAATGAAGTCCACGTCGAGGCCGGCGCCAGGCTGAACGGCTCGCTGATCCGCGAAGGCTGCGTGGACGAACTGCTGGTCTACCTGGCGCCCACCTTGCTGGGCGATGCGCAAGGCATGTTTGCCTTGCCCGCATTGACGGATCTCAAACAGCAACGTACTTTGCAATTTCACCAGGTTCAGCAAGTGGGCGAAGATTTGCGTATCCTTGCTAGATTCGCCTAGCGCAATTGATATTTTTTTTATACTTTTTTAAGGTTAGCTCCATGTTTACAGGAATTGTTGCCGCCATCGGCAAGATTGAAACCGTGCAAGCGCTCGACGGCGGCCTCGATGCAGGCGTGCGCTTGAGCATCCATGCGGGCGGCTTGCCGCTGGCCGACGTGGCCCTGGGCGATTCGATCGCCATCAATGGCGCTTGCATGACGGTGGTGGAAAAAACGGATACGGGCTTTGCCGTCGATGTCTCGCGTGAAAGCCTCAATTGCACCGCGGGCCTCGATACCGCCACGGAAGTGAACCTGGAAAAAGCCCTGACCCTGGCCGAGCGCCTGGGCGGCCACCTGGTATCGGGCCACGTCGACGGCTTGGGCATCGTGCGCAAATTTGAAGCCGTGGGCGAATCGTGGGAACTGGTCATCGAAGCGCCGCACACCTTGGCGAAATACCTGGCCATCAAAGGTTCTGTCGTCGTCAATGGCGTGTCCCTGACCGTCAATCGCGTGGAAGACCTGGGCGCGGGTGCCGTCAACGGCTGCCGCTTCTCGATCAACCTGATTCCGCACACGATCGCCATGACGACCCTGAAACACATGACGGTCGGTGGCAAGGTCAACCTGGAAATCGACTTGATCGCCCGCTATGTCGAGCGCATGCTGTCGCTGGACAAGGCTGGCGCTGAACACGGCACCGAACACAGCTACCAAGCGTAGTGATGCAGCGAAGCTATCGAGTGTAGCAATACAGCGGTGCCTGGCCTAGCGTGTGCCGCTTGTCGTCACTACGCGCATACTATGTAGCTTTGGGTAGTGGAGGCCAGGCATGGACCCGATTTCGCGCGCAAGCGTGCCTAATGCCATACCGGCGACGCCCCGCGTGGGCGAGGCGGCGGCGCTGGCGCCAGCATCGCCTGTGCCGTGGTCTGGCGCGCCAGCAACGCTTGCCGTGCTGCCATCGACCCAGGTCGAGCTCTCTGCGCTGGGCCAGTTTCTGTCCGGCGTGGCCTTGTCGCGCCGGCAACTGCTGGCCTTGCAGGGCGTCACGGACGAGGCCATGGCAGCCAATGCCCGCGTCAATGTCAATGACGACTTGCTGGCGCTGGCGCGGCAGTTGACGGCATCGTTGAGCCAACTGCAAACGAGCACGATCAATGCCAGCCAACTGGCGACGGCCGGCGACACGGCGGGCAGCCTGGCGCAGCGCTACGATGTGCTGTCAGGCGATGGCACGATGAATGCGACGGCTGCGCTGGCGCAGGCGGGCTTGGCCCGCATCGGCATCGATTTGCGCAATGGAGAGGTGAATGCAGCAACGTTGCAGGCCGCGTATGCGGCCGACAGCAATGCCACGCTGGACGCCCTGCAACAGGGAACGGACGTGCTGGCACAGGCCGGTGCCGCGCTGGCCCGGCAGCAGGGCGCTTTACTGGCGACCAATGTCGAGGCCGATCTGACGCTTGTCGCGCTGCCGACGCAGCAAGAGGAGGTCGCGCGTGCTGCCCCGGCGCTGGCAGGCGCAGCGCAAGTGCAGGCCGATGCAGGCCAGGCGACGGCGCAAGCGCAGTTGGCCCAGAAAAATGCGCAAGCGCAAGAGCTGGCCGCGCAAAATGCGGGCATGGCCATGCCGCCGCCGTCAGCGCAAGACCCGTCCGTGGCTGCGGCCATCGCCGCGTATCATGTGAACCATGCCGCCCTCAATCCTGGCTTGATGCATGGGCCAATGCCGGCCAGCGACTCGCGCCTGCCGCTGGTGGCCCCGGTGGCCCCCGTGGAAGCCGTCAAGCCCGTCCCTAAAATCTAGGGCAGCAGGCTTGCTTCCACGGTAATAAGGAGCGCCTGCTACGATGCAAACTAAGGGGTGCAAAAAGGAGCAAGGAGCGCCTGCTGCGGCGCAAACTACGGGGTGCGAAGCGGCAGTCAATGTGCCGAGCCGAATGTGCTGAGTCGAATATGCCGGGTCCTTTGCAAGGCCGGCGGCGCGCGTTTTGCCGCCTTTGTCTGCGCCGGGTCGGGCAATCGGCGCTTTGTGGGGCAGGCTGCGGCGCGCATGCCGCAAAGCTGTCTTATTTCAGGCCTGCAAGCGCTAAATCCTTTAAAATAGCAGACTATAAGAAAATTCCTGCAAATTCGCGGAATCTTCGCGCTCCATGTTGCAGTTTTTAGTTTCATTAACAACGCTAGGCAAAATCGTGGCGAGCGCAAGGGAGAGGTGGCTGAGAAGCGCAAGCGTACCAAGGTACTTTGCCCGTCGCAGGCCGCCCGTACTCACGCGCAGCAGGTTTTGACAGGCGTCCTAAGAGGATGAATAATGTCTATTTCCAGCACCGAAGAGATCGTCGCTGAATTGCGCGCGGGCCGCATGGTGATACTGGTCGATGAAGAAGACCGGGAAAATGAAGGCGATCTGGTGCTTGCCGCCGATTTCGTGACGCCTGAAGCCATCAATTTCATGATCACGCATGCGCGTGGCCTGGTGTGCCTGACCCTGACGGAAGAGCGTTGCGACGAGCTGAACCTGTCGATGATGACGTCGCGCAACGGCACCGCCTATGGCACCAACTTTACCGTCTCGATCGAAGCGGCCGAAGGCGTGACGACGGGTATCTCCGCTGCCGACCGCGCCAAGACCATCGAGGTGGCTGTTGCCAAGGGCACGCAGCCCAGCGATATCGTCCAGCCTGGCCATATCTTCCCGCTGAAAGCCCAAAAAGGCGGCGTGCTGATGCGCGCAGGCCACACGGAAGCCGGTTGCGACCTCACTGCCATGGCCGGCCTGACGCCCGCGTCCGTGATTTGCGAAATCATGAAGGACGACGGCACCATGGCGCGCCTGCCAGACTTGCTGGTGTTTGCCGAGCAGCACGGCTTGAAAATCGGCACGATTGCCGACTTGATCCATTACCGCAGCCAGACGGAATCGCTGGTCGAGCGCGTTGCCGAGCGCACCTTGCGCACGGCGCACGGCGATTTCCGTTTGATCGCCTTCCGTGACAAGCCCAGCTCGTCGGCCCACCTGGCCCTCGTGCACGGTGATCTGGTATCCGACCAGGAAGCGCTGGTGCGCGTGCACCAGCCTGTCTCGCTGCTCGATGTGCTGGAAAACGAAGCGACCACCCACTCGTGGACGGTGGCCGCCTCGATGGCTGCCATCAAGCAGTCCGAGCGGGGCGTGATGGTCTTGCTGAACTGTGGCGAGACCTCGAGTGAACTGTTTGCGCAGTTCGCTGCACTCGACACGCCGCAAGCCAAGCCGAAAGGCCGTGCCGCCAGCATGGACTTGCGCAGCTACGGCATCGGCGCGCAAATCTTGCGCGACCTGGGCGTGAGCAAGATGAAATTGCTGGCGAGCCCGCGCAAAATGCCGTCGATGGTCGGTTTCGACCTGGAAGTGACGGGTTTTCAGTGCCCTGGCGAGCAGAAGTAATTGATACACAATCTTCAGCGGCCCGGCGCGCGGCGCCGCCGCTGAACACTTATAAAGAGGCATATGATGACCGTAGGAACCTATGAAACCAATTTTGCCGGCGAAGGTTTGCGCGTCGGTATCGTCCAGGCACGATTCAATGAAATCGTCGGTGGTGGCTTGCTGTCGGCATGCCTGGAAGAGTTGAGCAAGCTGGGCGTGGCCGATGAAGATATCCTGCACGTGACCGTGCCGGGCGCCCTGGAAATCCCACTGATTCTGCAAAAAATGGCAGAAACCGAGCAATTCGATGCCCTGATCGCATTGGGCGCCGTGATTCGCGGTGAAACCTATCACTTCGAGCTGGTATCGAACGAATCGGGCGCGGGCATCACGCGCATCGGTCTCGATTACGGCATTCCTATCGCCAACGCAGTGTTGACGACCGAAAACGACGAGCAGGCGGAAGTGCGCATGCTGGTCAAGGGAGCCGAAGCGGCACGCGTGGCAGTGGAAATGGCTAATTTGGCGCAAGCGCTAGAAGAGTTGCAAGAATCCGACGAAGATTAAGCGCGGGTGACAAGAATGCCATGGCTGCGTTGCAAGGCCTCGCCGTACTTGCGTACTGTCTTCGGTTTCGCGCCTTGCCCTGACATCCTTCTCACGCACGCTTTAATTGCGGCTGCGCTGCCTAAAAGCACGCCGCAATGTCTCGCCGGAATTTGTAGTGAACACGTACTTAAGAACAGGTAACAATCATGACTGAGAAAAATTTGCTCGCCAATCCCAGCAAAAACCGCACGCCGCGTCACCGCGCGCGCGAGTTTGCGCTGCAGGGCTTGTATCAGTGGCTGCTGAACAATGAAGACGCGACCACCGTCGTCAACAATATTCGCGCCGCGCACGGCTTCGACAAGGCCGATGGCGATCATTTCACGGTGCTGCTGTACGGCGCCATCAAGGATTCGCTGGCGCTGCGCGACAGCATGGCTCCTTTGATCGACCGCAATATCGCCGAACTGTCGCCCATCGAACACGGCATCTTGCTGATCGGCGCTTTCGAGCTGAAGAACAACATGGAAATCCCGTACCGCGTCGTCATCAACGAAGCGGTCGAGCTGGCCAAGTCGTTTGGCGGCATCGACGGCCACAAATATGTGAACGGCGTGCTCGACAAGCTGGCAGTGAAATTGCGCGAGGACGAAGTCAACGCCAACAAGCGCAAGTAATAGAGACACAGATTCTGCGGTGATAGCCGCAGCCAATAAAAAAGCCACCGGCACTTTGCGTGCGGTGGCTTTTTTATTGGAGACTATTTTTGCTAGCCCTGTGAGGGCTTCTAAAGGGTCACAGGCCGGCGATCTCGTTGTGCGTTGCCATCTTGAGGCTGATGCTGCCGCTTTCGGCCAGCGTGGCCTTGGCTGGCGCTGGCGTGTTCGATGCCATCACTGGCGTGGTGGTCGGCACGCGCTGGCCGTTCGATACTTGCTTCAGACGACGGTATTCGGCCAGCACGCGCGAGCCGTAGCCCGAGTCGGTGGCGAAGTTGGCGGCGCCCACGTAGGTTTTTAAGCCCGCTTCGACGGAGCCGCCACGCGTGACGTAGTCTTTCAGGATCAAGGAGCCGACGCGGATGTTGGCGACCGGATTCAGCGCTGCTTGCACGCCACCCATTTCCTGGAAGCGTTCATGGTGTACTTTTGACATGACTTGCATCAAGCCTTGTGCGCCCACGGGGCTTTCGGCGAATGGGTTCAAGCCCGATTCGACGGCCATCACGGCCAGGATCAGCAACGGGTCGAGCTTGATTTCACGTGCCGTCAGATAGGCCGTCGAAACGAGCATATTGGTCGCATCGTTGGCTACGCGGTAACGCTTGGCAAGCCAGGTGGTAACCCATTGCTGCTGCTTTTGCGTGCCCAGCAAGGCTTTTTCTTCCTTGGTCAAAGGTGCCTCGTTGGCGGCGGCCGTTTGCACGGAAGCAGGCGCTTCCATCAGTGCCGACAGCGCCGGTGCTTCAACAGCTTGTGCTTCTGCCATCGGCAGCGGGAACAGGCTGTGCGTCAGTTGCTTGCCCAGGTCGGGGCGGAACATCAGCAGGGCGATCAGCGCCAGGGCGGAAATGCCGAACACTGTCAGTGTGTGTTGCGCCGTTGCTAATACGCCGCGTGCCGAAATGGCTTGTGCGCGGGCGCGCAAACGCGCCAACGCTGGCTGTCCAGCCATGGTTGAAGCAGACAAGGCTGCTTCAGTGCTACGATGAGTCATAGAGTTCCCCGAAATGTCGCGTCAACAGGCAGTCCCTCCGCAGGGTCGCGGTGTCGTGGGTGCTGCCAATGCCGTGCATCAGAAATATCACATCGTTACCGCCGCGTATGGATGCGTGCGAGAAACGCCGTCATTGCTTGCTTGAGCTGATCCGTCCCATCTTGGTATTGGATCAGTCGCAATACAACTTTTACCGGGGGTAAGGCAGACGCCTTTTGAAAACACTCCTTAAAATGTCATGTGGAGCCCCGACTCCGTGAATGAAAGAGAAACGCTAAAATCAAGCTCTGGGCCGGCGTGCTCTTTCAAGTTGGGCGAATTGTAGAAGCCGTTTTATATCAAGTCAATACTAACGAATCGATTCTTTATTACTTTTATGTCTAACTTATTGTCTTGCATTGTGCCAAAAGCCAATAAAATCAATTACTTGGCATCTATCCTTCAGCAACGGCGTCCGACGTCAAAAAAATTTAAAAACACATGAAATATTCAGATTTGCGGGATTTTATTTCCCAGCTGCAACAAATGGGTGAGCTTAAGCCCATTTCGACCCCTATTTCACCGATTTTGGAGATGACCGAGGTGTGTGACCGCACCTTGCGTGCGGGCGGACCGGCCTTGCTGTTCAATAATCCCACGGGACACACGATGCCGGTGCTGGGCAATCTGTTCGGCACCACCCGCCGCGTGGCGTTGGGCATGGGGGCGCAAGATGTCAGCGAGTTGCGCAAGATCGGCCATGTGCTGGCGCGCCTGAAGGAGCCGGAACCGCCGAAGGGTTTCAAGGATTTGCTGGGCCTCGGTTCGCTGGTGAAATCCGTGTGGGATATGTCGCCCAAAGAGTTGCGCGGCGCGAAGTGCCAGGAAATCGTCTGGGAAGGCAATGACGTCGACCTGGCGCGCCTGCCCATTCAGCACTGCTGGCCTGGCGATATCGCTCCCCTGATCACCTGGGGCCTGGTGATCACCAAGGGCCCGAACAAGAAGCGGCAAAACCTGGGTATTTATCGCCAGCAAGTGCTGGGACGCAATAAGGTCATCATGCGCTGGCTGGCGCACCGCGGCGGGGCGCTGGACTTCCGCGAGCATGCGATTCAAAACAAGGGCAAGCCGTATCCGATCGCTGTCGCGCTCGGTGCCGATCCCGCTACTATATTAGGCGCCGTGACGCCGGTGCCCGATAGCCTGTCCGAATACCAGTTCGCCGGCTTGCTGCGCGGCAGCCGTACGGAGCTGGTGAAAGCCATCGGCAGCGAATTGCGTGTGCCCGCTTCGGCCGAAATCGTGCTCGAAGGTCACATCTATCCCGATGAAAACCATCCGAGCGGCTATGAACATGCGCTGGAAGGGCCGTATGGCGACCATACCGGCTACTATAATGAGCAGGACAGTTTCCCGGTATTTACCATCGACCGCATCACCATGCGCCGCGATCCGATTTACCATTCCACGTACACGGGCAAGCCGCCGGACGAGCCGGCCATACTGGGCCTGGCCCTGAATGAAGTATTCGTGCCGCTGCTGCAAAAGCAGTTTGGCGAAATCACCGACTTTTATCTGCCGCCCGAAGGCTGCAGCTACCGCATGGCCGTGGTGCAGATCAAGAAGCAGTACGCGGGCCACGCCAAGCGCGTGATGTTCGGCGTGTGGAGCTTCTTGCGCCAGTTCATGTATACCAAGTTCATCGTGGTGGTCGACGAAGACGTGAATATCCGCGACTGGAAAGAGGTCATCTGGGCCATCACCACGCGCGTCGACCCGATCCGCGACACGACGCTGGTCGATAATACGCCCATCGATTACCTGGACTTTGCCTCGCCGGTCAGCGGCCTGGGCAGCAAGATGGGTATCGATGCGACGAATAAATGGCCGGGCGAAACGACGCGCGAGTGGGGTACGACCATCGCCATGACGCCGGAAGTGAAGGCCAGGGTGGATGGCATCTGGCAAGAGCTGGGCTTGTAGAGCCAACCCAAGAGCAGATGCTGGGGTCGTACCCTCAGGGTACGACCCCAGATTTTGCCTTTTGGGGTACGCTGGTTTTGTGTGACTTCCCCAATCTTGCGCAGGTCGGTTATAATTATCCCCGGCGGGCCCCTGCGCATCGTGGCATGGCTAACCTGGTCAGGTCGGGAACGAAGCAGCCACGGCTATTAACCATGAGTGCCGCAGATCAGGCTCGCCTCCTTCGGGAATGTTGTATGAAGATCATCAAGCTAGCTGCCATGGGCAGCTTTTTTGTTTTTACGGCGACATTTTTCCCTAGTGCCGCAGCATTGCCGAGCGTGCCGTGTTTTCCCTGTCTCTCACGGGCCATGTTATACAATTGCTGCTTTGCCGCGTTTGCCATAGTGTATGGCCCGGCCATGAGGCTTGCGCCCGTCGCGCAGGATCACCCGCAAAATCGCATGGTAAAATCTCAGCATGTCCTATCAAGTCCTCGCCCGTAAATACCGCCCCAAGAATTTCGAGACGCTCGTCGGCCAGGAGCATGTCGTGCGCGCGCTCACGCATGCCTTGCACAGCGGTCGCCTGCACCATGCCTACCTGTTCACGGGCACGCGCGGCGTCGGCAAGACGACCCTGTCGCGCATCCTGGCCAAGTCGCTCAATTGCATCGGTCCCGATGGTAGCGGTGGCATCACTGCCCAGCCTTGCGGCGTGTGTGTAGCGTGCACGGCAATTGATGCGGGACGCTTTGTCGACTATATAGAGATGGATGCGGCGTCCAACCGCGGCGTTGACGAAATGGCGCAGCTGCTGGAACAAGCGGTCTACGCGCCAAGCAATGCGCGCTTCAAGGTCTACATGATCGATGAGGTGCACATGCTGACCAACCATGCGTTCAATTCCATGCTGAAAACCCTGGAAGAGCCGCCCGAGCACGTCAAGTTCATCCTGGCTACGACGGATCCGCAAAAAATTCCCGTGACCGTGCTGTCGCGCTGCCTGCAGTTCAACCTCAAGCAGATGCCGCCTGGCCACATCATCAGCCACCTGGACAATATCCTGGGGCAGGAAGGCATCGCCTTCGAGCAGCCGGCCTTGCGCCTGCTGGCTCAGGGCGCACACGGTTCCATGCGCGATGCCTTGTCGCTGACGGACCAGGCTATCGCCTATGCGGCCGGCGCAGTAACGCTCGATGCCGTGCAAGGCATGCTCGGCGCGCTCGACCAGTCCTACCTGGTGCGCTTGCTCGACGCTCTGGCGCAGCAAGATGGCGCCGACCTGCTGGCCGTGGCCGACGAGATGGCGGCGCGCAGCCTGTCTTACAACGGTGCCCTGCAAGATTTGGGCACCTTGCTGCATCGCATTGCGCTGGCGCAAACTGTGCCCGCCGCCTTGCCGCAGGATTTGCCCGAATACGCTGACATCGTGCGCCTGGCATCTGCTTTTGACGCCGAAGAAGTGCAACTGTTTTACCAGATTGCCGTGCATGGCCGCAATGAACTGGGCTTGGCGCCTGACGAATACGCGGGCTTTACCATGACCTTGCTGCGCATGCTGGCCTTTCGGCCTGGCGTAGGCGGTGCCGATGGCGTACCGGCGGCAGCGCCTGTGGCAGCGCCGGGCAACCGTCCCGCTGCCGTCGCTGCCGCGCGCGCCGCAGCAGGAGCTTCTGCACCCGCTGCCCGCGCCGCCATGAACAGCGTGGCCAGCCATGCTGCCGTGACACCGCCCGCCGTCGCCGCCGCCGCTGCCGCCAGCATGGCGCGCAGCGAAGCGCCGCCACCACGCGTGGTTGCCTCTGCTGCTGCACGTGCTCCTGCGCCGGCACCCCTAGCCACGCCGTCGCCAGTGCCGGCCGCGCCGCTGCCAGCAGCCTCGGCTGCGGCTGCACCGGCTGCATCGGGCGCACCTATCAGTTCCGCGCGTGCCGCCATCAATGCGGCGCTGGAAGCGGCGCGTGCCGCCTCGAAAGGCCGTCCGGGCAGCGCGCCAGCGGCGCCATCGTCGGTATCCAAGCCGGCGGCGCCCGAAGTCGCCGCTGCCGCTGCGGCTACGGTACTGACGCCAGCTCCGGCCGCGCCGGTCCAGGCAGCGCCGCCACCGCCCGCCGCCGCGAAAGCGCTGGCGCCGTGGGACGATGCGCCAGCCGTGGTCGTGGTGCAAGTTGGCGCGATCGCGCCTGCCTCTGCGCCGTCGGCACGCCAGGCTGCGCTGCCACAGCAGGCCCCGGCGCCGGACGACGACGACTTGCCGCCGTGGGTTACCGAATTTTCTGACGACAGCGCCTCTATCGCCGTCTCGGCGCCAGCCGCGCAGAGCACCGAGCAGCCCGCCGTCGTCATGCCGCAACGTGCTGCCAAGCAAGCTGCGCCCAGCGGGCCATATGTGATTACGCCCGTGCCGGGGCTGGACTGGGACGGCAACTGGCCCGCCGTCGCCGCCGTCCTGCCGCTGCGCGGCGTGGCTCAGCAGCTGGCTGTGCAAGCCGAGCTGATCGAGTGCCTGCACGATGGCCATAGCACCACGTTCCGTCTGCGCGTGCCCATCGACACGTGGCGCAGTCAGGCCAACGTGGAAAAACTGGCCGCAGCCCTGAGCGAGCGCTTTGACCGCAAGGTCAACGTCGATACGGAACTGGGCGCCGTCTGGTACACGGCCAGCGCGCAAGCGCAGGCCCACCGCGAAGCGTGCCAGCTGCAAGCGGAAGCAACCATCGCGAGCGACCCCTTCGTGCTCGACATGCAGCGTGCATTCGACGCTTTTGTCGTGCCGGGGACGATTACCCCTGCACCGGCCGGCTCTGCCGCGCCGACCCTGCATTGATTATTACTAAACTGAATTGAACGGAGCATTCTTATGATGAAAAATCAACTGGCTGGCCTGATGAAGCAGGCGCAAGCAATGCAAGACAACATGAAAAAGGCCCAGGATCAACTGGCGCTGGTGGAAGTGGAAGGCCAGTCCGGCGCCGGCCTCGTGAAAATCGTCATGACGTGCAAGAACGACGTCAAGCGCGTTTCCATCGACCCGTCGCTGCTGGCCGACGACAAGGACATGCTGGAAGACCTGGTGGCTGCCGCCTTCAATGACGCCGTGCGCAAGGCAGAAGCGACATCGGCGGAAAAAATGGCAGGCTTGACTGGCGGCATGAACTTGCCAGCCGGCTTCAAAATGCCATTCTGATGCCACGCCGCATGCGCACGATCTGTGGCACGGGGCAGGGTTGATCCATGTCCAAGTCGCTTGAATTTTTGACCGAGGCGCTGCGGCGCCTTCCCGGCGTCGGCCCAAAGTCGGCGCAGCGGATGGCATTTCATTTGTTGCAGCACGATAGGGAAGGCGCGGCCATGCTGTCGCGCGCCCTGTTCCAGGCCGTCGATGCCGTGCATCACTGTGGCCTGTGTAATACCTTTACCGAACATGCAGTGTGTGAGACTTGTCTCGACGAAGAGCGCGACAAGCGCTTGCTGTGCGTGGTGGAAACGCCTGCCGACCAGTTGATGATCGAGCAAACACTGACCTACAAGGGCTTGTATTTCGTCCTCATGGGGCGACTCTCTCCACTCGACGGCATCGGTCCGAAAGATATCCACCTGGAAAAATTACTGGGCCGCGCCAACGATGGCGTGGTCGGTGAAGTGGTGCTGGCCACCAATTTCACGAATGAAGGCGAAGCGACGGCTCACTACATCAGCGAAATGCTCAAGGCGCGGGGCTTGCGCGTGAGCCGTTTGGCCCGTGGCGTGCCCGTGGGCGGCGAACTCGAATACGTTGACGCGGGCACGATTGCCCGCGCGATGCTTGACCGCAGGGCAACCTAAATCATGCAAGAGAAAACGTCGGCTGGTCCTTTGGCGGGCATTAAAGTGCTGGAACTGGGCACCCTGATCGCGGGGCCTTTCTGCGCCCGCATGCTCGCTGAATTCGGCGCCGACGTGATCAAGATCGAGTCGCCCGATGGTGGCGATCCCATCCGTACCTGGCGCGTGCTGAAAGATGG
The DNA here is from genome assembly GCF_051380805.1 of Janthinobacterium paucivorans. Taxonomy (NCBI): domain Bacteria; kingdom Pseudomonadati; phylum Pseudomonadota; class Betaproteobacteria; order Burkholderiales; family Oxalobacteraceae; genus Janthinobacterium; species Janthinobacterium paucivorans. Next base: position 60,651 of record NZ_JBNYXR010000006.1, read on the forward strand.
CACTTCGCTGTGGTGGTCGGTGCAAGCGCGTAACAAGAAAAGCCTGACCCTGAACCTGAAAACGCCGCAAGGGCGCGCGATTGCCCGCCAGCTGGCCCTGGAAGCGGACATCATCATCGAGAATTACCGCCCCGGCGTGCTCGAAAAGTGGGATCTCGGCTATGCGCAGCTCAAGCAAGTTAAACCGTCCCTGATCATGGTGCGCCTGTCCGGCTTTGGCCAGACGGGACCGATGAAGGACTTGCCCGGTTTCGGCGCCATCGGCGAATCCATGGGCGGCTTGCGCTATGTGTCCGGCTTTGCCGACCGCCCGCCCGTGCGCGTCGGCGTGTCCATCGGCGACTCGGTGGCAGCCCTGCACGGCGTGATCGGCGCCATGATGGCGCTGCGCCACCGCGATGTGACGGGTGGACGCGAGCACGGCGAAGGACAGATGGTCGACGTGGCCCTGTATGAATCGGTGTTCAACCTGATGGAGTCGCTGGTGCCCGAATACGACCAGGCGGGCGTGGTGCGCGAGCGCACCGGTGGTTCCTTGCCTGGCATCGTGCCTTCGAATACCTATACGACGGGCGACGGCGAAAACATTGTGATTGCCGGCAATGGCGACGCCATCTTCAAGCGTTTGATGCTGGCCATGGGGCGCATCGACATGGCGGGCGACCCGCAACTGGCGCGCAATGATGGCCGCGTGGCGCGCACGCAGGAGATCGACGATGCCATCGGCGCCTGGTGCGCCACACACACGATCGATAGCGCACTGGCCGTGTTGAAGGCGGCAGACGTACCATCGGGTAAAATTTACTCGGTGCGCGATATGCTGAGCGATCCGCAATTTATCGCTCGCAATATGTTCGAGCAACACCATTTTGCCGATGGCACGCCCGTCAAACTGCCTGCCATCAGCCCGAAATTATCCGCCACGCCGGGCAAGACCCAATGGCTGGGGCCGACCCTGGGCCAGCACAACGATGAAGTGCTGGCCTCGCTCGGCTATGACGCGGCCGCCATCGCGCGATTGAAGGCCGATGGGGTGGTGTAGGTTTAGCTTGGCAAATCATTTTGATCCCACGCAAGGACTGGGGTCGGACCCTAAGGGTCCGACCCCAGATTGTGCCCTTTGGTTTTAATAAAGGAATTTAGTGAAGCAGTCGTCCCTCCTCGCCCTGCGCGCGCGCCTGATCCCCGCGCTAGCCGTATCCATCCTTCTCAGCGCCTGTGCCAGCTTCCCGCATGAGGCGCCGATTGCCGGCCTGCGCCTGATCGGCGAGCAGCGCATCGACTTGAAACAGGCATTCCAGGGCACCACGGTGGGCGGCTTGTCCGGCATCGATTATGATGCGGTGAAGAATAACTGGGTGATAGAAAGCGATGACCGTTCGGAAATCAATCCCGCCCGCTTTTACCGCGCCACCCTGGCCTATGACAGCAAGGCGTTTACCGGCGTGAGCCTGGCCAGCGTGCATTTCTTCACGCAGCCCGACGGCAGTCGCTATCCGAACCTGGCGCATGCCAAGCTCGACAGTGGCGACCAGGTGCCCGATATCGAAAGCATTCGCGTCGATCCGCAGGACGGCAGCCTGTGGTACGCCAGCGAAGGCAACCGCAAGGTAGGCTTGCACCCGTTCGTGCGCCATGCCGATAGCGAAGGGCGTTATCTGGCCACCTTGCCCACGCCCGCCATGTTCAAGGTGTCGAAGGAAAAAACGGGATCGCGCAACAACCTGAGCTTTGAAGCGCTGTCGTTTTCCGCCGATGGCAAGAGCCTGTGGCTGGGCATGGAAGCGGCCCTGTACCAGGATGGCCCGCCGGCCACGCCCGAACACGGTTCCGTGACGCGCATCACGCGCCTGGACCGCACTGGCAAGGTGCTGGCCCAGTATGCGTATCCGATTGAGCCGGTCGCTTCGCGGCCCGCACCGGGGCGCGAGGCGGACAATGGCGTGTCGGAAATCCTTGCCGTCAATGACCATCAGTTGCTGGTGGTGGAACGGGCCGGCGTGGAAAACGCCGAGGGCGTGTATGCCAATCATGTGCGTATCTACGCGATGGAAACGCAGGGCGCCACCGATATTGAGGCCATGCCGGCGTTGGCGGGTGCCACGTATGTACCGGTGCGCAAACGATTGCTGCTGGACCTGGAAAAGATCGGCCTGGCGAAAATCGACAATATCGAAGGCATCAGCTGGGGCCCGCGCCTGGAAAATGGCCACCGCAGTCTGATAATGATTTCTGACGATAATTTTAACGCGCAGCAAGTCACGCAAATCCTTGCCTTCGAAGTACTCTAGTTTTGTCGCTGAGCAACTGGCCCGTCTGTCGGGCCAGCATGGCCGTGATCGTGTCGTGCGGCAAGGGATGGCCCAGGAAATAGCCTTGCGCCATGTCGCAGCCGTACTCTTCGAGCATCAGCAGTTGTTCGTCCGTCTCCACGCCTTCGGCCACGACCACCATTTTCAAGCCATGCGCCATGGCGATGATGGCGCGCGTGATGGCCGCGTTTTCTGTGTCTTGCGGCAAGCCGGCGATAAAACTCTTGTCGATTTTTAAGGCTCGCACGTCGAAGCGTTTCAGGTAATTCATCGATGAGTAGCCGGTGCCGAAGTCGTCGATCGACAGGTACACGCCGATGCCGCGCAACTGCTCCAGAGTCGCCATGGTGGCGCGCGCATCGTCCATCAAGGTGCCCTCCGTCAGCTCCAGCTCCAGCAGGCGCGCGTCCAGGCCCGTGTCGGCCAGGACCGAGAGCACAATCTGCATCAGGTTCTCATCCTTGAATTGCTTTGCCGACAGGTTGACGGCCATGCGGATGGCCCGTCCGCCATCGCCTTGCCAGGCCTTGGCCTGGTTGCACGCCGTGCGCAGCACCCATTCGCCGATGGGGACGATCAGTCCTGTCTCTTCGGCCAGCGGAATAAATTCCGTGGGTGAAATGATGCCCCGTTCGGGATGGCGCCAGCGCACCAGTGCTTCCACGCCGACGATTTGCGTGCTGGGCACGTCGATCTGCGGCTGGTACAGCAAATACAGCTCGTTGTTTTGCAATGCCTTGCGCAAACCGACTTCCATCTTGACGTGGCTCATGATTTCCATCGTCAGTGAAGAGCTGTAGAGCTTGGCATTGTTCTTGCCGCAGTTCTTCGCGTGGTACATGGCCGTGTCCGCATATTTGAGCAGCGAGTTGCAGTCCTCGCCATCTTCCGGATAGAGCGAAATGCCGATGCTGGCCGTGACGAAAATCTCGTGCCCCTCGATCATGAATGGTCGGCGCATGGCTTCCTTGACCCGGTGCGCCACGTTCAGCGCATCTTCCACCCGCTCGAGGTCGGGAATCAAGATCGTGAATTCGTCGCCGCCCAGGCGCGCCAAGTTGCTGGCGCCGAAGGTGGCTACACACTCGTGTTCGGCGTGCAGCACCAGATCGCTGGGGCGGATGGTTTCATGCAGGCGCTCCGACACCACCTTGAGCAAATGGTCGCCCACGTCATGCCCCAGGGTATCGTTGATGCGCTTGAAGGCATCGAGGTCCATGAACAGGACGGCGAATTTCTTGTCGTGCTCTTTCGAGCGCTGCAGCTCGTGTTCCAGCGTTTCCAGGAACGCTTGGCGGTTGGGGATGCCCGTCAGGCTGTCGCAATAGGCGAGGCGACGGATCTGCTCTTCGGTGCGCTTGCGCTCGCTGATGTCGCGCACCAGGCCCAGCACCTCGTCGGTCCCCGTCGCGACCAGGCGCGCTTCAAAATGGCGCGTGCTGTCTTCGTGCGTGAGTGTGTAGTCGACCGAGCCGATGTGCTGCGTGGCCAGCACGGCGTGCGCCTGGTCGAGCAGGCGCGCGGCAATTTCGGGCGGCAGCACGTCGCCGATATGGCTGCCCACGCAGTCACTGATGGAAAAGCCCGCGCTGGCCTCGTGGCCCTGTTCATAGTCGAGATAATAGCCTTCGCGGTTCAGGCGAAAGAAGGTGTCGGGAATGGCAGCGAGCACCGCGCGGTTGTGCGCGTCGGCGATGCGCAGCCGGGCGATGGCGTCGCTGGCGCGCAGCACGTATAGCACGCGGTGTCCGAGAATGGGCCAGTTGATGGGCTTGGAAATGAAATCCGTGGCACCCACTTCATAGGCGTGCGTGACCGCTTCCAGTTCGTCGCCGCCGGTGACCATGATGATGGGCACCGTACCCCCGACTGCCTGGAGCCGGATTTGGCGGCACACGGCAAAGCCATCGAGGCACGGCATGTCGACGTCGAGCATGACCAGGTCCGGCTCGTTGTGTTTGTAGCTGGCCAAGGCTTGCACGCCGTCTTCGGCCTCGATCACGTCCAGGCCCACCTGCGTGAGCATTTGGCGCATCAGCAATCGCATCACGGGATCGTCGTCGGCGACCAGCACCAGGCCGCGTGGGTGGGAGAGGTGCGCTGTCATGTCAGTGTTCCTTCACGAGGATGGCGCTTAGCGATTCGCTGACGGCCAGGAAGGCTTGCTGCATCTGCTGCAGCAGGATAGCCGCGCCCTCGGTACTGCCGGCGTGGCCCAGTTTTTCCATCTCCTTGCACAACTGCGACAGGCCATCGGCGCCCACGTTGGCGCTGCCCGACTTGAGGCTGTGCGCCACCTTGCGCAGCGCCTGCGCGTCCGCGCCGGCAATCGCTGCGCGCATGGCGTGCAATTGGCGCGGCGTCTCGCCGACGAAGGCCTGGATGACCCGCTCAAGCAGGGCATCGCCATCGGTGCGCGACAGGGCGCGGATGTTGTCGAGCGCCTGCCGGTTCAGTGCCTGGCCCGCTGGCGGGGAGGCCGGCGGCGTCACCTCGGGTGGCACTACTGGCGGCGTTTGCGGCTGCGGCACTTCGCTGTGGTGCACGGTGGCTGCGCGCGGTAGGGTGATCCAGCGGGCGATCGTGTGGCCCAGGTCCTGCTGCGTGAAAGGCTTGCTCAGGTAATCGTCCATGCCGGCCGCCAGGCACGCTTCGCGGTCGCCCTGCAGTGCATTGGCCGTGATGGCGACGATGGGCAGCACGCGCGCGTGGCCGCACTGCTGTTCGTGGCGGCGAATTTCCGCCGTGGCGGCAAAGCCGTCCATCACGGGCATCTGGCAATCCATCAGTATCAAATCGAAATCCTCGGCCTGCGCCGCCTGCAAGGCTTCTTCGCCGTTACGCGCGCACACCACGTCCAGACCCAAGCTGTCGAGCATGGCCAGCGCCACTTCCACGTTGACGTGATTGTCCTCGGCCAGCAGTACGCGGCGGCGCTGGCGCCGGCCGGGATGGCGTACTGCAGGGCGCGCTGCGTGCGGTGCCACCAAGCGCAGGCTATCGCCGGCGCGCGGCGGCGTGACGATGCAGTCGAACAGGTCGCATTCGCGGGCTGGCTTGATCAGCTGGAAAGCCACGCCCGCCTCGCGCCGCTGCACCGGATCGGCCGCCGTGCGCTGCGTGCTGAGCAGCAAAAGCTTGAGCTCGGCCAGCAGCGGGTCGCTCTTGATGGTGGCGGCTAGGGCCAGGCCGCTGGTGCGCGGCAATTCCATGTCGAGCAGGGCCACGGCATACGGCGTGCCGGCCTGCGCTGCCGCGCGCAGCTTGCGCAGGCAGTCGCTGGCCGTGTCGGCGCTGTCGCTGACGATGTGCCAGCTGGCCAGTTGCCGCTCCAGCACGGCGCGCGTGGCGGGTGTATGGTCGACGATCAAGGCGCGTAATCCTCGCGTGGTTTTCAGGTTAAAGGACGGGTCGTCGCTGTCGACCCGCCGCTTATCGAAATTTACTTCGAACCAGAAGATTGATCCTTGCGTTAAAGCATTATCAACGCCGATAGTGCCGCCCATCAGTTCCACCAGCTGTTTCGAGATCGTCAATCCCAGGCCCGTGCCGCCGTGCTTGCGCGTGGTCGAGCCGTCCGCCTGCGAGAACGATTCGAAGATGCGCGCCTGCGCCTCGTTCGATACGCCGATACCCGTGTCGTGCACTTCGAAGCGCAAGCCCACGCCAGGCGCATCTTCGCTGCATACGGCCACTTTCACGGTGACCTTGCCCGTTTCCGTAAACTTGATGGCGTTACCGAGCAGGTTGACAATGATTTGGCGCAAACGGTATGGGTCGCCGCAAATGGCGATGGGGATATCAAACGCGATATCGAATTCCAGGCTGATATTTTTCGCTTCCGCTTGCGGTGTGAACACGTGTTCTATGTCATCGAGCAATTCGCGAAAATTGAAGCGGATGTACTCCACGCTGAGCTTGCCCGCCTCGATCTTGGAAAAGTCGAGGATGTCGTTGATGATCACCAGCAAATTTTGCCCCGAGCGCTGTACCATGCTCGTGTAGTGGCGCTGCTGCGGGCTCAAAGCGCTGGCCAGCAGCAGTTCCGTCATGCCCAGCACGCCATTCATGGGCGTGCGGATTTCATGGCTCATGGTGGCGAGGAAGGCGCTTTTTGCCTGGCTGGCAGCCTCCGCCGCATCCTTGGCCTTTTCCAGCTGCGCCGTGCGCACGCTTACCTGGCGCTCGAGCTGGTCGCGATAATTGGCCAGGGTGCTGTCGCGGCTATCGATCTGCGCCAGCATATCGTTGAAACTGTCGATCAGCACGCCCAGCTCGTCGCTGCGCTGGTGCGCGATACGGTGGCTATAGGTCTGGCTGCGCGACACTTTTTGCGCCGTATCAATGAGCTTGGTGATCGGCTCGGCAATCACGCTCTTGAAGCGCCGCGCCAGGAACACGGCCACCAAAAAGGCAAATACGGTGGCGCCGACCAGGGCGCCCACGTGGCGCCCGATGTTACGCCACATGTGCTTCAAGTCCGCCTCGATCAGCACGGCGCCGATCAGCTGTTGCGCCTCGCCTGGCCAGTAGATGGGACGGTACAGACGCATGGCGGAGGTCAGCGTCGGGCCGCCGCCCTGCGTGATCGTCTGCTTGACCGGCTGCTTGACCGTCTGCGCGGCGATGTCGGCCAGCAGTGCCGGGTCCAGGTCTTCCGCCATGGCCAGTGCCCCCCGCTCCTTTTCATGCTGCGCCGAGCGGTACAAGGCGAATAGCCGTCCGTCCCGGTCGAACAGGGCCGCCTGGGTAATTTCCTCGCGCGCCGCCAGCGCCGCCAGCACTTGTTGCGCCTGTGGCTGCGCCGATGTTCCCGCCAGCAATGGCGCCGCGCCGGCCGCACCGATCACCTGCGCCAGCGACAGCAACTGCTGGCCTTCATCGTCCTTGTGGCTGAGTACGGACGTCAGCGCAAACGCCACGAACACGAGCAGCAGCGCGCAGCCCGACGACAGCACCGAGATCATGGTCAGCTTCTGACTGATGCTGGAGCGTTGGAAATTGAACATGGTGGCGGCGCTTCTCCGGTCGACCTGTTGACTGTTTTTTAATGCCTATTGGAAAAATATAGACGTGAAGACATGTCCCGATGTTGATGTGGGTCTAAGGGAAGAGGGGGGAGGGGAACTAAATATAGTCGGGGTCGGACCCTTCGGGTCTGACCCCAGTATCTGCTTTGGGGTATGAAATCAAACCTGTCGCCAAGCTACAGGCAAACCCTGAGAAAAGCTGGGGTCAGACCCAAAGGGTCTGACCCCGGTATTAACAACAACCGCCGCGTTTGCCGGCGCCGCCATAGCGCGCCTCCTGGCGTTCGCGGAAGAACTCTTCATACGTCATCATCGGCTCGCCGGGATGGGTCACTTCCCGGTGCGCCACGTAGGTGTCGTACTCGGGCAAGCCGCACATCAGCCGCATGCTTTGCCCCAGATACCGTCCAGCCTTGATGATCTCATCGATCATTATTGCACCGTGGGCATGGCCTGGAACGGTGTTTCCCTGGTGCTTGGCTTGCTGTCGGCGCGTGCCTTCATGACGGTGCGGATACCGAAGAACAGCACGCTGATCACGACGATGACGAAGAAGGCGGCCAGGCCGGCGTCCAGGTAATCGTTGAAGATGATCTGCTGCATCTGCGCTACCGACTTGGCTGGCGCCAGCAAGGTGCCTTGGTCGAGCGCGGCCGAGTACTTCTTCGCATGCGCCAGGAAGCCCACGCGCGGATTGGCGTCGAAAATCTTGTGCCAGCCTGCCGTCAGCGTGCACAGCAGCAGCCAGATGGTCGGCGTGATGGTCACCCAGGCGTACTGGCCCTTTTTCATCTTGAACAACACGCAGGTGCCGAGGATCAGCGCGATGGCCGCCAGCATCTGGTTGGCGATGCCGAACAATGGCCACAAGGTGTTGATGCCACCCAATGGATCGACCACGCCCTGGTACAGGAAGTAGCCCCAGGCCGCCACGCACAGGCCCGTGGCCAGCAGGTTGGCGATGACGTTTTCCGTCTGTTTCAGCGCTGGCACGAAGCTGCCCAGCAAGTCTTGCAGCATGAAGCGGCCCGCACGCGTGCCTGCATCGACGGCCGTCAGGATGAACAGCGCCTCGAACAGGATGGCGAAGTGGTACCAGAAGGCCATCATGGCCTGGCCGCCGATGGCGCCCGAGAGGATTTGCGCCATGCCGACCGCCAGGGTCGGTGCGCCGCCTGCGCGCGAAATGATGCTGTGCTCGCCAACGTCCTTGGCCGTTTGCGTCAGCATTTCCGGCGTCACATAGAAGCCCCATTGCGAGATCGCCTGTGCGGCGGACTCGGCCGTGGTGCCGATCAGGGCGGCCGGGCTGTTCATGGCGAAATAGATGCCCGGCTCAATGGTCGAGGCGGCCACCAGGGCCATGATGGCAACGAACGATTCCATCAGCATGGCGCCATAGCCGATGAAGCGGGCGTGGCTTTCGTTTTCAATCATCTTCGGCGTGGTGCCCGAGGAAATCAGCGCGTGGAAGCCGGAAACGGCACCGCAGGCAATCGTGATGAACAGGAAGGGGAACAGATTGCCTGACCAGACCGGGCCGGAACCGTCGATGAACTTGGTCATGGCCGGCATTTTCAGGTAGGGCGCGACGACGATGATGCCGATGGCCAGGCCCAGAATCGTGCCGATTTTCAGGAACGTCGACAGGTAGTCGCGCGGCGCCAGCAGCAGCCACACGGGCAGCACCGAAGCGATGAAGCCGTAGCCGATCAGCATCCACGTCAGTTCCGTGCCCGTGAAGGTGAACATCGGGCCGAGAACGGCGTGTTCCTGTACATATTGGCCACCGATGATGGCCAGCATCAGCAGCACGAAGCCGATGATGGAAATTTCGCCGATGCGACCCACGCGGATGAAGCGCGAGTACACGCCCATGAACAGGGCTATGGGGATCGTCGCCATCACGGTAAAGCTGCCCCATGGGGAGCCGGTCAGTGCCTTGACCACGATCAAGGCCAGCACGGCCAGGATGATGACCATGATCATGAAGCAGCCGAGCAAGGCGATCATGCCGGGAATTTCGCCCAGTTCAGCCTTGATCAGGTCGCCCAGCGAGCGGCCATCGCGGCGCATGGAAATGAACAGCACGATGAAATCCTGTACCGCGCCGGCAAACACGACACCGGCCAGTATCCACAGCATGCCAGGCAGATAGCCCATCTGTGCTGCCAGCACGGGGCCGACCAGGGGGCCGGCGCCGGCAATCGCGGCGAAGTGGTGGCCGAACAGCACATATTTATTCGTCGGTACATGGTCGAGGCCATCGTTGTGCTTGAAAGCGGGCGTCATGCGGCGCGCGTCTAGCCCCAGCACCTTGTCGGCGATGAACAGGCTGTAGAAACGATAGGCGATCAGGTAGACGCAGACGGCGGCGATGACGATCCAGATCGCGCTGATCGGCTCGCCACGTTGCAGGGCGACGACGCCCAGGGACCCGGCGCCGGCTAGCGCAAGCGCTGCCCAGCCGAGCTGTTTGAAAATGCGGTTCATGCTTCCTCCAGAGATTTGACGGGCGCTATGCCGTGCGATGATGGTGTACTGCTCCTGGTCGTCGCCAGTTTGATGTTACTTTTGGTGTATTTACAGCTTATGGCGAGTATTCAGGAATCGTATAATTGCCGCAAGCGCACCACTACGCAGTAGCGCTCAGTATTACTACGTAGGGTGGTCGCGGCCCGGCGACGTAAAATCACACATTCCCACCCGTATCCACGCCGCCGGAGCGCGCAAGGCCATGAAACTCAGACAGAAAGTCATCTTCCTGGCCATCACGCCGCTCATTCTTGCGCTGTGTGCCATCGCGTTTGCCGTGCGACACCAGGCGATCAGCCTGGCCGAGCAGCAGCGCGCCACCATCCAGCAGGCCTATCTGGCCAGCAAGGAAGCCGAACTCAAGCATTACGTCACCCTGGCCAGTCACTCCATCGCGCAGCTAGTCGAGTCGGGACGCAAGGATGGCGCCACGCAAGAGCAAGCCAAGCGCATCCTGTCGGCCCTCAGCTATGGCGACGATGGTTATTTTTTCATCTACGATTTGCAGGGTAATTCGCTGATGCATCCGCGTCAGCCCGAACTGGTGGGGCAAAATTTGTGGCGATTGCGCGACGCCGACGGCAATCTGACCATCCAGCGCCTGATGCGGCGGGCGCGCAGCGGCGGCGGCCTCGAGCGCTACAACTGGATCAAGCCGTCGACCAACAAGTCCGCGCCCAAGCTTGGCTATGTGATATTGATGCCGGAATGGGGCTGGATGATGGGTACCGGCATCTACATGGATGACGTGGACCAGGCGCTGGCCAAGGTCGACGCCCAGCAGTCGCGCAATATCCGCTCGACCATGGAATTGATCGCCGCCATCGCCATCCTCGGTTCACTGGTGGTGGCCGCCTGCGGTCTGGTACTCAATTTGCGCGAATTGCGCGTGGCCGATGCGAAGCTGAAAGTGCTGGCGCAGCGCGTGGTCGAGTCCCAGGAGGAGGAGCGGGCGCGACTGTCGCGCGACTTGCATGACGGCATCAGCCAGTGGCTGGTGTCCATCAAACTACAGATCGAGGCGGGCATCGCGCGCCTGGCCGGCAATGCTGAACAGAAAGAAAAGGCGCCTGCCACTTTCGAGCGGGCCGCCGATCAACTGAACAAGGTGCTCGGCGAGGTGCGGCGCATTTCGCACAACCTGCGCCCGGCCATTCTTGACGACCTGGGCCTGGCCGCCGCGCTCGACCACCTGGCGCATGAATTTAATGACAGCAGCAGCGTGCGAGCCAGTTTCACGGCCAGTCCGGCGGCGGCGGGCGAGGGCTTGCCCGACATGGTCAACACCGTGTTGTTCCGCATCGCCCAGGAAGCGTTGACGAATTGTGAGCGCCACGCCCACGCCAGCGGCGTGGAAGTGAGCCTGCACGAGGCGGGCAGGGCGGTCGAGTTGCGCATCGAGGATAACGGCGGCGGCTTCGATTTCGATGGCATCGCCCTGCACCCGCAGCGCGGCATCGGCCTGCGCAACATGACGGAACGCATGGAAGCCATCGGCGGCAGCCTGCACATCACTTCTTCACCGGCCGGCACTCTGGTGCTGGCGCGGCTCGGTCTTCCATCCACACACTGATAGATACGCAATCATGACCAAGACGATCAACATCCTGCTGGTGGACGACCATCCCCTCGTGCGCGACGGCTTGCGCGCGCGCCTGGAGGCGGTAGCGCATTTCGACGTGGTGGCCGAAGCGGGTGGCGCCGACGAAGCCTTAAGTCAGGCGCGCATGCATCAGGTGGACCTCGTGTTAATGGATATTAATATGCGCGGCACGAATGGGATTGAAGCAACCGCCCTGTTCAAGCAGGCGTTTCCGCAGATTGCCGTGCTCATCTTGTCCATGCACGACAAGCTCGAATATGTGTCGCAAGCCATCGCCGCCGGCGCGCGCGGCTATGTGCTTAAAGATGCTCCAGGGAAAGATATCGTCTTCGCCATCGAGACGGTGATGTCCGGCGGTATTTATTACAGCGCTGGCCTGGCGCGGCAATTGTCGCGCCCGCAAGTGCACGATTCCTTTCTCACCACGCGCGAACAGCAAGTGCTGCAGCACATCGCGGCGGGCCAGTCGAACAAGCAGATCGCGCGCGACCTGGACTTGAGCGTGCGCACGGTGGAGACGCACCGCCTCAATATCAAGCGCAAGCTGGGGATCGAGGGGCAGGCTGAATTGATCAAGTATGCGGTCGAGCATGCACATGGTGGCAGTGCCTGAGAAGGTGCGCGCGGTGCCGGGTCTGTGTCACGCAACGTTACAACTGCATGACGCAGAAGACAGGCTGACAAGCTGAGAATTGCTTGACTTGCAAGGATTAGTCTCCCGGCGAACTGTTTTTTTTGAATATATATTGCTAAAATTAAACTGTTTCTTGAGTGAGATTCGGATAGAATGACCCTCGCTGTTGAAATGGCACCCCTGTCGGGCCAGGGATGCCTATGCTGTTCAGTTTACTTACTATGGCGCCCTACCCACACTGAGATACCGATGTCAGCGTCTGAATCAAACCTGTTTCCGTTGGTGGGATTGCAAGCAGTGTCCAATGCTCATAACGAGTGGGTCGCTGTCACCTTGCATGTACCGCAGGCCTCGATGGCACCACTGCTGGCGGCGCTAGGCGCTGCTGATGCGTATGCCTTCCTGGCACCGCTCGACTGCATCATTCCCTTGCTCGACCCGCATGGCGTGGACGAGGCCGTGCTGGCGCAACTGGCGCCGCAACGCACCATTTTCCGCTTGCCAGTGCATCTTGCCGGCGACAAGCAGATCCAGAAAAAATGCCAGCAATGGCGCGACGCTGGCTATCGCATCATTCTCGATGGCGCCGATGCCGGTCCCGTGGCGGCGGCGCAGATCGACGCGCGCGCGCTGAGCTTTGACGCGGCCGGCGTCCGTCCGGCCCTGCATCAGCTGCTGCCCCTGCCGGGACCGCATCTGGCCTACAACATCGTCGACGCCGAACAGCTTGCCGAGTTGCAAGAAATCGGCGTGAGCTGGTTCGCCGGCGACTATGCCTTGCAGCATGCGCGCCAGAAAAGCACGCCGGAAGATGCGACGTCGCGACGCCGTGTGCTGGCGCTGCTGGGCCTGCTGGCCCGCGATGCCGACGCGCACGAACTGGAAGTGCCGCTCAAGCAGGACCCATCGCTCAGCTATCATTTATTGAAACTGGTTAATTCAGCCGCCTTCGGTTTCACGGCGCCGATTTCCAGCTTTAGCCAGGCTATCAGCTTGCTGGGCCGGCGCCAGTTGCAGCGCTGGCTGCAACTGCTGTTGTATGCGCGCCAGCAAGACGATGGCAAGATCCACGCGCTACTGCCGCTGGCGGCCGTGCGCGCGGCGCAGATGGAAGCGCTGTGCCAAGTGCGCGGCGGTGACCGCGACGCGCAAGACCTGGCCTTCATGGCAGGCGTGTTTTCCCTGCTCGACGTCTTGCTGGGCATGCCCATGCAAGCCATCATCCCGAGCCTGAACCTGGCGCCTGAAGTGAGCGCCGCCTTGCTGGAACGCAACGGCGAACTGGGCAACTTGCTGGCGCTGGTTGAAAGCGCCACGCCGTCGCCCGAAGCCTTGCGCCGCGCCGACATCGATGGAGCAAGCTATTGGTGCAGCCTGTTACAGGCCTACCAGTGGGCCATCCAGGTTAGCCGGAACCTCTAGCATGACCTTGCTGCCGGTGTCGGATTACCTCGGTGACAGCGCCGCCCTGTGCGATGCCGTCATGCGTTTGCGCGGCCCTGCGCTGGTCGATGAGCTGGGGCGTATCGCCAGCGTCGTGATGGCCAGCCCGCATGGACAGTTCCTGCCTGCGGCCAGCGTGGACGCCGCTGCACTGCCCGCGCTTTCTTCGTGCGATACACCGGCCTTGCTGCAGGAAATCAGTTTCGATGGCCATTGCTTCGGCCATTACCGCGTTGCGGGACGCAGCCTGTACGGCGACGCTGACCGGCGCCAACTGGCCAGCCTGGCCTCGCTGACGGCCGGCGTGCTGCAGGTGCATTCGCTGGCGCAACGCTCGACCCATGCCTTTGCGCAGGTTGAAGCCTTGCTGGCGCAGCAGACGCAAATCCTCGACCAGTTGCACGAATCGGTGCTGACGATGGACTTGACCGGCTACATCACCAGCTGGAACAAGGGCGCCGAACGCCTGTTTGGCTACACCTCGGTGGAAGCCGTGGGGCGTAATATTTTGTTCCTGTACGACGACGAAGATACGGCGTTCCACGACGCCTTCCTGGAGCAGGGCGGGCGCCTGATGGAGGTGCGCCGCCGAAAAAAATCAGGCGAGATCTTCTGGGCCAGCCTGTCCTTGTCGCCATTGCAGGATATGGACGACAAGCCGATCGGACTCATCGCCTACCTGACGGACATCACGGAACGCAAACTGGCTGAAGAGCGCCTGCATCACCTGGCCTACTACGACCCGCTGACGAGCCTGCCCAACCGCACCTTGCTGGCCAAGCTGGTCGACCAGGCCCTCTCCGTGGCGCAGCGCAGCAAGATGCTCGGCTGCGTGCTGTTCATCGACTTGAACCGCTTTAAGCTGATCAACGACACCCTGGGCCGGCGTATCGGCGATGAACTGCTGCGTCAGGTCTCCGTGCGTTTCCGCACGGTGTTGCGCGAGCAAGACCTGGTGGCGCGCCTGGGCGGAGACGAGTTCGCTGTTGGCCTGTTCGACATCGGCCAGCATTTCGAAGCCAGCATGGTGGCGCAAAAGCTGCTCGCTTCCCTGGTGCAAGCGTTCCTGATCGAAGGCCACGACTTGCGCGTGGGCGCCAGCATCGGCATCAGCGTGTATCCGCAAGACGGGCAAGACGCGGAAACCCTGCTGCGCCTGGCCGACATCGCTATGTACCGCGCCAAGCAGGACAGCGGCGGCGAAGCGGAAAGCGTGGCCTTCTACAGCCATGACATGAATGTGGGCATGCAGGCACGCATGCGCCTGGAAACAGGCTTGCGCCAGGCTTTATTAGAACAGCAATTGTTGCTGCACTATCAGCCGAAATACGCGCTGGCGAGCGGTCGCATCATCGGCGCCGAAGCGCTGGTGCGCTGGCTCCACCCGCAGCACGGCATGATCCCGCCCGCCGAGTTTATTCCCCTGGCCGAATCGACGGGCCTGGTAGTGCAGGTGGGTGAATGGGTGCTGGAGGCGGCCTGCGCCCAGGCGCAAGCGTGGAAACTGGCGGGCCTGCCGCCGATCCGCCTGGCCGTCAACGTCTCCGCACGCGAATTCACGTCAGCGCTGCCCGCCAGAGTAGCGGCCACCCTGGCCCGCTACGGCCTGGAGGCGGCCTGGCTGGAACTGGAAATCACGGAAAGCACGCTGATGCACAACATCGAGCGCGTAATCGGCATCATGGACCGCATCACGGCGCTGGGCGTGGCCTTGTCGCTGGACGACTTCGGCACCGGTTACTCAAGCCTGTCCTATTTGAAACGCTTCCCCATCGACACGCTCAAGATCGACCGCTCATTTACCACCGGCATCCCCACCGACGCCAGCGACTGCGCCATCGCCAGCACCATCATCAGCATCGCCCAGCAGCTGCACCACAAAGTGATCGCAGAAGGCGTGGAAACGGCCGAACAACTGGCCTTCCTGAAGAGTGCGGGTTGCGACGAAGTGCAAGGCTATCTGTTCTCGCGTCCGCTACCTGCGCTGGCGTTTGAAAGAGCGCTGCGGGAAAACTGGGGCTTGTAGCGCTTCCGTTCATGATGCCAGCGCATACACAGACCCCGCCCCTTGCCGCTCGTATAAATCGGCCGCCGCCGCCACTAACCATTGGTAAGCCGCCGACCTTTATGTATAATGCGCCTACTGGAAGCGTGGCCGAGTGGTTGAAGGCACTAGTCTTGAAAACTAGCGACGGGTTAAACTGTTCGTGAGTTCGAATCTCACCGCTTCCGCCAGTATTTATAAAAATCCCCTAAGTAATCAACGACTTAGGGGATTTTTTCATTTCCTACCCACACTTCTACCCACGTCACCTTTTTGCTGTCGAGCATGTCGCCGCTGCTGCATCTGTGATGCATTTTTCTTGCCATTTCGCAATTTCTGTTGAATCCCAGACCGATACTTGCGGCCCCAGCTTGATCGGCGCCGGGAAAGTTTTTTCACGGATGCGGGAATAGATCGCTGACCGTTTCAGTCCGACGGTCTCACTGACGGCATCAAACCGCATGAATTTTTTCACTTCGCTCATATCGCTCATTTTTCGCTTTCAGTTGATTTCAATGTTTTGATCAGGTCGGCATGGTCTGACGGCCGCTTGCGGAGCTCAGCATTCGCACCTCCAGTTCCTTCACGCGGGCTTCGGCTTTCTCGGCGCGCATTTCCCAGGCATGGACGCAAGTGCATTGCCCGCGCCACTCGCCGTCTATGCTGTGCACATCGCCAGTTCCACCGCAGGCACTGCAAAGGGCGCGCATTTCTGAGCATGTATCCACGCTCCCCGCAGCTACTGGCGGGGCGATGGCGTTGTGTCTCGACGGCGCTTGGCCACCGATCAATTCAGTATCATCCATATCATTCCTTGTTATCGCCCATGGTCGCTGGGGTTGATTTGTCCTCGTATGCCTTGCGCAAGGAATGAGTGCCATCCTTCTGCATGCGACGAAACCAGTACGACATGCTTTCGACGCGGTATAGGCTTGCCATGCGATCCCAGGCGCGCCAGCCCATCTTGTTCAGGATGTAAACCGCACCCATTAAACCAAGCGTCGTAACCGTTATTCCTGAGATTGCCATGACCGTGTAGCCGATACGCATTGCCAGGACATCCATCATGATGCCGCCTTGGCAGCAATAGCGGCGCGACGGGCGGATACCTTGTCCCATTCAGTTCGCCAATCGTTGACTTCGCGCATTACATTTTCACGGTCGATCCAGTCGATATTTTTGCTTGTTAAGGTCGGGAGGGCCACAAGCGCAGCGGCAAACTTCATGCCTATCGAATTCAGGTCGCGGATGATTCCGTCCTTGGCATCGCCCTGCGCTGCTGGGGCGGCGGGTTCGTCCAGCATGTAGTTGTCGAACGTTCCCAGAACGGCATTGATCTGGTCGTTGTCCAGCCCGTCGATGCCGCTCAACACGTCGTCGCGGAAATCGTGCATTGCCTGATACAGCGGGTCAGGCACGGCCACGGGCTGAACCGGGACGCGGGGGTGCGGGTAGGCTTTGTCGTGTGCGCCGTCCGTGCTTCCGCAATATGGGCATGGCTTTCCTGCAACTAGCTCTTGCACCTGCATCGGGACGGCTGCTCGGGCGGCAAAAGAATCAGTCGCAGCGCGCCAGGTATTCCACGCTACAGCAGTTGCCATTAGCCGGTACTTACCGTCGGCAGATCGCTCGGCAGCACGAAGCCACGCGCCGTTGTCAGTAATATACGACTCAAATGCTGCCTGTTCATCCTCTACCACTTGGGGCGCGGCGGCGTGAAGGCTGCGCAACTCACGCGCAACACTTGCATTGCCAACACGCTCAAATGCCGCTGCGGCGCGTGTAATGATATCAATTTCTTTACTTGGGTCCATTCTCTTCTCCTATGTGCGGCCCGAAGCGCGGGCCATTAGTTATTGCTTTGCCAATTCGGCGATCACGCGTAACATGGCCCGGTCCAGCTCGCGCGGCGTGTCGGCCGTCGCCGTTTTGCGGCCACTCATGCCGCCCACCAGGCGCCAACCACGCTGGCGATCACGTAAATCAGGATCAGGGCGGCAGCTATGCGTGCAGCGCCAGGGCTGCGCTCGCTGTTCGGTACTTCGTCGTCGTCGGTCATGATGCCGCTCCTGCCACAGCCGCAACCGTATAGATGCCCTGCGTGCCCTTGACCACACCGGCAGCCGCCATCGCCTCAATCAGCCCGGCCGCCCGGTTGTAGCCGACGCGCAGGAGGCGCTGCACCAGCGATATTGATGCCCGCTGCTGGGCGCGCACGACCTCGACGGCCTGCTCGTACAGCGGATCGCTCGCGCTGCCGTCGCCAGGTGGCACCGTGCCGGGAGCTTGGCCGTTCAATTCCACTACCACGCGCTGCTCGCGCACTGGCTCGTTGCCTTTGGCCGGCGCTGCATCGGCAGGGATCGACGGCCGCGCATCGGTTTCGGCCTCGCCGCCCAGCACTTCGACCAGATCCGCCATCATCTTGGCCAGCTCGCCCGTCATCAGCGCGAAATCGCTGTCGAGGCGCTCGTCGGCGTTCTGGGTGGCCGATTCTCGCTCTACGATCACATCCAGCGGCTTGACCGACTTGATGGCCAGCGACTCGTCCAGCACGAAGCTGATCCTGTCGCCCCAGGTCATGGCCAGGCGCGTGCACTGCTTTCCGGCTGCGATGTGGCGGCGCACGTCGTCCACCTCCAGAGTGTGGCGCACATAGCGCACGGCGGCCTTGCTCTCGCCCGTGGCGCGCAATTCGGCGTCCATGTCGACCGTGAAGCCTGCCGGGGATTCGTCCGTTTGCAGCCATTCCGTCATGGCGCCGACCGGTGATCGCTGCACGCGCAGGCTTTCCAGCGGCAGCCTATCAACTGATTTCAGCAGCATCTTGACCACGGCATCGGCCTTGCTCGGGCTGGCCGCGTCCACTACCAGCCAGCCGTTGATCGGGTCGATCCACACGGCCGTGGTGCTGAGAATGGCGAAGGCGCGGGGCAGAAGCTCGTCGGTGACGCGCTCCTTCAGCTCCTTCATGGCCTTCTTGCCGGGCTTGAAGCCTTGAACTTCTTCCATTTCCAGTGCCCGGTCGGCGGCCACCTGATTGATTACGGTCGATGGCAACAGCTTTTTCTCGGTTTTCAGCTGCAGCAGGAACTGGCCGCCGACGGCGTGCACGAGGCCGCCGTTCTGGCGTGGCGCGTCCCAGCCTTGGCTGAGAAGATCCATTTTGGTGGTGCTAACGAACTTCTGTGGCGCCAGTGCTTGTTCGAGTGCGGCGGCAGTCATGACGAAGTCGTTGAGGCGATAAATCTGTAAATTCTTGAACATGGTTATCCTTGTAATTCAGCCGCGCTGCGGCGCTTCGTGGAATTCGACGCCCATCTGGCCGCCGAACGCGTGTATTTTTTCCATGTACTGGGCAAAGCCCTTGACCGTGAGATCGGCGCTGCTGCCCACCAGGACCGGCTGGCCACCCGGGTCGAAGTCCCACTTACGGTAGGCTTCGTCCTTGCACAGTTCCGGGTCGTATTCGTCCGGCAGGAACTGCTGCTTGAAGTACTCATGCCAGATTTCGACGCTGTACTGGCGCTGGTCGCTCCAGCATTGCTCGGCGACGTCCTTGAGCGGCCCGGCCCACATGCGGGCGTTCTGGTCGGGCTTCCGTGCCTTCACTTCCTCGCGCACCAGCACCTCCAGCGGCTTCTCCGCGTCGAGCGGGATGTTGCGGAGCAGGGCGATTGCGCGGTCGACCTGCTCTTGGCCACGCAGCAGCAACTTGCGTTGCTCGAACTTTGGGCGCGTCATGGCGGTGCCCCGGTAGCGCGGCGCGCCTTCATGTCGGCACCGCCTCGACACTGAGAGCAATCACTTTGTTCGGCGCGCAGTCCCATCCGCGCACTTCGTCCACCGTGAACTTGCCGGCCTCCGAAAGGTCGCTGGTGTAGCCCCGTGTGCCGGCGCGGTGATACAGGCTGTGCTGCGCGTTCCAGATGGCGAATATGGCGGGCCTTCCTGGGAACAGAATGTCGCGCAGCACGGCCGCCCGCTCAAAGTTCATCGCCTTGATCGCCTTCGCCAGTTCACCTTCCAGGCGATTACGCCGCTGCCATGCGTTGCGCTTGACGCGTGGGTCGCCCGGGCATGCGGCATACAAATCCAGGTGATCTGCCCACTCAATGCCATGCGTGCCGGTAATGACCATCCAGCGGCCATTCAGGCTGTAGTACGCGGCCCCGTAGATCACGCGGCCAGCACTGGTGATCGCATAGACCTTGGCCCCATCCAGGATGGCAACGCCGTCGCGTGTAAAGCCGTTGTCAGGGCTGTTGAACGAGGCGCGCCCAAGGTGCTCGACGTAGTGACCGCTCGAGCGTTGGCTATGCTTGGCGTACTCCAGCGCGGTTGCGCCATTGATGCCGATCTTCGGGTCCGATGGTTTGAACACATAGCCGGTAAAGACGTTCAGCAGGTAGTCGCGGATGCGACGGCGCGCGCGCTCCATTTCAAGGCGCATCACGTACGGCATGTGCTTTTCCTTGTCGCCTTGGTAGCGACCGCCATTGTCCGGCCTATCGGGTGCGTTCACGCTCTGGAAAAATTTCAAACCGATGCAGCGGCCAGAAACGTCGAGATCAGCGTACAGTTCCCCCTTCTGGCACAAGCGCTTCGACTCAGCGGACCAGCGTGCGACGTTGCCGCCGTAGTGCTTGATATCGCGCTCGCTGATTTCCGGCATAGTGCAGGACCAGCCCAGGCGGTTCAACGTCTGCAAGACGCGGGCGAACACCTCGCGTTTGAACTGGCGGCACCAGGCTTTCTCAGCAGCGTAGCCGCCAGCGGCGCGCGCTGCGGAAATCCCTTCCTCGTAGATGCTCAAGGTGGCATCGCCGAAGGTGATGGTGCCGGCCCGGTTGATACGCCCAATGGTAAGGCTCATGGCGCCACGCCCAGGTCAGCCACGTCGATTACGATGCCGCGGCAATACGGCTCGCCGTCTTCTACGATTTCGAACGTGGCGTGCGGCACGTCGGTGCGGTAAGTCCAGCTGTAGCCGTCTTCCTTGGCCCACAGGGCATCCACGGCGCGCACCTGCGGCGCCCGGGCGAAATAATCCTTGAGTGCATCGTCGTCGTGCTGGATATCCTCGCGGAGCGGCAGCAAGCCCTTGGCGTCGATCAGCGCGATGGTCGGGGCTTCGCGCTCGTCGTTCACGAAGCCACGGAACTCCATCAGGTCGTCGCTGGCGCCAAAGATCACGATCAGGCCGGCGGCCTTGGCCTGCTGCTCTTCTTCCTTGACCATTTCGCGGCCGTATTCGCGGCCCGTCAGCAGGCCGGCCAGCAGTTCCTTGCTCAGCTTGACCGGCGCCAGCTCGACGGCCGGCGTGCCCTTGTTCGTGTACGGGTGCTTGTCGGTATGCGGCTTGATGTGCGCGTAAAAGTGCTTGCTGATGGACTCGGCGCCGGCGAAGGCTGCATACTCGGCGGCCGTGACGTTGGCGTAGTGATAAACGTCGGCCGGTGCGCCTTTGCGGAAGAACTGCACCGCCAGGGTCTCGGTCGCCGGGCAGTGGCCGATGGCGGCAATCTGCGAGGATTGAATGGCTTGCAGGGTGATTTGTGGTGCTGCGACTGCTGTATTCATTGGTTTCTCCTGGTGGTGGGCGAGGTGGTGTTTATGCTGCTTTGGTGATCAGGGCAGCGTACTCAGCGGCAAAGTCGAACTTGGCCAGGCGTTCGATGGCCTCGGCTGCCGTCAGGCCGAACTGTTCCAACAGCACATCGAGGATGTCGCCGTCCGATGGATACAGTTCATCGTCTGCATCGAGCAGGTCTGGCGCTAGCACTGGGCGGCTTGGCGCAGGTGAAACTTCTACTGCGCGCGCCGCCTCGGCATACACATCAAACTCTTGATCGATCAGCAGCGCTTCGGCATAGTCGGCCAGCACGCGGGCAGCCATCTGCTCGGCAGCCAGCGCATCGGCTTTGCGCTGTTCGGCGGCAGCCTGCTCGTCTGTCAGGGCCTTGCGAGCGGCTTCGAGCTTGGCCAGTTCCGCGTCGATCTTGACCTGGGCCTCGGCGGCGGTGCGGTCACGCTCGACCTGCTCTAGGCGGGCGACTTCGGCACGGCGCGCTTCCTCGGCCTTCGCTGCAGCCTCTGCCTGTTCGCGCTGTTGGCGCGCAGCCAGCTCCAGTGCTACTTGCTGTGCGGCCAGTTTCTGGGCGGCGACCTCGTTCTCGGCAGCGATACGCTGGTTCTCGGCAGCGACACGGGCGTTTTCCTCGGCCTGCGCGGTGCGGAGCTTGTCGGCGGCGGCAATGTCGGCTAGGCGCTGGACTTCGGCGGCTTCTGCGGCGACGCGAACGGACAGAATGTCGAGCATCTGCGCCAGCGTGATGGCTTTCAGTTCGACTGCTTCGGCCAGTCGCTCCTGGTAAATGGTGTCGGTGATTTGCATCGCTTCGAGACTGTTGATCGACGCCTGCGTGGCTGCCGCCGTTTTGTCGATGAATGCCGCGTCGGCGCCGTACTCGCGGATAGCCTCCAGCGCATCCGTGATCTTGGTCGTGCGCGCCATTTCCGCCGCCAACTCGGCAGCCTTGCGGGCCTTTTCGATGGCGTCGAATCCGTCGCGCAGATTGCGTAGACGTGCCTCTTCTGGTTCGATTATGGCAACCAGAACATCCTCTTCAGCGATGACTGCCTTGCTGAACGCAGTGGAATCTTCGCGGGCAGTCTTGCCGGTAGCGCGGATTGTCGTGCGGGTATTCGTGAGCAACATGACAGCGGCGTGCGCTTCCTTGCGGCCGTCGATGTTCGTTACAGTGAGGATGCTGGCCGATTTTCGTACCAATGCAGCCAGTTCGACGCGGCTCTTGTCGCTGGACAGGACAATCGCCGCGCGCTGCGCTGGCGGCAGGCTGGACATTTGCGCCAGCATGGCGACTTCGTTTTTACTTGTGGCGTTCATGTTATGCGACCCCCTTCATGGCAAAAAATTCATTTACTTTGACCTGCACTTCCGCGAGGAATGCCAGCACCTTTTTTTCGAGGTCATCGATATAGGTCTGGTCGCGCATAATCCGCTTGCAGTACAGCTTCAGGTGCTCGCCACCGTTTTGCATGCGTGGGTCGTAGCTGCAAAAATCAATCCAATCAAGATCCAGCACCCACATTTGGCCCTGAACCTGGGCTATATGGTGGTCTGGCATGCCCTCAGCCCACGTTTGCAGGTGGATCGCGCTGTTGTGCGGGCATTTGATTTCAACTCCGCCGCGCACGCCGGCCAAGCCATCCGATGACGCACCGATCCAGTTATGCTTTGGATGAAGTGCGAAACCGACCTCGGTGACGATATTCCCGGTGACGATTTCATATTCGGCACGCGCATATGGCTCAGCGTCAGTACCCCACGACATGGCAAAGCTGCTTGCGCTCTCGACCGGCTCGCCAGTAATTCGCTCGACCACGAGGCGCATCAAATAATCTTCGCGCGCTTTAAGTGGCTTGCCATCCTTCTTGCTGACGGCCAGAATGTCAGCAAAGCAAGACGCTGTTGCGCATCCGGCGCGCTGGCGCAGCCATTCGGCGCTACCTTGGTCTGATTGACGATCAAGCATGGTCAGCCTCCTTTTTTGAGGCGAGGGCGTCAGCGCGCTTGCCGAGTGCCGTCATGTGCGGCTTGATTTGGCGGCGAACATCGTCGCTCATGCCGTGCCAAGCTTTCTCCAGCGCTTCGCGACCACTATCGGCAGTGCATTCCAGATCGGCCAGCATGCCGGCCATTTCGTCGTCACTCATCACACTGGCCGGCGCCATCGCCTTTTGCGCAATCTGCGCGGCGCTCTGGCGGACAGGGCGCATCGGAGCCGGGTTGATGTCGCGCGCCTCCACGTCCATCATCTCTTCAGCAATCGGCATGCCACGCAGTACATCAGGGAACACGTCACGCAGCGCCCACGAGCGCGCGCGCATCTGCATCATTCGCTTTGGATACTGCGTCCATGGTCCAGACTTGCCGTGCAGCCCGGCCTTCTTGGCGTCATCGATGGTGAAGATGCGAATCTGCTCGTCCTCGCCACGGCGCTTGACGCGGCATACCGCCTTATCGTCAATCGTTTCTTCGAGTACGTATTCGCACAGCGGCGAAGAGCGCACCAAGCCGATCACGGCGTCCCCCCACAGCGAAGGGCGCCCGTTGATGACGGCGATGTTCTGCATGGCCTGCATTGGCTGCAATCCCAACTCCATGCCCCATTGCACGGCAACAAGGATATTGCCCGGGTTGCCGATGAAATCTTTCGGGATGATGCTGGACTTTGACATCATGTCGGCGAATTGGATTGCCTGCGCCAAGTCCTGCGGCGCGAGAGAAAATGACGGCTTGCCTGCGGTCGATTGCAGTTGATGCGCCTCGATGGTGGTGGTGACTGCGTTCATTTGATACCTTTCTGCCGGGACTATGCCGACTTCGATACAGCGTTGTGCAACTTCAAAATTTCCGCCTTCAACAGCGCCAGGCGGACGGCGTAGACGATGGTGTGGCCGGCATACTAGTTGCGTAAAACCTGGCTGGCTACGTCCATCACGGCTTGACTGATGACGCCCACTGCGCCTCCTGGTGGGCGAGGCCCAGTTGCTTCACGCGCTCACTGGATTCGGCCAGATCGAACTGCGCATCAATCTCCGCATAAAGCAGTTCCTTGTGCATTTCTTCGAGGCCGGCCAGCTCGCGGCGCACGCCGGCCAGGCGCATCTGGTTCATGCGGTGCTGGTGCTGCGCCTGGTAGTGGTTGTGGGCGGCCAGCAGGCGGTGGAAGAGGGCGATCATGGCGACACCATTGCCGTAACGCCCAGGGCGCCGTCGTCGTAGGCGGCATCAATCAGCGCAGCGAGGTTGCCGATGGCGGTGAAGCTGTGCACCGTGCTGGCGGTGCGGATGGTGATGGTGTAGCTCATGTCCTGCTCCTCTGGTTATGATCTGGCGCCCCTGCCGAGAATCGAACTCGGCCAGTTCCGGCCATTGCTTTGTTGGTGCCGGTCTTCCCCGGCTTCCAGATCCTCACGAAGATCAATCGGGCCACTCTGTGCCATCGGGCAGTTTTTCTGGCTGCCAGCCCCGTCCCGCCTTGAACTACGGCGCGGGCAACCGCTCAAACTTGCAATTTCTCCAGCGCCACGGCTTGCGCGCGGGTCTTGGCCTGGCAGTTCTCAGGATCGTCTTGCACCAACCTTGCAGCGACGTCGATTTCCCGTGCAGCAATGACCAGCGCATCGGCGTAGATCGTGCCGGCGACAAATTCCCGTAGCGTGTTGCCAGCAGTGGCTGAATCACAGGCCAGGGCGGTGCGCGCCAGAAAATTCATGGCGCCAGGTGCTGCCAGTCGTTCGAGCAACGTGTTTGCGATGCCGTTGGCGCCAGTGCTGCCAGTCAGCACGATGTTGCGAGCGGCTTCGTATTTCTCGGCCGCCAGCCTGAGGATCATTTCTTCGCGCAGCTCGGCGGCGTCGTGGTCACGGGCGCTCATGGCCGTGCTGCCAGTGCTAGCGCTTCGGTAGCGGCACGGAACTCGTCAAGCGAAACCTCTTCGCCCGTTGCGTTCGCTGCGACCATGGTTGACAGTGCCGCTACTAGCGCCTCATGCGAATTCACTGCGGTGACGATCAGTACCTCCAGTTCGCTCGCAGCGCTGTTGCCGATGGAGCCTGAGTGGATTTCCGCGACCGTGGCGTCATCCGTGCTGGCGATGTAACGATGGTTGGCGCAGTGCAGCGGCAGCAGGGCGCGGACTTGTGGGGTGATGTTCATGGCTCAGACTGCTTCCGCGACAGGCTCAGGCTCGGCTATTTCAGCATCCACATCAATGCGTGAACGCGCCACCTCGATCAGCAGGCGATATTCGCGGCCGATTTTGGAGTCGGCGCCATGGTGCGCATCGACAGCCTGGATGAATTCGATATCCGTACCGGAAAAACAACCGCGAGACACGAATAGGCCAGTTTTGGCGCGGCAGACGGTCAGAGTGCCGCGTTCACTGCCGACGCGAGAGAACCAGACCAGCGCAGCATCGCCGTAGACCTGCGCATTGCCGGAGACCCGCGCATTGCCGTGGACCTGCGCATTGCCGTGGACCTGCGCATTGCCGTAGACCTGCGCATTGCCGGAGACCCGCGCATTGCCGTGGACCTGCGCATTGCCGTAGACCTGCGCATTGCCGTAGACCTGCGCATCGCCGGAGACCCGCGCATTGCCGTGGACCTGCGCATTGCCGTGGACCCGCGCATTGCCGGAGACCCGCGCATTGCCGTGGACCCACGCATCGCCGGAGACCGACACATTGGCCTCGACTTCAACGTAGCCGCCCAGGTCGCCAGCAGCAACCAGCGAGCCGATAGCGACGAGCGCCTTGATGCGGTACAGCGTGCGGCCGAAATGGTTCTTGGTGTCGTTTTTCAGCAGCTCGAATTTGGTATTGGACATTTGCGTTTCCTGGTGAGTGGATGGGACTGCGATCAGCCGCGCGCTGGGACTGTGATTGCCGGGATCTGTTCGCCAGCGGCGATCAGGACCGCTTCTAGTGCTGCGAGCTCTGCTGGGGACATGTCGTACTCCTGTGTTTGCTTTCGATGGAGTTATATTAAGCCAACTTAAATTTAAGCGCAAGAACTTTTTTAAGTGCGCTTAAAAAATAGTGCTACAATTCTTTCGTCGCCTCAAAAGCGACCGGATGCCCGGACCAAATCTCGCCGGGTTGCGCAAGTCCAGATCAGATGGAGCCGGCGAACGCTACGCAGTACCCAGGGTATCAACGCGAAACGGGCGTAGTGGAAGGGCCGCAAGAAGGCAGCAGGCGGCACGGTGAGTGATAGTGGAGAGAGCCGAGCTGGGGACCGGAAACGGTCAAAGTCTGTCCTACGTGTAAGTGTCCGAAGTCGAAGAGGGGCATGTTGCACTTTCACGGAAGCCAGGCTTTATCGCTTGGCTACTGGGAGAGTGCCGCTCAGGAACCGAGTCTCTAAGGGCATGTACTTCAAAACAGTAGCTTTAAGGTCAGATCAAAAGCTTACTTCAAGAGCAAGATAATGATTTTTGAGTACCTTTTATAGAGGAAAACATAGTGGAAAATAAATCGACCCCGCTGGGGCAAAAAAAATCGCCGGCTGGCGGGGATGGCAATGCGGCAAATCTTGCGCCCGCAATGCGGCCGATTGGGCTGGTGGCGATGTCCAGCCGTGCATTCCCTGGCTCGACCGAATCGTATCTGCTGATGCAAACCGATCTGATCGAGTTCTGGCTCGCATTGGGCCACCAAGGTGCCGCAGATCCGATTGGTTACGCGCGGTATGTGCGCTGCACAGGGGCTGACGAGACGATCCTGGACGTGACTACAGGGACGTTTGAATTATCTGAATTAATTTCGGCAGATTCTCCGCGCCCACATCCAATAGTTTCATTGTCAGGTGTTTTATGGATTCGCCGCGCAGCTCTCGAAGCTGATGCAACAATCCAGTCTTTTCTTCTGGCGGCAAGTTTGAATCCTGAATTCGCGTCGCAATCAAGTCGCGGATCGTCTCATCGTGAAGCTTGACCGTCACCACGCCCAGGATTGCGGTCAGTCCACCGTCATCGGCAAGAAAATCCAATCCTGCCGATGTGATTTTGGCCTGAAAGAAAGTTTTTGATCCACCTATTTCCTGGGAGTAGGACCCATCGATTAATCCGTGCTCATACAGGTAATGCAGATTTGGCGAGGCGTCCGGGTTCCTTCCGACCCATTCGCCCATGATCGTCATCTTCGGGTACGTCTCTGATAGGTATGTTAGTAGTTCATTTTGCAATACGCGGTCAATGGCCATGAAATTTCCTTTTTTAGTTAATGGGCGCGCCCGGAGCCGGGAAGCAACAGTGCGCGCTTCATTGTATAAAAATTAACAGGTTGAAATATAGCCAAATCTATCAGGATGAAAATGAAGTTATCCGAATACTTGGCCGCCCGCGGCAACTGCAAGGCGCTGACACGGATCGAGGCTGAGGCGTTCGGCGTGCCGTATCCACTGACGGCTGGCTGGCCGAGGCACTACGGCCAGACGGAAATCACGCCCGCGATGATCAAGCAGCTGCGCGCCAATGCTGGCGGCAGTTCGGCGGCGGCCGCGCGTGCGCTGCGTGGGCTGGATGCTGGGACTGGCGTGGCCGGGTCAGTGGTGCGCACCAGGGCGGCGAAGGCGGTCGAGGTGGTTGCGCCAGCGCCGCGCCCGGTATCGACGCTGGCGTTCCCTGGCTTCAGGCTGCGAGATGGGCGCGCGACTGCGACTGCGGCGGATCGTGCGGCGCCTGGGCCTGCTGGCCGGCCACCATGGGAGTAGGAGCGCGCAACCTTGCATTGCCGTACCGCTAAATTGTAAGCGAGTGCAGCGCCGCACCGGGATGTTGTATATTTCTTCGGCGAGCGTGTGAGCCCTACAAGGTATCGGGGCTGGCCCTCAAAGATTTGCGACCTTCTTTAAGAGGGTCGCACATACCCACCAAGGAGATAAGATGAATGATCGTGTATCCGAAGAACTGCTTGCTGAGGCGGCAGGGTGCCACGCGGCGCGCATCAGTGGCGTCACCGCCGTTGTCACAGCAGATTACAACGGCGTCGAATTTACTTTTCAAGATGATGGTTGGTTTAACGCCACCGCTGCCGCGAAGTGCTATGACCGGGAATGCTACGAGTGGTTGCGCCTTCCAGAGACGATGCGTTACCTGGCTGCGCTGGAGCGCCACTACAAACCGGGAGAATCCCGGTTTGTAAAGACGAGTCGCGGCGGCAATACCAGAAAATCCGGCATTGCTGGTACGTGGCTGCACCCAAAGCTCGCCGTGCGCTTCTCCCAATGGCTGGACATGGATTTTGCCATCTGGTGCGACGAGCAGATCGATCGCTTGCTGCGCGGCGAGCCACTAGATGAGGGTAGCGCAGAGGAGCTGACCACTGTGCGTGATCGCCTGCCCCTGCTGGAGGTGGCTCATCATGTTTTCACCCGCACCGGTATTTTCTATCCACAAACCTACGCCGCGATCAATGCGGCGGCCGGATCGGCAAACTACCGTTCGATGAAAAAAGGGCAGGCCGCGCGCGTACTGCCGCAGGCGCTGCGCATCAATACCGGAACCGACACGCAGGAAGACTGGGAGCGACTACACGTAAGCAAGCGAGAGTTGTCCGGCGATACCCAGCTGGAACTCGGCTTCAGCGACCTAGGCGTGAGCATTCTCACGTAAATTACTGCCTGGCCGATTTGGCGACGCTGGCCGGGCTGTGCGCAAAAACGGGGCGCACCTAGTGCCAGGCGTAAAAAAGCCCGCTCGGGGCGGGTGAGTCTACTTAATTTTTTTGATTTTGTTTCCAGTGGCGGACGCACTCTCCAGTCGGCGCCCAACCTTCACAAGATCTTCTGCAGCCTCTAAGTGCTCGGGCATGACTCCGCCAATTTCAGCAATTGTTTTACGAACTTTCTGCCCAACTTCGAAGTGAACGCTGTTGGCATTATTTTTTCCTTTTATACTTTCCCTGCGGAGCTTGTCTTCTGTTTGCGTTGCTCGGAATAGATTAGCGGCTAGCTCTGTGCTGCCCATATGGTCGAGAATATTGGCAGAACCTTCTAGCCCCTTTTTCTTCTGGATGCCGGCTCTATCAAGGCCGCCATAAAGTCCCTGGTACCCGTGGTTTTGAAAAATAGCATATTCGATCGGCTTTTCAACGCCAGCATCTTTTGCTGCATCAGCTAATTGCTTGTTGTGCTCGCGCATTTCATCGCGCAACATTAGACGTTTTTGATCTTCCGCAACCTCCGCGCAGTAGGCATTACCCTCATCCTGCAATTCTTGACGGCGCGCCTGAGTGGCAAAATATGTTTGCGCAAACGCGACCGGCCGCTTTCTTGAGTCTCCATTTTGGGCTATTAGGTATGCGCCATACCTCGTGACCTGGACATCTTTCGTAGTGCGCTCTGCCCCTGAGCCAATGTCGACCATTTTAATGACGTCATTAAAATGGTCGCGGATTATATGATCGCTTTGGTGGCATGCAATCTGGGCCTTGTCGATAACCTTCTGGAAATTTTGCCACGAGCTGCCGTAACCAAGCAGCGACTGAAGTTGGCGAGCGCTCCAATATTCGGTACCGTCGTCAAGTCGAAGGGCTGCGCTCTCAAGAGCGGAAAGAAGATCCTCGACTGATTCGGAGGTTTTCTCCATAGCCATTACTTGCTCTTGGTCTGCGCGTGGATCGCAGTCATCTTCATCGGCGGGTTTTGGGGTTGAGCTTACGTCACCAGATAGCATGCGACGCATTTCTTCAATTGCCGCCCGTGCAACGCCTTTACCGTCCGAATTGTCTGTCATTTCGATCCCTTATGAAAAAATGCGCATTCACCAAAAAAAGAGGGGCTTGTGTCGCGGACATCCAACGGGATGACTACCTCACCAGCCGCACGCCCGACGTCGGCGACGCAATCCCCATTAGCTTGCCTTTGCAGTGGGAGCAGGATTCCGCAGACGCCTGGGCGCTGTCGAGCGGGGCAAGCAATGCATGCCTTTGATGCTATTTTTTCGTGTAAATTCGATCTACAGCAAATGACGATCCACTCGGGTCCAGTGAAAAAAGCTGATTCCCTTGGAGGTACAACCCGCCAGATGCGGTTTTTGCAGGCTGCGTACCGCTATCCATAATGCAAGTGCTGGAACCGCCACCAAAATCTATGCACCACTGAGGCTTGCCGTCTTTTATTGTGCGCACGACGCCGGGCCCAACGATCTGCATCGAGAGGGAAGGCGCCGAAGAATTTACCTTGTCAACCTTAATTGTGGTTGGCGCGCTGTTTGCGGACAGTTGAACTGATGCATCTACCGTGCCTGCGTGCGATGCGGTGAAATTCGCACTCAATGTCTCGGTACCAAGGATGGTTCCCGTGCAGCCAGCCAATGAGAAATACTCGGTCTTCGTTGATATCTCCAGCGATCCATTTGTGCCGAGCGTGAATGTCGCCGTTTCGCGCTCACGAACATCGCAGCCAGATTGCCACACCCCGACGTATGCTGCTAGCTGCGCTGGAGCTGGAGCTGGAGCTGGAGCTGGAGCGGGTTCGGGTGATGATCCGCCACCACCGCATCCGGCCACCAATGCCGATGTTGCGCAAAGCGCGATAAGTTTTTTCATTTTTTGTAGCCTGAGATATCGGCAAGGATGCGTGCCGTTGCGCCACGCCATTGTAGCAATATTGCCAACATGAAATCTAACGAATAGTCACCACTCGATCACAGGCCACCTGTTCCGCTGCGGTCGCGCACCCGGCCAATCACTGCAATGTGCTCATGCACTAGCTGTGGCGGCACTTCCTCATCCTTGAATAGTGGGTTGACGCTGCGCAGTGTCAGCGTGCCATCTAGTTTTCGGAAAAGATACTTCACGCGCAACTCGTCGCCATATCGAATGGCGTACATTTTTCCGTCTATGATGGTCGTCTCATCCGTATTGACAAGGATGGTATCGCGGTCAAATAGCATCGGCTCCATGCTTTCGCCGGAAACGCGGAAGCGGCGCACGCGATCGGGTCTGATGCCATACTTTTGAAACCAGGAGAGGCGGTAGCTGGCCGGCTCCTGATCTTCGATCAACTCATACATGGCCGTGCGGCCATTGCCTGCGGCAAATTCGATCCGCGATTCCGGGATTAGAACCACGTCATCGCCCTGGGGGTCGTCTGGATGGAAAGCTGTCACGGTCGATATATCTCCGCTGCCATGGGCGCTCATTTCGCCCTTCCCGTACAGTATCCATCCGGGGGCGACATCCAAAATCGCGCACACCTTGACCAGGTTGTCGCCCTTGATTTCTTGTGTTGCGCCCGATTCCCATTGGGTAATTGTGGGCGCAGACACGCCGACCATCTTCGCAAAGTCACTTTTCTTAATATTTTTTGCAGTACGAGCCTGCGTCAGTCTTCTATTCCAGTTCATTAAGCAACCTTAATACAGATCATGTTAAGCGTGAAAATTTTGCTTGCGCTTAAATTTAAGCGCGCTTAAAATAGGGAAATGGAAAAACAACTTACGCCTGACGAGATCATTGATGCCATAGGCGGGACATCGGTAGTTGCTGAACTGTGCGACGTAAGCGACGCTGCGGTTTCGCAGTGGAGAACTGCGGATGGCGGGATTCCTAAATCACGCTTGATGTTCTTGCGGCTGGCGCGCCCTAAAGTATTCGCCTCGCTTGATGCGATCCGAAAATCGAAATCTAAGGACGAATCGCCTTCCCGCGCAAATACACGCCGCGCCGCCAACCTCACCCCCGAAGAAGGCCGTGCCAGCCGCCAGCCTCCCGCGACGAACCGCATCTTTGACACCGTGCCAGATCACGCTGCTGTCGGCATCGACGCGCAGGGGAAGGCATGAGCTGGCTGCCCTCATTGTTCCGGCGCCCGCTGGTGATCGCGCCCATTGCCGTCTGCGCTGGGGATGATCTTGTCGTTTCGCTGCGGGATCGGCTCGATTCGGACGATGCATTTGCGCTCCTCGACGCACTTAAGCAGCAGTTCCCCGCCACGACCATCCACTTGCTCACCGGATTTGGTGACGTTCAAGTACAGCGGCACGATGGCGGCGGCAACGGCGCAAGTGGCGAGGATCGTCGTGATCCACCACTTCCAGTTGGCGATCCAGCCCTCGGCAAACCAGCTTCGCGCATAGCGAAAGCGCGTGAGCAGGGAGACGTTGCGGTGATTACCCTGGCAACCCAGTTCCGGTTGGTAGCCGTCTACATCCCGCCAAAGCAGCAAAGCGATTTTGTCTCGCAAGCCCATGTCAACCCTTTGAAAGCGTAAAAATGAATAACAAACAAGCAATTTCCACCGCACTGAGCGCACTTACTGCTGCCGCCATGACGCGCTGCGCAACGACTGACCTTCCGGCGCTGCTGGAACTGCACAACACCGCTGCCAATGCCGTGAGCGCATTGCCTGACGCTGGGCCGCTGACGGGCGGCGGAAGTTCCTGCGCTGAATTCGTCGCCAGCACCCTGGTCGCCGACGACACGCCAGCCCTGATCCTGGCCGAGCTGCGCAAGCACACGGCGTTGCTCGAAGTGCTGGGCAAGCAGGGCGATACCGCCTGGGTAAGCGCCGCCGCGTACTGTGATGCTGCGCCGATACGCATTGCGCCCGCCACGCCGGCAGATTCCAGCCCATTCGATCCAGTTTTCGAGTGCGAAGAAAAAGACGGCAAGCTCATCGCCACCATTTCACTTCGCCCTGGCGCTTGCGCATACCTGGTCAACGCCGTCGGCCCGCGCTCGCCTGCAATCAAATTTTCAGTGGATGGACCGAAGCACGTCCAGGTCGCGCCACTGGTTGAGATATTGCCCTGATCGTGATGAGCGCCTTCATTTCGCCATCTTCGTCCGGCACCACGGCAAAGAGCCGAGATTCCACTTTCAGTGAATACGTCTCGCCATCGTGCTCGATCAGCACCAAGTCGCCAACTACCGGAAGCGGGACGCCGGGCGGCCAAGGGATTGATTTTTTGTTCTCGATAAATAAAGAAGCTGCGTATTGATTTTCGTCCATGGGGGATTTCTTCGTAAGTTGTTGAGTGGAATTGACAATTTAACATGCTGGAATCTCTCGCCATTTTGTTGTAGCACCCACACCACCGAAGTCCTGTAACCCGACCAATAGGAAAAATTATGAAAACTACCCGCGATATCGTAGTGAAAACCCGCTTCAACGCCGATGAATACGTTTCGTTTGCCGCCAAGTGCCTGGCCGCCGATATCCCGCAAAGCAAGGTGCTGCGCGATCTTGCTATCCCGTGGCCTGGCATCGATAAGACAAAGGATATACGGCCCATCGTGATTATTCAAAGACCCGTCAAGGGCCCGCGCAAGACCCACTTTCCGGGCCCGCAGATTAATCACGGCGTGTCGCCGCACCGATCGGCGTTGTTTTAAAGGGTTTCGCGTGGTGCGCTCGAAGCCGACCGGCATGGTCGACTAAACCTGAAAACGCAGGAGGGCTGATGCAGCCACAACACGGAAGTGACCCATGACCGTGACCGCAGATGAGGAAAAGATCATCCAGCGGGCGCGGCGGTGGGATGAAACAAGAAAGGCGAAGGCTCTTGCGGCAAGGAATGGATCGTCGCCGCAAGAGAAAGCGCAGCTGGACAGGGCGCACTGGGTAGCAGGCAACGAGTTGAGCGAAGCGATTGAAAAGACTCTCAAGCCGCCATAACGAACCGGCACTCGACAGCTACAGCATCGCACGGCCGGAAACGGCCATTTTAATCACCATCAATTAGGAATATGACATGAGCCAAACAAATCGCTCGCTCGATAACGCCAGCGGCAACAACAAACTGCTCAACGCCGTCATGGCGAAGCTGGGCCTGAAGACTGATGCGGCGCTGTCGCGCGCGCTCGAAGTCGCGCCGCCGGTCATCAGCAAGATTCGCCACGGCCGCCTGGATATCGGCGCCACGATGCTGATCCGCGCGCATGAAGTCAGCGATATCGCAATCCGCGAGCTCAAGGCTATCGCCATGCCAGCCGCGCCAGAGGTGGCAGTTTGACCCGGACGACGATGCAGGCGGAAGGCGGCGTGCTGGCGCAGGCCAATCAGGCCGGCCAAGTGCACAAGCAGTTCGATCCGGACCCGAACTACGTCCGACCGCACGACCCGGACCCCGGCCACGTCCGCGCGCTGACGCACTACAGCTCGATGCTGCAGGAACTGCAAGGCCAGAAATGAAAAAAGCCAGCTGGCAGGCTGGCTTCTGTAAAACTTTACGTGAGGAAACACGATGGAAATGATTATACCACCAGGCGGTTTGCTGATGACCAGCGTCGAAATTGCGGCGCTGACCAGCAAACGTCATGACCAGGTGCTGCGCACGGCCCGCGACTTGGCCGCGCAGGGCATAACACAATCTGTGGAATGCCAGTACCGCGCAACAATTGGCGGCCGCGAGTATCCAATGCACCAGCTGACCAAGCGCGATTCCCTCGTCCTGGTTGCGCGCCTGTCGCCCGAGTTCACTGGCCGCATCGTTGATCGCTGGATGGAGCTGGAAGCGGTCATCGCGGTGCCAGCCATCAAAACGCCTACAACTTTCAGCGCCGCGCTACGTTTGGCCGCAGAGCAGGCCGAAATCATCGAAGAACAAGCAGCCAAAATCGCCGGTGACGCGCCGAAGGTTTTGTTTGCTGAAACAATCCGCGCCATCGATGGCGTGTGCCACATCGACAAGGTAGGCAAGATGATCGGCATCGGGCGCACCAAGCTTTTCAGGCGCCTGCGCGAGGATCATATTCTGATCGAGGGCAGCCGCATGCCGTATCAGAAATACATCGACAAGGGCTATTTCACCGTCATCGAGGGAAGCCCGTACAAGGATAGCAAGGGCGTCGAGCATCCGACGTTCACCGCCATGGTGACCGGCGCTGGCCAGGTCTTCCTGGTACGGAAGTATGCAAAAATCGGGGGTGCTGAATCATGAATGTCCGTCCAAATTCAAAAGCACCTGCTTCGTCGGTAGACGTGCAAGCCCTCGTAGCGCTGCTCGCCATCGGCCAGCTTGCGATCGATCACAGCCGAGCCATCAATGCCGTCGATATGGCTAAGCATCAATACCATGACGCGATCCGCGACTACGAGTGCGGCGAGGGTCATATCAACATCAATGGCCCGGATGGCGAGGAATTAAAGGCCGCAACCGCCATCGAATACGCCGCCTACCTAGCCGCAAAGCGCGCTGCCTACAACATCAAGCGCCGCCTGGACAATGCTTGCCGGAAGGCGGTGAGCCAATGAGCGCCATCCGCAATTCCGCCAAAGCCGACTTGGCCGCCGAAATCCTGGCCGCAATCCCCCAGTCGCGCCCAGTCGCGCCAGCCCCGGCTAAGCGGCGCACCACAGCTACCGAGCGCCGCGTCAAGCAGACGAAAGCACTGATCGCTGAGTTCGCGACGCGAGAAATGATAGTGGATGAGGTCTGCTTCTTCCTCGGATTCTCACATTCCGGTGCGCGCAAGTACGTCAAGACCCTGCGCAACGCCGGCGTGATCGAGCTGGCGCGCTACATCGGCGGCACAGCGAGCTACATCGGCAAGCCGTCATTCCAACTGAGCGACGACCAGGGCGTCGTGGACGCTTTCA
This sequence comes from Janthinobacterium paucivorans, assembly GCF_051380805.1. Classification (NCBI taxonomy): domain Bacteria; kingdom Pseudomonadati; phylum Pseudomonadota; class Betaproteobacteria; order Burkholderiales; family Oxalobacteraceae; genus Janthinobacterium; species Janthinobacterium paucivorans. The sequence continues at coordinate 96,391 of NZ_JBNYXR010000006.1, forward strand.
TCGCCACACTGTCGGAGCCGAGAGTTGCGGCGCAGCGCAGCACCGTACCGCCAGCGGTCAAGGACCGCAAGCCGGAGGTGCCCGGCCGCCACTTGCACATCATGGGTGACGATGTGCCTTACTCGGTGCGCGCCTGGTGCGGGACGCCGACGCGCGATCCACTGGTAGCGGCGTTTTTCGGCCCAGCTGGCGCGGAGGTGCGTCCATGAAGCGCGATTCCTTCACATTATCCCTCGACTTGGGCAATGAGCTCATCATCGACAACTTCGCCGGCGGCGGCGGGACCAGCACCGGCCTGGAGCAGGCATTCGGTCGTCCGGTCGACATCGCCATCAACCATGACCCCGAAGCTCTGGCCATGCACGCGGCGAACCATCCGCACACCACGCACCTGTGCGAGAGCGTGTGGGACGTCGACCCGATCAAGGTGACGGGAAACCGACCAGTGGGCCTGGTCTGGTTGTCGCCTGACTGTAAGCATTTCAGCAAGGCCAAGGGTGGCAAGCCGGTCGAAAAACGCATCCGTGGCCTGGCCTGGGTGGCGCTGCGCTGGGCAGCCAAGTGCAAGCCGCGCGTGATCATGCTAGAAAACGTCGAGGAATTCAAAACGTGGGGACCGCTGCTGGTCGAAGCCGACGGCAGCGCCAAACCGGACCCGGCCAAGAAGGGCAAGACCTTCGATAGCTTCATTCGCCAACTGCGTGCGCAGGGCTATGCGGTCGAGTTCCGCGAAATGCGCGGCTGCGACCACAACACGCCCACCATTCGCAAGCGTTTCTTCCTAGTGGCGCGCCGTGACGGTATTGCCATCAAATGGCCAGAGCCTACGCATGGTGCGCCTGGCAGCATCGGTGTGCGCGCCGGCAAGCTGCTGCCGTACCGCACGGCGGCCGAGTGTATCGACTTCAGCCTGCCTTGCCCGTCGATCTTCGAGCGCGACAAGCCGCTGGCACCGGCCACGCTGCGCCGCATCGCCAAGGGCATCATGCGCTACGTCGTCGACGCGGACGATCCGTTCATCGTCGGCGCCGGCGGCCCAGCACGCGCTGACGAGCCGCGCCCAACTGCCAGGCCGTTCGGCACGCTGCTGGCGTGCAACGACAGCTATTTCTGCGCGCCGACCATCGTCCCGGTAACGCACCAGGGCGGCGACCGCACGGAATCGATAGGTGAGCCGTTCCGCACTATCACCGGCGCGCACCGCGGCGAGAAGGCGCTGGGCGTGGCCACGCTGGTGCAGACTGGATATGGCGAGCGGCCGGCGCTGTACCACTGCAAGGCTTGTGGTGACAAATTTCACGACCAGCACGCTACCTGCGTCGGCGGATTGGCGCCCGCCGAATGCCCGCGCTGCGGGGAGGAGGAAAACGTCATGCTGGTGCGCGCGGCGCAGGAGCCGCGTGCGCTTGATATTGAAAAGCCGCTGGGCACAGTCGTCGGCGAGAGCAAGCATGCGCTGGTATCTGCCGTGCTGGTCGATGCCGCCCATGGTGAGGTATCGCCCGGCGGTGTAAAGCGCTGGGGCACCGGGGCGCATGACGTCGAGGCCCCACTGGGTACCGTGACGGCCAGCGGCAACAAGGCGGTGGCCACAGCGTTCCTGGCCAAACATTACACGGGCGTCGTGGGGTCCGACCTAGCCGATCCTATCGGCACGGTCACCGCATGCGATCACCACAGCCTAGTAACGGCATTCTTAACCGAGCACGCCAACGCGAGCAATCAGCGCGTGATGCCGGCCGACGAGCCGCTGCGCACCATCTGCGCCCAGGTCAAGGGCGGGCACTTCAGCGTGGTGTCGGCGCATATCCAGCGTGACATGGGCGCCAGCGTCGGCCACGCCGCTGATGCGCCGCTAGGCACGGTCACGGCTGGAGGGGGCGGCAAGTCCGCGCTGGTTACGAGCAACATGATCAAGCTGCGCGGCACCAGCACGGCGGCTGGTACCGACGAGCCGCTGGGCACGGTCAGCGCCGGCGGCCAGCACCACGCCGAGGTGCGTGCGTTCCTGCTGAGCTACTACGGCACGGACCAAGCGCCCGAGATCAACGGGCCCCTGGCCACCGTCACGAGCCGTGACCGCTTCGGCCTGGTGACGATCCACGGCCAGGATTACCAGATCGTGGATATCGGCCTGCGCATGCTGCAGCCGCGCGAACTATTCCGGGCCCAGGGCTTCCCTGACGACTACATCATCGGCGACGACCCAGCGCAGGGCCTGAAACTGACGAAGAGCGCTCAGGTGCGCATGTGCGGCAATTCGGTGTGCCCGCCCATGGCTAAAGCGCTGATTGTCGCCAACTTCGCGCATGAGCGTGAGATTGCGAGGTTCGCATGATGTACGACCTCTCCCGCGTGGAACGCCAGCACCTGGCCAACCAGGTCGCGCCAGACTTTTCGCTAATCCGCAAGCGCTGCGCCTGCGGCAAGGCCAGTACCGCCAAGCAGCTGGACCAGCACGGCAAATGCGCCGCCTGCGCGCTGGCCGCCATCCGTGACGCCATCACGCCTGGCGACTTCGCCAAGCTGCAGCACATGCTGGGCGCCGTGCCGGAACGCCGGAAATATCACTGGGGTTTGCGTAATTACTACTGCGCCAACATTTCTGGTACTGCGCGGGAAGCGATGCAGCGCCTGGTCGATGCCGGCCTGGCCATTGTCGGCCACGAAAGCGAAACGCAGGCCTACTTCCACGCCACCCGCCTGGGCTGCAAGGCTGCCGGTCTCGATAGTGCTGGCATCAAGCGCGCGATGGAGGATTGACAATGAACCAGTCCGAATTATTCGCGGCCGGCATCGCGCAGCTGCCCGAGCAAATCATCAACTTAATCGCACGCGGCGCAGTCTTCGTGATTAATCACAGTGGTGGCAAGGATAGCCAGGCCATGTACCTGATGCTGCGCGACCTGGTGCCGGCTGCGCAGCGCGTCATCGTGCACGCCGATCTGGGTGAAGTCGAATGGCCAGGCGCGGTTGATCACATCAAGGCGACGACCGCCGGCGAGCCACTGCACGTCTGCAGTTCCCGGCGAGGCCTGCTGCAGATGATCGAGGAACGTGGCATGTTCCCATCGCCATCGCAGCGCCAGTGCACGAGCGACCTGAAGCGCGGGCCGATCGAGCGCACCGTTCGCGCCGTCACGCGCGAACGCAAGGCGGACGGCATCGAAGCGTGGGGCTTGGTCGTCAACTGCATGGGCATGCGCGCCGAGGAATCGCCGGGGCGCTCCAAATTGACGCCATTCAAGCGGCACGAGGGCAATAGCAAGGCTGGCCGCGAGTGGTACGACTGGCTGCCGATCCACGACTGGACCACTGGCGATGTATTTGCCCACATCGCGGCCGCCGGCCAGTCGCCGCACTGGGTTTATGCCGCAGGCATGTCGCGCTTCTCGTGTTGTTTTTGCATCATGAGTAACAAGGCTGACTTGACGACGGCTGCGCGCCTGAACCCTGACCTTTATCGGCGGTATATCGAACTAGAGCGCAGCACCGGCCAAGTGATGATGATGCCAAGCAAAAAACATGGCAGGCAGACGCTTGAGCAAATCACTGGCGTGATGGCAGGCGAGGGGGCGATCGTATGAAGCGCACCCCCATGAAGCCCGGCAAGCCCCTGGCGCGCACGCCATTCAAGCGCCAATCACCAGCAGCCAGCACCGGCATGCTCTCCGTGCAGTCGCACCAGCGCACGGCGCCGGCAAAGAAGGCGAAGCTGAAATCAAAGGAACTCGCCGTCACCGCCGCCGAAAAGCTGATGTGGACTCGCCTGGCGGCGCTTGGCTGCATCGCCTGCATGAAGGATGGCAACTTCAATCCGCACGTCAGCATCCACCACGTCGATGGCCGTACGAAGCCTGGCTGCCACCAGCTCGTGTTGCCACTTTGCGCCGGTCACCACCAGGATGGCACCGGAGAAGACAAGACGATGCTGGCCATTCACCCCTGGAAGGCTCGCTTTGAGCGGCGCTACGGCACCCAGGCGGAGCTGATGGCGGTGTGCGCGCATGCCTTGAACAAAAAACGGCCAGCCGCTGCGGCGGCGGCCACCACGCAAAATATTACGGAGAAAGCATGAGCGCATTTAGCCCACAAGAGCAAAAACACCTGAAAGAAGTTGCGTACAGCGAATTCCTGCACGCAAAGATCAAGCTGGCCCAGCGCAAGGGCTTCGACGTGCCGCTGGCCGATATCCATCCTGGACTGAAGCCGCATACCCGTGACATCGTGCGTTGGGCGCTCGCCGGCGGCCAGCGCGCCATCTTCGCCTCGTTCGGCCTGCACAAGACCAGTACCAACCTGGAAGTGATGCGCCAGATCGGCATCCACCGGCCGGGCGGCATTCGCGGCATCGTCGCGCCGCTGGGCGTGCGTCAGGAGTTCTCGCGCGAGGTGGCGAAGCGCTTCACTGGCGATCAGGCGGTCGACCTGCGCTTCATTCGCACCGATGCGGAAATCGATGATCCGGCCACGATCTACATGACGAACTACGAATCGGTCCGTGAAGCCAAGGTCGACGTGACGAAGTGGCAGGCGTCCGGACTGGACGAGGCCAGCGTACTGCGCAGCTACGGCAGCAAGACGTACCAGGAATTCTTGCCGATGTTCGATGGCGTCGAGTTTAAATTTGTCTACACGGCCACGCCGAGCCCGAACCGCTTTAAGGAGCTGATCCACTATGCCGGCTACCTGGGCGTGATGGATACGGGCCAGGCCCTGACGCGCTTCTTCCAGCGCGACAGCGAGAAGGCCGGCAATCTAACCCTTTATCCGCATAAAGAGCAGGAATTCTGGCTGTGGGTGGCCAGCTGGGCTGTTTTCATCCAGCGCCCGAGCGACCTGGGCCACTCGGACGAGGGCTATGATCTGCCCGCGTTGGACGTGCGCTTTCACGAGGTGCCAAGCAATTACAGCACGGCCGGCGCCGAAAAGAACGGCCAGGGCCTGCTGATCCCGAACGTAGCCATGGGGCTGTCGGCCGCCGCAGGCGAGAAGCGCGATAGCATGGCCGCGCGCGTCGCCAAGGTTGCCGAGATCATGGCTGCAGATCCTGAAGATCACTTCCTGATCTGGCACGACCTCGAGGACGAGCGCCATGCCATTCAGGCAGCTATGCCGGGCGTGGTGAGCGTGTGGGGCACGCAGGACCTGGACCAGCGCGAACAGCGCATCGCTGATTTCAGCGACGGCAAGATCAAGGACCTGTCGACCAAGCCGATCATTGCCGGCAGCGGCTGCAACTTCCAGGTGCATTGCCACCGTGAGATTTTCGCCGGCATTGGCTTCAAATTTAACGATTTCATCCAGGCTATTCACCGGGTCCAGCGCTTCCAGCAGCCGCACGCGGTCCGGATCGACATCATCCACACGGAAGTCGAGCGCAAAGTGCTGGCCGACCTTATGGAGAAATGGCGCCGCCACGACGAAATGCAGGCCAAGATGGGGCAAATCATCCGCGCCTACGGCCTGGACCAGCTGTCGATGCAGGATTCGCTGGCGCGCACCATTGGCGTCGAGCGCGCCGTGGTAGCCGGTGAGCGCTTTTCGGTGGCAAATAACGATTGCGTGCTCGAAGCCATGCAGCAGCCGGAAAACTCGGTCGGCATGATCATCACCAGCGTCCCGTTCGCCAACCATTACGAATACACGCCTAGCTATAACGATTTCGGCCATACCCAGGACAATGACCACTTCTGGGCGCAGATGGATTTCCTGACGCCTGAATTGTTGCGCATCCTGCAGCCGGGCCGCATCTACGCTTGCCACGTCAAAGACCGCATTAATTTCGGCAACGTGACCGGCGCCGGCGTGCCCACCGTCAGCCCGTTTCATGCCGAGGCGCTGTTCCACGGCATCAAGCATGGCTTCGACTACATGGGCATGATCACGGTCGTGACTGACGTCGTGCGCGAAAACAACCAGACCTACCGCCTGGGCTATTCCGAGGTGTGTAAGGACGGCACGAAGATGGGCGTCGGCTCGCCTGAATACATTTTGCTGTTCCACAAGCCACAGACGGACCGCTCACGCGGCTATGCCGACACGCCAGTCACCAAGGCCAAGCCGATGTGCCAGGACGATGCAGGCGATCGCATCCCCTTCGACCGCAAGGCTGCACCGATTCCCGGTACCGGTTACAGCGTGGCACGCTGGCAGGTCGACGCGCATGCGTTCTGGCGCTCGAGCGGCGACCGCCTGCTGGGTGCGGCCGAGCTGGCCAGCTTCGGCCCGGGCAAGTTGGCGAAGCTGTTCACCAGCATGTCGTTGGACAACGTCTATAACTACGAGTACCACGTCGCGGTCGGCGAGGCGCTGCTGGCCGGCAAGGCACTGCCTGCTGATTACCTCAGCCTGGCGCCTGGCAGCGCCGACCCGGCCGTGTGGCACGACATCGTGCGTATGCGCACCCTGAACGGCGAGCAGTCGGCGCGCGCGGTCGAAAAGCATGTTTGCCCGTTCCAGATCGATATCGTTGACCGGCTGATCGGCCGCTACAGCAACCCGGGCGAGGTGATCTACGACCCGTTCTGTGGTCTGGGTACCGTGCCCGTGCGCGCGATGAAGCTGGGCCGCCGCGGCGCCGGCAGCGAACTGAACCCGGCATATTTCACCGACCAGGTGCACTACTGCCAAGCCATGGAGCGCGAAGTCAGCATGCCCACGTTGTTCGATATGGAACTGATGGACGAGGAGAATGCAAAGTGACGCGCGCAAATTTCAGTGAATTCGTGCTTGGCGCCATGCCCGGCACCAAGGCCGAGATCGTTATCAAGTCAGGAGTCAGCCAGGCAGCCGTGTTGCGGTGGGTTCGCCTGCTGCACGCCGGGCGCAAAATTTACATCGTCAGCTGGAAACCGCACCCGCGCGCCGGCGCCGCTATGGCGGTGTATGCCGTGGGTGATCTGCCGGACGCGCCATGCAAACTGCAGCACCTGACCAAGCGCCAGGTTCGCCTGCGCTTCGAGGCCAAGGCCAAGCAGGACGGCCGCTGGGACTCGATGAAGGCGCGCTGGCGCAGCAAGTACTGGATCCGCAAGGCGGGCGCCGTCGGCGATCCGTTGGTGGCTGCGCTGTTCGGCGCGCGTGCGCAGGAGGCTCGCCCATGATCCATTATCACGGGCTACCAATTACACCGGCCACGGCCGCCGTGCGCGCCGTCAGCGGCGGGCATGCCTTCGTTTCCTTCCGCCATCCAGACCAACTGACCATCGCCCTGGAAGTGGCGCAGTCGTTCGCCGTCGACAACGGGGCGTTCTCGGCCTGGCGCAGCGGCCAGCCCATCACTGACTGGTCGTTATTCTACGAATGGGTGGGCGAGTTGCACCGCTACCCGAATTTCGATTTCGCGGTAATTCCGGACGTCATCGACGGCGACGAGGCGGCCAACGACGCGCTGCTGGCCGAGTGGCCATGGCGCACGTCGGCGCCGCATGTCGGCGCGCCGGTATGGCACTTGCACGAATCGCTGGGCCGCCTGGACTGCCTCGTCAACGAATGGCCGCGCATCTGCCTTGGCAGTTCGGGCGAGTTTGCGCAGATCGGTACACCGGCTTGGTGGACGCGCATGGCGCAGGCTATGGATGTCATCTGCGATAAATCTGGCAGGCCTGCCTGCAAGCTGCACGGCCTGCGTATGCTCGACCCAGCTATCTTCTCGCGCTTCCCGTTCGCCAGTGCCGACAGCACGAACATCGGGCAAAACGTGGGTATCGATTCGGCCTGGCGCGGCACCTACACGCCGCCAACCAAGGAGGCGAGGGCGGCAATCATGCGCGAGCGGATCGAGTCGCACCAGGCGCTCACTTTCTGGAACCGCAAGACGGCACCGATTCAAGAATCACTGTTTATGGAGGCCCGACCTTGAACTACTTCGAGCACCATATTGGCGACTACGACAAGAATACCTCGCACCTATCCGCCTGCGAGGACGGGATCTATTGCCGCATGATTCGACGCTACCTCGACAAGGAATTGCCACTCGATCCGGACGCTGAGGAAATAAAACGTGTCGTCCGCGCACGCAGCCGCGAAGAAAAAAAAGCGGTTGACGTCGTTCTCAAAGAGTTTTTTTCTCTCGCTGCCGATGGCTGGCACCACAAAACCTGCGACGAAATTATCTTCGCATTCCAGGCCGGCGAGCCAGAGCGAGAAGCAAAGAAAGCGAACGAGGAAACACGCATGAGGCGGCATAGAGACGAGCGTGCAGCCCTGTTTGCGCAGCTTACGGCAGCTGGGCAGCACGCTGCCTGGAATATCGGAATCAAGGAACTCCGAGCGATGGCGGGTGCGTTGCAGTCCCCGAAAAGCTCGAAACCTGAAACGCCACCTGTAACGGCACCTGCAACGCCTGCAACGGCTACCCAAACACCAATACCCAATACCCAATCACCAATATATAAAACCTTGTCGGAGAAAATCCCCGACGCGGCGATTCCAACGGTGCCTGTGGTCGATATCAAGGAAGTCAGGGAGAAGCGCAAGCACAGCGCTGACGACGAGAAGTGCGCCCGTTGGCTGTTCGGCCGGGTGCTGGCGAACAATGCCGCTGCAAAGCAGCCGAACTTCGAGGGCTGGGCCGATGATGTGCGTCTGCTGCGCGAGCGGGACAAGCGCACCCACGCGGAAATCTGCGAACTTTTCCAATGGGCCCAGGGAGACGCGTTCTGGTGCTCGAACATCCTCTCGCCGGCAAAGTTGCGCGAGAAGTGGGATCAACTGACGATGAAACGAACGCCTTTGGGCGGAAAGACGGCACAGCATGGAAACTTTGGCAAGCAGGATTACCACAAGGGCGTTGGGGCAGATGGCACCTTTTGAAGGCAAGAAGCGCTACGCCAGCGCGCAGATCGAGCGGTGCCCGATGCACGGCGAGTACACGGCAATGCTGATTCGCGGCGCCTGGTCCGCGTGCCCGGATTGCATGAACGTCGAGGACCAGGTACGCGAGGCCGAGCAGCGCGCCGAATGGCGCCAGGAGCTCAAGGCGCGCGAATGGAGCGCCAAGCTCGGCCGTGCCGCCATTCCCGAGCGCTTCACTGATCGCCGCCTCGAATCGTACCGGCCGGATTGCCCTGGCGCCGAGCGTGCGCTGGCCGTGGCCACCCGGTACGCCGAGAACTTCGAAGACGCCCGGGCCACTGGCGCATGCCTGATCTTCGCTGGCGATGTCGGCACCGGCAAGACCCACCTGGCCGTGGGCATTGCCCACCACATCATGGCGCAAGGGCGCCAGGCGGTCTTCACGTCGGTGATGCGCGCGGTGCGCTCCGTCAAGGAAACCTACGGCAAAGGCGCCGGGCGCACCGAGGCCCAGGCCATTCGCGACCTGGTCGACCCTGATCTGCTGATCCTCGACGAGGTGGGCGTGCAGCACGGCAGCGACACGGAAAAGCTGATCCTGTTCGAGATCATCAACGGACGCTACGAGGCAGCGCGCCCGACCATCGTCATCAGCAACCTCGACGCGGCCGGCCTGGAGCAGTTCCTGGGAGCGCGCGCATTCGACCGATTGCGCGAGGGCGGCGGCAGGCTGGTGGTCTTCGATTGGGAGTCGCACAGGGGGAAACGCCCGAGCGTCCAGGCTGCGAATGCCGCTCAGGATTTGCCAGAGGCACCGCCGCACTGCGCAAGGGCCATGGCCGCTACGAAGTGACGTACCCATCAAAAAAAACGGCTTAAAAGGCTTTAAATGAAAAACCAAGAAAACATAATCGCAGCAAACAAACGCCTGGCCGAGTTGCTTGGCTGGACCAACATTGTCGAGGTGGGTGGCGCTCTGGTCGGCACGCCGCCGGCCGGCGCCGCCGCAAGTCGCGGCCAGGCGCTGGTACCGGACTGGCTGGGCGACTGGGCGGCGGCCGGCCCGATGATCGGGCAGTTCAAGATGAGCGTCGGCTTCACTGGGATTGACGCGGTGGCGACGGCACGCGATTACGAAAAGGGCGCGGCATTTGAGGCGATCGCCGGCCACGCGACAGCCGATGCGGCGGCGCGTGTCGCCATCGTGCGAGCAATTATCAGTGCGCTGGAGGCTTGCCAATGATCGCAGTCACCTTGCCATGGCCAAGCGCCAAGCTGAATCCGAACCGCAGCAAGGGCCTGCACTGGGCCGCGACATCGGCGCTGCGCAAGCAGGCGCGCGACGGTGCCGCGCTGCTCACTAAAAACGCGATGCAAGGCCAGACAGTCAGCGACGGCGCCATCACCCTGACCATCACGTTCATCCAGCCGGACCGCCGTGCGCGCGACCGCGATAACCTGCTGGCGGCGCTGAAGCCATCGCTGGACGGCGTGGCCGACGCCCTGGGCGTCAACGATGTCCGGTTCGATCCGGTCACGCTGCGGCGCGAGTATGGCGCCAAGCCTGGCGCGGTGCGCATCGAGATCGGCGGTGCCGCATGAGCGCCAACAAAAAGCCCCGCAAGCGCTACACCCCGAAGCCAGCCGTGCTGCCGCCAGGCCTGCGTAAAGACATTGCCTTCGAAATGCCCGGATTCCAGGCCAGCGAAGCGATGGGCAAGGGCCACTTCCAAGAGCGACACGTCTACGACCTCCTGAGCAACGCCGACATGGCCCGCCGCATTGCGCCAGATGGCCACGCCATCCTGCCGGTGGCACAGGCAATGGTCGAAGCGGTTGCCGAGATCCAGGCGCGCGCCCAACGCACCGGCACCTTCGGCGTCAACGGCGACGAAATGCGCGTGCTGCGTGACGGCATCGGCAAAACGATGGTTTTCCTGCGCAGCGTGTCGAATTACGACATTTCCAAGGCTTCACTGGCGGCGATCCGCGAGTTCAATAAAACAGGGGTATTGAGGGTATGAGAAATCATCCAGGACAGGGCTATTTGAAACTAAAAATGGGTGTTAACATTGGCCAACAACTGAAAGGCATACATGGGCTTTGCTGACCGCTACATCGCTTCAATCGGATCGACCAACCTGCTTGATGATGCCCTGCATCATCAGACGGACCCACTGGCCGCTGCGGCTTTGGCTGGCGATATCGGGGCCTTACTGTGCCGCGTGAAGTACGCTGACGGCACGCTCAACCGCATGTTCGAGGGCAATCACCAGAACCTGGCGCAACTGCTACGCATCTGGACGGCCGAGGTCATCAAGCGCGGACAGTCGCGCCGTTGGCTGCCTGTGAACACGGCATGGGATGCGGATGCGGCGCAGGTGCTTTACCGGCGCGTGGCTGAGAAGTCGCTGGCTTACTGGCTCGACAGCAAGTGCAAGGTGTGTAGCGGTACTGGCGTCAAGGCGCTGCTGGGCCATGGCATCTGCGCGAGTTGCAATGGATCTGGTGCAGCTTCGATCCACGGCGCGGCAGGTCTGGAGCTGGAGCGGGTCAAGGATATGGTGAGCGAGCTGACTGCCATTTACGACAGCCATTCAGGCCGGGCGGGCGGGTTGTTGCGTGGCGGTGAGTTATGAGCGCCCAGGACGATCAGGCCGAAAGGAAGCGCGTGGAGGTGGCGCGCGCAATGCGGCGGTCACTTGCCGATTTGCTCGACAACTGGCCGATGCAAATCGAGATTATTGCTTGGAAGGCGAAGGAGTCGCGCGCGAAGTATCTTGCCTTGTTGCGTGAGGGCTTTACTGAAGATCAGGCCATCAAGCTCTGCGTCACGATGTAAAAATTTTGCGGACTGTGTTTACAAACAGTATTTGGGCTGTATAATGTGCGTACAGTTTCAAGAAAATTCTTCCGGAAATCGTAATGTGCGCATCGCGCCACCGATAGCTGGAACTCGCGACAGTACCCGGACCCAGCGCCGGACCTGCTCGCCCTGAAATTCGTAGATAGCTCACCACGCAGATAGCGCGGGAGCAAATGAAAGCCACCCTCGCGGTGGCTTTTTGCATTGGCGATTCACTTTTCGAGGACGCCGTGACCGATACCACACATCCATCGCCACAAAAGGTACGCGAGTACCTGGAGCGGCGCACGCACTCCGAAGACCCGCCGCCTACGCCTGACGAAATTCGCAGGGAGTTGGGCTGGAACTTGATCGCTGCTGAGCGCCAGATCCAGGCTGAGAGCGAAGAACGAAACTGAAATGGCTGGATGCGCGCGCGATCATGCCGCCGCAGGCCTGAAAAGGAGGTGCCCAGTGAAGTAGCCATCCAGCAAACAATCAGGGCAATCAGTCGGGCGCCGCCGTTTGGCTGCGCGCCAAACCGACGCCAGACGCTGCAACTGGCAACCAGATTTCGCAGGCGTAGCTCAATGGTAGAGCGGAAGCCTTCCAAGCTTTCCACGCGGGTTCGATTCCCGTCACCCGCTCCAGTTCTCCTTGCCCGGTACGCCGGGTTTCGCCGCCTGCCGCATCACTGCGCTGGCGGCTTTTCTTTTCCATGCGCAGATAGGTTTGCAAGCCGAAAGCAGCTCGTCCCTGCTTCTGCGCACCCATTTCAACGACGACCACTGACGAAGGGCGGCATCATGCAAACAAATACATCGACAGGCGCAATCGCGCTGTACCGCGAGCTGGTCATGCTTGACGGCGGCGAGGGTTGCACCACGTCGCGCCGGATTGCCGAGCGCTTCGGCCGCACGCACAGCAACGTGCTTGCCTCTATCGACCGCATCATCGCGGCGATGAATTCCCAGGAATTTTGCTTTAGCGGTGAGATGTTCCGGGAATTCCACGAGACTGACCGTCGTGGCCGCGCCCGCCGACAGTTCACCATCAGTAAGGATGGCTTCGCACTGTTGGCCATGCGCTTTGACGGCGCTGCTGCGCTGGCATGGCAGCTGCGCTTCATTGCGGCGTTCAATTGGCTGGCTGAGCAGATGCGCGAGCGAGACGAAAACAACCGCCTGATCGCACAGTTCGACATTAAGAACCGCGAATCAATCGAGGCTGGCTCGTACCATGGCGCCGAACTACAGCGGCGCAAGACAGAGATCGCGGCGCTGGAGCTTGAGGACGCCGCAATCAAGGCCAAGGTCCAGGCGACCCTGGCATTCGATGGCAACCCTTCACAGGTGCACTGATGCTTCCAGATATCGACTTCCGCAGGATTATTATCGCCATGGTCTTGGCAGGCGCCTTGATTGGCGGCGCCATCGTCGCGCTCGTGCTGCTGGCTTGGCCGTGGCTGTGGGCAATGGCTAAGCCAGCGCTGCACGCATTCACCGCCTAAAGGAAACGATATGCGAATCTCCGCTAACAAGACCAGCCCCGACTACCGCTCTGACTACATGGGCGCCAACATCTACCTGGATGGCGTGCTCGTTGGTCGCGTCATCGCTGCTGATGACATTGCGGGCGAGGTAACGCGCGCCAGGCTGAACGAGTTGGGCAATATTTATCTGGCTGGCGATGGGATTGCCGCCGAAGTGCTCAAGGGCGCAGTACGGATCGTGAAGAATGGATCTTGGCTTTGCGCGGAAGCGATCGGCTTCGATGCCTGGATGTGTGAACGCACCGAGGCCGCGCACCAGGCCATGATGAAGCACGCCCGGCGTGGCGGCATCCCATACACCTGACACTTGCGACTGCCAGCGCTCTCCAGTGGCAGGCTCAAAAAACGGGCGCAGCTCACCGACGAACCAAGGCTAGCCGCCTCCTCCGCAAAGCATCGCGGCCCGGCTCGCGCGGGCGGTGACATAACGAAGGCAGTCATGCAGAAAATTCAACACCCATCAAACAACGGCGTGCTTGGCGCGCCAGCGGGCTGGGACCAAGGCGAACTGCCATGTGGCGCGCTGCCTATCACGCGCACGCACGTCGGCGATCTACCTGCAGTGGTGTCGTACTGGCGCCCGAGCGTTGAGGAACTGGCCGTGCTGAATGCTGGCGGCGCCGTCCGGCTGTGGGTGATGGGCGCAACGATGCCTCCCGTGATGCTTGACGTCGATGGCGCCCAGTAGCATGGCGCGCAGACCACCAGCTGCGCCAGGCTCCGGCCGCCCGGTGCCGCCACCCGAATTCACCGATCCGCTGAACAACCGATACCTGCCCGCACCCGAGGTGCTCAAGTGGGCGCGCGCAACCATCCTCACCGAAGGCGGCGCACTCTATAACGAGGACCACGCCCACCTGGAATATGCCGATGTGCACTTCCTGTGGGCGCCGGAAGGCTTCGTGAAGGCAGGCCGCACCGTGCTGGGCCAGTGCGAAGAAGTCACGTTCCGCTGCGGGCCGTGGCAAAAAGGTCGCCAGCAACAGCAGATGGCCGACTGGTTCGGCATGGTGCCGGACTTCCTCATTACCCTGGACGCGTCGTATTGCCTAGCATGCAGCGACCTTGAGTTCTGCGCACTGGTCGAACACGAACTTTTCCATATCGGCCAAGAGCACGATGAATTCGGCGCGCCCGCATTCACCAAGGACGGATTGCCGAAGCTGTGCATGCGCGCTCACGACGTCGAGGAGTTCATCGGCGTGGTCCGGCGCTACGGTGCCAGCCAGGACGTGCAGCGGATGATCGATGCAGCAAAGACACCGCCCGAAGTGGCGAGAATCAACATCGCGAGGGCTTGCGGAACCTGTCTGCTCAAGGTCGCATAGTTTTACGCGACTTTTACCGGATGGCAACTTATGGCAGCACTACGAGACGAGGTGAAGCTGTTCATCGTCCAAGCGCTGGCCTGTTTTGACACGCCGACGCAGGTTTCGAAGGCAGTAAAAGAGGAGTTCGGGCTTGATGTGATGCGGCAGCAGGTGGCCGCTTACGACCCGAATTGCTACGTAGGGCGCAACCTCAGCCTGAAATGGCGCACAGTATTCAACGACACTCGGGCCAAGTTCCGCAACGAAGTCGCAGAGATTCCCATCGCCAGCCGGGCCTTTCGCCTTCGCGCTCTAGCCAGAATGGCGCAGCAGGCCGAGGGCATGCGCAACATCGCGCTGGCCGTATCGGTGATCGAGCAGGCGGCCAAGGAAGTGGGCGACGCCTACGTCAATCGCAAGGTCGACCCCGACAAGAGTCTGGACGAGGAGATTAAGCGCCTGGAGATTGAGCGGCGCAAGGCCGAGCTCAAGCAAATCGAGAAGGGTGGCGGCAATTCGAACGCCCAACTGCTTGCCGATCTTATTGCGAAGCTGCCCTCATGAGCACCGGAAATCTGCTATTCGACCGTCAGCTAGCACGCTGGTATCCTCTGAAAGATCACCCGGTGCAGCTCGCGCTGATCGCCGCCGTGCTGCAAGGTATTCGCTTCCCGCTTGTTCCGGCAGGTCGCCGAAGCGGCAAGACTGAGCGTTTCAAGCGCTTTCTGGTGAAACAGGCATTTGCCTATGCGGGCATGTATTTCGCTGCCGCGCCGACACATGCGCAGGCCAAGAAGATCTTCTGGGACGATCTAAAGGCGTTCACGCTGTCGTGCATGCACAGTCGCCGGCCGTCGGAGTCGGACCTAATCATCTATCTGGACAACGGCAGCGAGATTCACGTGATCGGCCTGGACAAGCCGCAGCGTATCGAGGGCATCCCTTGGACTGGCGGTGGAATCGATGAATTTGCCGATATTAAATCCGACGCCTGGGAGGCGAACATCCTTCCAGCGCTGAACACTGTCAACCCGACCATGCCGGACTATCGCGCCTGGTGCTGGCTGCTTGGTGTGCCTGACGGTCTGAACCACTATTACGACCTGTGCGCCCAGGCGGAGAGCGGCACCGATCCGAACTTCCGGGTCTTCCACTGGAAGTCTGCCGAAATCCTGCCGCCGGATGTGATCACCGCGATGAAGCGCGCGATGTCGGACAAGCAGTTCAAGCAAGAATTCGAGGCCTCGTTCGAAACGGCATCCGGCCGTATTTACGAGGACTACAGCAAGGCAAACCACACCGGCGAGCTAATCCTGCCCCACGAGCAGTTGATGTGGATGCACGATCAAAACTTCACGCCGCTGTCCTCCGCCATCGGCGTCCGCCGTGACGCGAGCATCTACCTGTTGGATGAGATTGTGCTGACCAGTGCGGTTTCGAAGCAATCAGCCTTGGAGTTCGTGGAAAAGTACAAGGATCACAAGAATAAACATGTGCTGATCTACGGCGATCCGGCTGGGCGGGCTGGTGAGAAGCACGGCCACGCATCGGACTACACCGACATCGAGGGAGTGCTGAAGGCGAATGGGTGGAGCTACACCCGCAAGGTGAAGCCGGCGGCGCCAGCAATCAAAGATCGGCAGAACGCGGTGCGCGCCAAGATCCGATCCGCTGACGGCGCACTGAGCTTGTTCATCAACCCGGCCACCGCAAAGTGGTGCGACAAAGGGCTGAGTACCGTTCAGTTTGAAAAAGGGTCGACCTTTCAGGAAGACCAGAAAAATAAGTACCAACACATCACGACGGCGATTGGATACTGCATCGACGTCGAATGGCCGTCTGTGAAAAATGGCACCACCGTCGCGCCGCTGCGCATGTAAAAAAACAAGGATTTCCATGACCGATGTACGCACACAATCAGCCGAAGCGGCCAAGCTGAACGAAGATTGCGCGCTGATCGCTGCGCTGCTGGGCGGCACCAAGACCATGCGGGCCGCTGGCAAGAGGTATTTGCCGCAGTGGCCAGGCGAGGACGATGCGAGCTATACCCTTCGCCTAGCTGTGGCCACGCTGTTCCCGGCCTACGCCCGCACCATCGACGTGCTGTCGGCCAAGCCGTTCAGCAAGCCGGTGACGCTGGGCGAAGACGTGCCGGAACGGCTCAAGCCTTGGCTGCAAAACGTCGACTTGTCCGGCCGGGACCTGCATAGTTTCCTGTCGGAAATTACTCAGGAGGCGATGGGCTACGGCTTCGCTGGCATCCTGGTCGACTTCCCCAAGGCCGGCAACTTGGTCACGAAGGCCGACGAGCAGGCCGCTGGCGTGCGCCCGTACTTCGTCCAGGTGCATGTGCAGAACGTGCTGGGCTGGCTGCCGAAGAATGCGACCAGCCTTGATGGGCTGACCCAGCTGCGGTTGCTGGAAAGTGTGTCCGAGCCGAATGGCGACTTCGACACCAAGGAAATCGAGCAGGTCCGCGTACTGGGGCGGGGCACTTGGCAGACCTGGCGCCAGAGCGAAACCGGCAGCAAAAAGGAGTGGACGCTGCATGAAGAGGGCGTCACCAGCCTGAAAATCATCCCCTTCGTGCCCATCTACGGCAAGCGCCTGGGCTACATGCAGGCCACGCCGCCGCTTCTGGAACTGGCGCACAGCAACGTGGAGCACTGGCAGACAAAAAGTGATCGCCAAAATGCACTTCATGTTTTAAGTGTTCCGATCTTATTCACCAAGATGCTTGGAGATAACGCTATCACGGTCGGCGCCGGCTTCGCCGTCAAGTCGGAATCGCCCGATGCCGATATGAAATACGTGGAGATTTCTGGCGCTGCCGTAGAGGCCGGCAGGAAAGCCTTACTAGATCTGGAAGATCAAATGCGTCAGGCGGGTGCCGAGTTGTTAATCGTCAAACCGGGCGGCACATCTGTTGCCCAAACCGTATCTGATAATGAGCAAGGGACATGCGCGCTTCAGAAAATTATTCAAAACGTCGAGGATGCAGCTGACCAGGCGATGCAGTTCATGGCGCAGTGGGTGGGCGAGCCTGAGGGCGGGCATATCGGCATTTACAAAGAATTCGGTACGTTTAACTTGGCACAAGCTAGCGCAGATGTTTTGCTGAAGGCGGTCCAAGGGGGCTTTATTTCGAAGGAAACATTCCATGAAGAAATGCAGCGTCGAGCATTCCTTTCGCCAGATGTTAGTTGGGAGGACGAGCAAGACAGATTGCAATTGCAGGGGCCGGATCTGGGTGTGCTATAGGGTCTCGCGAGTCTAATTGCACTGTATAAATATACAGTATTTCGCGGTAAAATAGATGAGCCGAACGGGTGCTGAAACACCGGTCCGGCTCTAACCGATCGACTATCTAGGAGTCTCATGGCTGACGCTATTTTAGCATCCAGCGGTATCTACGCTATCCGCAACAAAATCAACGGCAAAGCTTATATTGGCAGCGCCACCAAGCTTACCACCAGGCTAAACTATCACCGCAGCTTCCTGCGACGAGGGAAGCACGCCAACTCAAAACTACAGCGCGCGTGGGATCGATACGGCGCCGACGGGTTTGAGTTCAGCATTATGGAAGCGGTCGAGGATAAAGGTGAATTGGCGGCGAGGGAGCAGCACTGGATTGATGCACTGAACTCAGTCGATGCCGGCTACAACATTCGGCGCATAGCAACTAGCAATCAAGGCCTCAAAGCGAGTCCAGAGACCCGCGCAAAAATGTCGGCTTCGCAGCGTGGGACCATTCGACACACCCCGGAATCGAAGGCTAGGTTATCGCAGTTGCGTCGCGGTGTTCCGTGCCACACCGAAGAGGCAAAGCAGCGAATGTCCGTCGAACGCAAGGGGCGAAGGCATACGGCCGAGGCAAAGCAAAAGATTGCAGCATCAAGTATGGGGCGACCCCAGTCCTCCGACACGCGAGCAAAGCGCGCAGCCGCGATGATGATCACGATTGCAGCGCGTGACCCATACTCCCCGCCGGCTGAGCTCAGGGCGCAGTGGAGTGCGGCAAAGAAGGGGCGTCCGGCGAAAAACCGGAAGCCAGTGATCCTGTTTGGTGTCAAATACGTGTCCATTGCCGCAGCCGCTGAATCGATGGGGCGCAACCCTCAGTGGGTAAAGTCACGAATGCAAAAAGACGAGCTATGATTGATCCCATCCTCAACGCGTCAATAAGGCACGGCATCAGCCTGACGCACTACAGCAACTACGTCCTCCGGCGCATGATCGCGCTGCTGAACAAGACCGACACCGACATGTCCGCAGCGCTGCTGATCGCGCTCGATGGCATCGATGCCGTCAGTTTCAAGGTGCAGCGGCTGGATAAATTGCTTGCATCAGTCCGCGAATTGAATGCACAGGCCTATGCTGCGCTGTACACTGGGCTGACCGCTGAATTGCAGGCCTACGTGGCTTACGAGGGCCAGTTCCAGTACGACCTGTATAAATCCGTGGCGCCGGTTACGTTCAGCATCGCGGCAGTTGTCCCTGAACAGGCTTACGCTGCAGCGATGTCGACTCCGATGCAAGGTCGATTGCTGAATGAGTGGGCATCCGGACTCGAATCGAATCGATTGCGGCGCATCAAGGATGCGATAGCCATCGGCTTCACGTCAGGCAAGACGACCGATGAGATCGTTCGCGAGATTCGTGGCACGAAGGCTGCTGGCTATGCCGATGGATTGCTTGACATGAGTCGGCGTGAGGTGGAGTCGATTGTTCGAACTTCGATCAGCCACACGGCCCAAATGGTGCGCACGCGGTTCTATGATGACAATGAAGATATCCTTGGGGACATCGTTTGGGTTTCGACGCTCGATTCGCGCACCAGCTCGCCGTGCAGGGCGCGCGACCACTTGCACTATACGCAGTCGCATGCCCCAGTTGGGCATAGCGTACCGTGGGAGGCTGGACCTGGCCGGCTGCACTGGAATTGCCGAAGCTCCAGCATCGCGATGCTCAAAGGGCAGAAGCGGCTCACTGGCACGCGATCCGCAGCAGATGGCCCGGCCGATGTTAATACGTCATACCGCGATTGGCTCAAGCAGCAGCCAGCCAATGTCCAGGATGACGTGCTTGGTAAGGCGAAAGGCGAACGCTACCGCAAAGATGGCATGAGCGACGCGGCCTTTGTCAACAACAAGGGATTGGAGATTTCGCTCAAACGCATGGCGGAAATGGACGCGGCGGCATTCGGCAAGTGATACCATGCAGGAATGCCCCTTCACCTCATCAAATCGCCGCCACCGCCAGAGCGCAAGAATAGCCGCTCCCGAAACGCCGCGAAGCCGCCCGATATGCTCCAGTGCCCACGCTGCGCCGGCCGCGAGGTGATTGTTTCGACCATTGGCGTGGTGCTTAAGGGTGGAAAGTTGACGGGCGGCACGAAGCAAGTCTTGTGCACGCTGTGCCTCATGCGCGGCGAAAGGGTTGTTGTCGCATAAATCGACCACAAAATATTCCAATAATTATTAAAGCTCGCTACGACGAGCTTTTTTTACGACCATTTCAGGCCGCCCGGGCAACTAGGCGGCCTTTTTTACGCCCGATGGGCACCAAGCGAAAGGCTTCAAATGAATGAATTGATTTTCGATGGGCACAAGCTCCGCGTCATCGAGCGCAACGGGCAATCGTGGCTCACGGCTGCCGATATTGCCGCCGCGCTCGGCTACAGCCGGAGCGATAAAGTTTCTCGCCTCTATCAACTGCACGACAAAGAGTTCCGGGCATCAATGACCGATCTCATCGTGACCCCCGTTTCGGGGTTCTCGGGGATTACGGCCGAAGCGCGCGTTTTCAGCCTTCGGGGCGCGCACCTGATCGGCATGTTTGCGCGAACCAAGAAGGGCGCCGAGTTCCGAGCGTGGGTGCTCGACCAGTTGGAGGCGCAAGTCGCGCCGGCTAGGTCGCTGATGTTCGCATGGTTCGAAGCCAAGGCGGCCGTCGACGCACAAGACAAGTTCGCCAGCCTCTGCGGCAAAGGGCTGAGCGAGCACAAGACACGAAAGCCACCGCTGGTTGTAAAGCTCGCGGACATCGACAAAAAAATGCAGCCCTCGCTGCAATTCAACTGACCGGCCTAGCGCCGGTTTTTTTATGCCGCAAGCGGATGCGACGCGGCGCACCGGCCGGAAGGCCATTGATAGGGCGGATGCCCGGAAAGCTCTCAAATGAAACTGAAACTCGACGCAAATGGCAATGTGGTACTGCAAGATGGCAAGCCAGTGTATGTGCTGGATGATGGCCGCGAGGTCGCACATGATGCTGCCGCTACTGTCGCGAAGATTTCCAGCCTGAACGGCGAGGCAATGAGCCATCGCCAGGCAAAAGAGGCTGCCGAAGCTGCGCTGAAACCATTCAAGGATGCCGGCATCGAGGACGCCGCTGCCGCTGCTGCTGCACTGCAGACCATGGCTAACATCAATTCTGGCGACCTGACCACCGCCGCCAAGGTGCAAGAGATCAAGGACGCTGCAACGCGCTCGGCGAACGAAGCGGTAGCCGCCGCAACCCGCGCGGCCGAAGAAAAGCAGCGCGCGCTGACCGAGCAGAACGCCAAGCTCACCGGCGACCTGAACAACCACATCATCGGTGGTTCCTTCGCCAGCTCCAAATTCATTGCCGAGAAATTGGCAATCCCGGCCGACATGGCGCAAACCTTCTTCGGCAGCCGCTTCAAGGTCGACGGCGGCAAGCTCGTCCCGCTGGACCAGCAGGGCAACCCGATTTTCTCTTCCACGAACCACGGCAACCATGCCGACTTCGATGAGGCCATCCAGGTGATGGTCGGCCAGTACGCCAACAAAGACATGATCCTCAAGGGTTCCGGCGCATCCGGCGGTGGTGCTCAGGGCGGCGGCGCTGGTGCCGGCGGCAGCAAGACCATCCCCCGCGCCCAGTTCGACAGCATGAGCCAAGGCGACCGCGCAGCGGCATTCCGCGCCGGCGCCACTGTCGTCGATTAAGTGACCGCAAGACCAGTATCGCATCACCGGCCCGGCATTCGCTGGGCCTTTGCCTCTTCGATGGATGTCGACGAGGTGCTTTGGGCTGGACAGCCTGCAATTCAAAAAACTCAAATCACCTATAGGTCCGCAATTTCGCGGGCTTTTTTCGACACAACGAAAGGTAATACTATGCCAAACGTACTGAATAACCTGGCGGCTGACATCTACAAGGCCGCCGATATGGTCGGCCGCGAACTGATCGGCATCTTGCCGTCGGCCACGCTGAACATGAATACTGAAGGCGCTGCCCTCGGCGATACCGTTCGATCGCACTTCTCGCGCGTACCAGTGGTGCAGGGTATCACCCCATCCATGACCATCCCGGAGGGTACCGATCAAACGGTCGACAGCAAGACCATGGTCATCGACACGCCTGCCAGTGTCCAGATTCCTTGGACTGGCGAGGAAATGAAGCACGTCAACAACGGCTCGGGCTTCGAGACGATCTACGGCGATCAGATCATTCAGGCCATCCGTGCTATCGCCAACCAGATGGAAGCGACCGCCGCCGCCGTACTATACAAGAACGCCTCACGCGCATTCGGTACCTCGGGCACCACCCCGTTCGGCTCGAACTTCAACGAAGTCGCGGAAATGCGCCAGATCCTGGTCGACAACGGCTGCCCGATTGATGGCCAGGTGACGCTGGCACTGAGCACGACCGCCGGCACCAAGCTGCGTAACCTGACTGGCCTGCAGAGCGCGAGCGCGGCGGGTGGCACCGAGTTGCTGCGCCAAGGCACGCTGCTGGACCTGCAGGGCCTGATGATCAAGGAATCGGCCGGCATCCAGCTGGTAACGAAGGGCACGGGCACCGCCTACACCACCAATGCTGCTGGCTATGCTGTTGGCGCCACGGTAATTACCCTGATCACCGGCTCGGGCACCTCGCTGCAGGGCGACGTTGTCACCTTCGCGGGCGATGCTAACCAGTACGTCGTGGCCTCCGGCGCCTCGGCCCCCGGCACCATCACCCTGGCCGCGCCAGGTCTGCGTCAAGCGATCCCGGCATCAGCCACGGCGATGACCATCACCAACAGCTACACCGGCAACATCGCCTTCCACAAGTCGGCGCTGGAAGTCGCTATGCGCCCAATGGCCAACCCGGCCGGCGGCGACGCGGCAGTCGATAGCATGGTTGTGCAGGACCCACGCAGCGGTCTGGTATTTGCGGTCGATGCCTATAAGGGCTTCAAGAAGGCCATGTTCATGGTGTCGTGCGTCTACGGCATGAAGGCCTGGAAGACCGAGAACATCGCCACGCTGAAAGGCTAAGTCGGCCCCGGCCGTTTGAAACTGCGGAGGGCTTCGGCTCTCTGCGTTACCTGGAATCCCCATGAACATCGAAACCATCCGCGTAGTTTCCACGGAGTCGAGCGACAACCCGCAGGGCTTCATCATCATCAATAAGGCCGACTTCGACCCTGAAGTGCATCAAGCGTTCGGCGGCGACACCCCGCCCGAGCCGACCGTGCCGCTGCAGCCTGCGCCAACCATGGCCGAGCTGATCGCTGCGCGTGACGCACTGGTGCAGCGTGAACGCGAACTCGACGCAGAGCGTGACCGGCTGATCGAGCGCGATGCGGCGCAAGCGGCCGAAGCTGCTCGCCTAGCAGAGCAGGAGCGCGTCAACGAGGCCGAGGCGCAGCGCCTGCGCGATGAGGCTGCAGCACTGGCCGCCATCCAGGGCGCAGCGCCAGACCCTGCCAGCATGACCAAGGCCCAACTGCAATCCGCGCTGACCGCCAAGGGAATCAGCTTCCCGGCCGCCGCCGACAAGGCTGAGTTGCTGGCCCTGCTGACCCAGTAACCATCAAAGCGGCGGCACCGCATTGAGGCTAGCGCCCAGCACCACGAGGCCCGCCGCGCGCGGGCTTTTTCATATCTAAACCAGACAAGGTCAGACATGCCCACCATTAAAGCCGGCGACCTGCCGCAAACCATTTCCCTGCCCGAGGGCCAGGTCCTGACCGTCACCGGCGCGCCAGGCGCCACGGGCGTCGTCTACCTGCTCGATCCGGTACTGGGCGGCACGAACTCGCTGCAGTCCTGGGCGGTTGTCAGTGGCGCGCTGGCGCCCATCGGGCCGTATGCTGGCGAGCAGCGCTTGCTGGTGACGTGTTCGGCGGGGAGTGTGATTGCGACAACTGCAAATGCGGCCGTCTCTGCTGCTCGCGTCGGCAGGGATGTCGCCGGTGTGGCGGCATCCGTTGGCGATGGATCGACCCAGATTCCTCTGCGAGTCAATCAATTGGTCGGCTCAATGCGTGCTGCTGGAACTGGATTGCCCGCCGCGACGAATTCCGTATCAAGTGGCGCCGCCACCAAGTCCTTTGCGGGCGCGATTAGTGCCTGGGGGCCTTTCCACGCAGTGCAGTTGATTTTCGGCAACCATACTGCCACCCCTGCCGTAATTGATAATTCCTGTGTCGCTACGTCAAGTACTGCCTATCCTGGCGGGGTGTTTAATATCGCCGCGCCTTCGTCGGGCTTTGGGGCGCCAACCGGCCCCGTGACGGTGCCTGCGGCAATCGGGGCAGATGCTACAGCAATGCGCAGAAGGCCGGGTATCGCATTATCGCCAAAGATGCCAGCCCGCAGCGTGCCACGCGCTGCTGGCGAGTTGGATAACGGAAAGTACGAGTTGCTGTTTTGGCGCAACGTCCGACTTGGCAATAACAACACATTTACCTTTGGCGATCTTGGCACAGGATTCCCGGCTGCGTGGGATGCTGTCAATGAAGGCTTTTCTATCCTCACCGCCGATCCTACGTTTGGGGTTGACACTGTTGCCAATCCCGGCAGCGTCGTGACGTCAACGCGTGAAACCGGCGTTGCTGGATTGGCTATTGTTGGTGCGCTGTTTCATTACGACAGGAAAATGACGACCATCGGCGGGGCTGGCGATTCGATTTTTGTCGGCTCGCCTAACTCGTCTGGCGTTATTGGGGCGCCTTACATCTTTAAAGCCGCCGCCAGGGTTCGCGCGACCGGCAAAATGGTGTCTTACTTCAACGGCGCAATATCCGGTTCGTCTATGCAGGCAATTAACCTGCACGGGCGGGATATAGTCGACCTGAACATGCTCGATATCATGGTAGTGCATAGCCACACCATCAACGGAATGACACCCACCCAGCTATCGGGGAATGCTGCTGACTGGGATGGTCAATGGTATTTCATGATGGACTTAATTCAGTACCACCTTGACAAAAAATCAGGGAATCAAGTGCTTATCTTGACGCCACTGCCAAACGATTCTTTCACGCCTTCTCAGAATGCCTTGCGCCTAAAGCAGCGTGACAGGGTAATAAATTCGGGCCTTCCTTATGTCGATGTTGAGTCGCTTGCAGACTCCCTTGGGCATTGGGCAAATCCCGCGCACGTCCTGGATGGGACGCACCCTTCACCGCTGGGGCACGAAGCCCTGTGTGAAAAGGTCAAGCCTGTACTTTTAACAATGGTTCCCTGATATGACCCTCACCCTCGAAACCGGCGCCGGCCTACCCACCGCCGAATCCTACGCCAGCGTTGCCGCAGCTGATGCGCGCTGCGCCAGCCTGGGCTTGACCGCCTGGGCGGCGCTGACCGAAGCAAACAAGGAGATCGCCCTTCGCAAGGCGATGATCTTTATGTCAACCTACCGCACGCGCTGGGCCGGCCGCCGGGCACATCAGGAGCAGGCGCTGGACTGGCCTCGCTACAACGTGGTCGTTGACGGATTCCCCGTGCCCAGCAATATCGTGCCGGTGGATGTGGTCAATGCCTGCATCGACCTGGCCGTGCGCGCTGGCAGTGGCGCGGAACTGTTGCCTGACCTCGATACTGGTTCGAACTCGGTCAAAAAGACCAAGGTGGGGCCGCTGGAAGATGAGTATTTCCAGAACACCACGGACGCGCGCGAGCGCTTCGTGGCCGTGGATGCGCTACTGGCTCCTTACTTTGGGGCGTCCGGTGGTGGCAATTCGATTAAGTTGGTGCGCGGCTAGAGGATTTATATGACCGACTACAGCAAAACCGCCGCCCGAGCCGACCAGTCCCTACGCCGTAAAGGCGGCATCGCGGTGCTGCGCCAGGTCGTCATCGGGCCATACGATCCAGAACTGGGCGCAGCGCCCAGCACGACAACCGATTACGAAGGCACGGGCGTCAAGATCGCCTACGATGCCGAAAACATCGACGGCACGCTGATCCAAGCGGGCGATCAGAAGCTGCTGCTGTCGCCGCTGCAACGCAACGGCTTGCCGATGCCGCAGCCGACCACAGCCGACCTGGTGCTGTTCGGCGGCGCCAGCTACACGATCAAGTCAGTTGGAGCTACGGCGCCGGTCGACGTGGCCGTGCTGTTCACGCTGCAGATCAGGGGGCTTTGATGGCAGGCTCATTTAGCGCAGACTTGACCAAGTTCCTCGAACACTTCGGCGGCAACATGGATAAGACCGTGCGCCACGCGGTAGTGCTGGCATCCCAAGGCGTCATCATGAACACGCCCGTCGACACCGGGCGCCTGCGTAGCAATTGGCAGTTCGGGCGCGAGCTACCGCCACAGGGCGAGATCGCGTTGCTCGACACGTCCGGCGCCGCCGCCATCGCGCGCATTGCTGGTCAGGTCACTAGCCTCAAGGCAGGTGGAGAGTGCTGGGTCGTGAACAACCTGCCGTATGCCGGGCGCATCGAGTATGGCCACAGCCGCGTGAAGGCGCCGAGAGGCATGGTGCGCATCACCCTGGCCAACCTGCCGGCCGCCATCGAATCTTATGTACAGGATCTGCAATGAGCAATGCAATTATCCAGGCCGCCATCGAGGTGCGCCTAGCCGCGTGGGCGGGCGCGCAGTCACCAGCAATTCCGATCGCCTATGAAAATATGGGCTTCAAGCCCACAACAGGGCAGCGGTACCTGCGCGGCACACTGATGCCAGCCGGAACGCTCAACCCCAGCCAGGGCGGTGAGCACAAGCGCTATCACGGGTTTTATCAGGTCGATGTGTATGTGCCAGCGAATGGCGGTACCGGGCCATCCAGGGCGCTGACCAAGGCCATCGAGGTGCTGTTCAAGTGCCCGACAACGATCCAGAGCGGCGGCCTGAACGTGCACATAAATCGCACGCCATCGGTCGGGCCTGGCATGCCGGACGATAGCGGCTTCTACATGGTCCCGGTCACTATCTGGTACGACCTGGACGATTTCAGTTAAAAGACCATCCACCACCAAGGCGCCTTCGGGTGCTTTTTTTACGTCCAAAGGCAATGAAATGACAATCCAAACCCAAGTACTGACCAAGGTTATCCGCAAGAAAGAGTCGGCTTACGGCACATTGCCTGCGCCGTCCGGCGCGCGCGAGATGCGCAAAGTCAGCGACAGCCTGCAGTTGAAGAAGAATTCGATTGCCTCCGGTGCCATTCAAACTAATGCGCAGCGCCCCTTGCCGCGACACGGCGGGCGCACGGTCGACGGCAGCTTCGGCTTCGAGTTCTCGCTGGGCCTGATCGAGGACTTTCTGGCCTCGGTCGTCCGCCGCGAATGGACGGCAGTGGCCCCGCTCACTGGCCTGACCGTGACCGCATCGGCAGCCGGGCCGAATTTCGTGCGCTCGGCCGGCTCCTGGCTGACGGATGGCCTGGCGCTGGGCATGCTGGTGAAATTCTCCGGCTTCGCCACCACGGGCGCGCCGAACAACGGCAAGCTGTTCACGATCATCGCCCTCGATGCGCTCAACATGACCGTGGCGGAAAAGGTTACCGCAGTGGGCAGCTCGACCGCCATCGGTCTGACCGTCCCGGGCAAGATCACCTACATCCCGGAAACGGCGCACACGAACGACAGCTACACGATTGAAAAATTCTATGCGGCGGTCAATGAGTCGTACCGCTTCACCGGTCAGCGCGTGGGATCGATCAACTTCGGCATGAATGCGGATGACAAGGTTTCGGCCGACGTTGCCTTCATGGGTCAGGATCGCAAGAAGGACGTTACGCAGTACTTCACGGCGCCGGCAGTAGCTGGCGGCGGCGATATGCTGGTCACGCCTTCCGGCCTGGTCGTGATCAATGGCGTCGCCTCCAAGGTGTGCACCAATTTCACGCTGGACATCAACGGCAATGCCTCGGTCGGCAAAACCGTTGGCTCGAACGTGACGCCTGACGTTTTCATGGACATGCTCGACGTGGGCGGCCAGGTCAGTGTGTACTTCGAAGACGGCATCATGGACACCTACTTCGACAACGAGCAGACCATTTCCCTGATCAACCGCCTCGATGACGGCATCGGCGGCGCATTCGTCTTCGCCATGCCTGTGGTGAAAATCTCCGGCGGCGGCGAGTCGGGCGACAAGGAAATCATTCGTCAGTACGACTATGCGGCCGGGCCGAACCCGGCAGGCGTTGGCGCTGGCAAATCGACAATTTTGCTTCAGGATACTAGCCTGACCTAACCACCGCGCGGGCCTAGCTCGCGCATCGCCGATCAGGCCCGCCGGGCCTGTGCTCTGGCCCACCTCAGACGTGGGCCTTTTTTATTCTCAAAATAGAAAGTTAAAAAATGAACATCGCACAAAAAATTGCAACCGCTGGCTTTGATATCTCCCTGTTGAGCGGCGACGCTGCGCCGGTCGAGAAAACGCACCGCGTATCCGTCCTGTTCGATGACGAAGGCAATCACCGCGCCGGTTTCGACATGGTCGGCAAAAACAGCGAGCAGTACCGCGCCGTGATCCGCGAAACGTCGGTCGTGGCCATCAAGCGCTCCCAGCAGAAAAAACAGCAGATCGACGCGAAGACGGACGATGGCGCCGGCACGCTGTTCGACCTGGGCGAAGACCGCAATTTCAAGATCGCCTGCGCGGTGATCGTGGGCGCCCCTGGTTTCATGGACAAGGGGGAGCCTGTCGCTGTGACGACGGAATTCCTGCGCGCTGCATTCACGAAGTTCCCGACCTGGCAAGATCGCATCCTGGCCGAGCTGGAAGCGGACGCCAATTTTTTGGCGATCTAAAGCGCCAACTGCTGGAGTTTGCCGAGCGATCGCTCAAGCTCGGCGCCCGGCAGAAGGACGGCAAGTCGCTCCAGTGGCATCTTGAACGAGTGCAGGAGCAGACCGGCAAGGTGCCTCCGGGGCTCGACATCCCCCCGGTGCCGCATGAGCTGATCCATGTTTGGCAATATTTTCTCGATATGAACCGCAAGCGCCAGTGCGGCATGAGTATCAGCCCGTTGGCCGATTCGGAGATATTGGCCTGGGAGCGGCGCAACCGCATCACGCTGACGCCGTTTGAGGGTGAGTGTATCGATGCGCTGGATGAGGTGTTTCTGGCAAGCGCGAGTGAGGCGCCGAGCAAGTAAAAAGGCCCGTCAAATTGACGGGCCCCTAACGTGAAAGGTGGGCAGGCGTCAATGCAGCAGTCGCTTGGCCCAGTTAGGCCGCTTCCAACCCCCTCTGTTGCCGTATCAGCACTTCCGCGGGGATGCCCAGCGCATCATTCAAGCGTACGATCATCGGCAGCGTAAGAGGGCGCTTACCATTGAGAATTTCGTATACACGATTTAAGCGGCCGATCAATGGTTCCAGATCCTTGGGCGCAAGACCTTTCTGCTCCATGCTGAATTTGATGGCATCGATAGGACTCGGCAATTCCATGGGAAAGTGGCGCGCTTCGTAGGCTTCCACAAGAGTTGCCAGTACATCCAGTCGATCGCCATCTGGCGTGCCGAATTCCGCAGACATAAGCGACTCAACATCCCGTAGCGCGGCACGGTAGTCGTCTTCAGTGCGAATTGGTTTGATGTCCATGATTACTCCTTAAATTGCCTGTGCGTCTATTGCGTCGTATTGCCGGTGTGTACCGATGAACTTGATGAAGACGATGCCGTACGGGTAGTTGATCGATGTCACGATCCGGTACTTGTTGCCTCCAATATTAAACACGACCCGGCCCTCCTTCAGGATACTCGCGGTGCCAAAGTCAGCCTTCACGGCAGCGGGGTCGGGCCATGAAGCCTTAAGCACATGGCCGTGCCAAGACAGTAGCGGCGCTTTTGAGTCTGCGTAGATCGGCTGTTCGTAGAAGTCTATAAGGGTCGGCTTGGATAGGATTCGCATAGCCACATCTTAGTCCCATTTTGGGACTAATGTCAAACTTTGCAGATTTGTCCGGGAGATGAGGGGAGGTCACGGGCGCTGGCCAGCACAAAACTGCTGGCCTGTCACCCACAGGGAATTTGCATTTCCTGTGGGTGACAGGCTGGTACGGCGGCGATAGGATGGTGTCGCACATAGCACAAATGCGGGCAAAAGTCGTGCGAACTGTTCCGCATGACTTTGCCGTGTCGGGTGTGTATTGTTGCTGGGTGGTGAGGGGGAATGCAAGGCTCGATTGCTAAGGAGCCCCCGGGGCAGGGGCGCCTTTACATGCCGATGTCCATCGAACTGGAGGGGCTTTTGCAGCAGAAGTGCATTAAATAATGACGGCTAGGGTTTTTTTGAGGGGCGGGTGCGGGGTCAAAGGAAAAGTAGCTGGTCAGCGACAAATATTCTCAAGTCGGACAGCATCCCGATCCTGAATAGTTGCC
The DNA here is from genome assembly GCF_051380805.1 of Janthinobacterium paucivorans. Taxonomy (NCBI): domain Bacteria; kingdom Pseudomonadati; phylum Pseudomonadota; class Betaproteobacteria; order Burkholderiales; family Oxalobacteraceae; genus Janthinobacterium; species Janthinobacterium paucivorans. The sequence continues at coordinate 126,480 of NZ_JBNYXR010000006.1, forward strand.
TCCCAGTCTCGGATGGCTTTCAGCTTCGCTTTGCCGATGCCCTTTATGGCGAGTAGGTCAGCGTCTGTCATGGCCGCGATCTTGGCGGCCGTGTTGATGCCTTCCGCCTTGAGCGCGCCTCTGGATGCTTCCGGCAGGCCCGGGATGGTGCTGATGGCAGGCGGGAATAGGTGATTCACTATGCAGCCGACGTTATCTTCCAGGCGAGTCACGAAGTCTTGCCATCGCGGCTTGGTCAGTTCGGCACGTAGTTCGGCGACACGCTCATTGATGGGCGTGACCGGCTCCACGATCTGGCGGACGGCGAGCAGGAAATGCAGGTACTCACCACCGTCGGCGGGTATGCGACCAACATCGGATGGCATTCCACCGATTACGGTCCTTTGGCCGCGTAGGAGCTGAGTCCACCCGCCTTCGTGCGCCTGTGCGATGGCCGGCGGCTTACGACCACTCGGGCGAGTCTCTCCGTGGCGGGACAGGACGCGCAGCGGAGTGCGGAGTTGCATCGTGGCACAGAAGAGAAAGTCGCCGAGGATGCTTTCATTGTCGTCATATGTCGCACTTCGCATAACGTTTGTTCGTGGTGCCGGTACAGCGGCGGGCTTGGGGGTGCGAGGCTTCTTTGCGCGAGTTTGCGGCTTAACGCCGAATGCTGCGTTCAGGAATTTTAGGAGGCCTGACATGTATTTCCTTCGATGGCTGGCCAGGGCTTCTTGGCGCATTAAATAATGACCGATTACGTTTTTTTTGAGGCGCCGACGGGCTGCGCGTCCGGGTCAACCTGCAGCATGCGAAATTCTCGGATTAGCTCTTGAAGTTTGGTGGCAGCACTTTGAATTTCGGCGGACAGTTCAGATGGGTGTGGGTGGTCCACCTCATCCCATCGGAATGTCCGCTCCAGCCTGGCCAGAATTTCCGAGTTCATTGATCGATGGTTGCGCTCGGCGGCATCTGCAACGTGCGAGCGCATGCCCTCCGGAAAGCGAAGCATGAATTTATCGGAGTCTCGTGTGGCGGTTTTGGAATCTTTGCTCATGCGTGCAGGATACTAGTATCGTGACACATGTTAAATAGTGTCACCGTGACGCAAAAAAAGCTTGCGGGGCGCTCCACGGTCCTGTAATATGAATTTGTGTCACGGTGACACTATAAAAAAGGAAGGGAAATGGAAATCATAGGGCTGATGTCGCGACTGCCGGTAGATTTGAGGGATTGGCTTGCAGACGAAGCGAAGAAAGAGGAGCGCTCCATGAACTGGATGCTTGTCTCGATTTTGAAAGAAAAGAGGGCGGCGCAAGCGGCCCAAAAAGAAAAAACCCTGATCGCCGCCGGGAAGCACTGATCAGGGTTTTGTGTCAACCACCAACAAAGAGGATTAACAAAATGAATACTACTACTCTGCGCACTAAAGATCAAGCAGATCACTCCCTGGTGTCCATGATCGGCGGCAAAATAGCCACCACCAGCAATGTGATTGCAGCCACCTTTGGCAAGCTTCACAAGGTCGTGCTGCGCGCCATCAAGAGCTTGGAATGCTCCGCTGAATTCACTGGGCGCAATTTTGTGCCCAGTGAATATTTCGACTCGACAGGGAGGAAACTTCCGTCCTACATCGTGACCAAGGATGGATTCAGCATGCTGGCCATGGGCTTTACCGGGAAGGAAGCTACAAAATGGAAGGAGGCGTACATCAACGCCTTCAACCTGATGGATTCGGAACTGCGCCGTATTGGCGAAGCATCCAAGCAATCCGACAAGCACACCCGCGTACCACTGAAAGACGCCATCAACATGCTGGTGGCCCGCAGCAAGCACCTGAACTACTCGGATGCATACAAGATGGTGCATCAGCGCTTCGGCATTGAGACGGTCGAGGAGTTTTCGGACGACCAGGTGCCGCTGGCTGTGGAATACGTCCACAAGCTGATTGCGCAGTGGGAACTGGTCGAGCCTGAATTGCTGGCGGCGCCAGTCAAAAACGAGTTGAGCGAAGGTTTGCGCAACAACATTGGCGCGATGGCGAATCACATGCTGTGGTTGCACAGTTGGTGGATGGCGCATGGGCCGGCCATCGAGGCGATGAATGGGCAAACGGCACGCGCCGTACGTGACCACTTCGTTGATGGTGCCAGCGTAGCGCGCAATGTTGCGTACACCATCGGTGAGGCGCCGCCCGAGGAATTTATGAAAAATTACCCATGGAAGGGTGATGATAGCGAAAGGCGGCACTACCGGAGTCGCATGGGCGTGGCAAGCCAGTCGCAACGCGGCGAGGTGCCAGCATGATCGCCCTGATGCTGGCAATTCCCAGCGCCACCGGCTTCGATGTGACCGAAGTCATCGTGCGGCCGACAGCCCCGAAGCTGCGCCTGGTCGGCGGCACGGACATGGCCAAGAGTGAGCTAGAAGTGCAGATTGCGCAAATTGAAGCGCGTCGCACTGCGGTGACGCCGGGGCAGTCAGAATTCACCGTCGCCCAGTTTTGCGCAACTCACGGCGCCACACTCACGCTGTCGCAGATGCAAAGCCTGGGCAAGGCCGCCGCCAAGTATTGCCGCGTGCAAGGCCTGGACATTGGCCGCGCCAATGACGAGTTGTTCGGCGAGGTGAATGCCTACCCCGCGCACGCGCTCGATATTGTTTCCGGCATGTACTTCACTAAACAATCGAAGAAGGCGTGATCGCAGACGTCCACGCGATTGACTTGACGCCCAAAAATTTTCGGGCGTCTATCGGGGGTGTCGGAAATTTTCCCGACACCTTGTTGGTGGCTCAATTTTGAGCCGCGAATCATAAAGGTGCCGAAATGAATGATCGAGTATCGGAAGAGTTGCTGGCTGAGGCCGCTGGACGTCATGCCAGCGAAGCCATCGCCAACGCGGGTGCGGGAGCGGTAATCATGGCCGAGTATGAGGGGCGGGGCTATTCCTTCCGTGCGGATGGCTGGTTCAATGCGACGCTGGCTGCGGAGCGCTACGGCAAAAAGCCTGCGAAATGGTTAAGACTTGTCGAGACAAAGCGTTATATCGAGGCACTCGCCCGCCGGCACGAAGTCCATAAAATGGACTTCGTAAAAGCGAGTCGTGGTGGCGATCGAACGACGCAAGGAACTTGGCTGCATCCGAAGTTGGCGGTAGCCTTCGCTCGTTGGCTGAATATTGATTTTGCCGTGTGGGCAGATGCCAAGATCGACGAGATCATCCATGCCCCACAAGAACTCGGGCTGATCAAGCAGTTCTTCGAGGTCGAAGTCCAGTACGCCAACGAAAAAAGCAAAGTAAGCGCGAGCGCCAGAAACATGCGGGCCTGGCAAAAAAAGAAGCCGGAACTCAGTGGCGAGATGGCTCGCTTGCGTGCAGATATTCAGCTGAAGCTCGGGTTTAGTGATTTGCCAGCGAAGGATTAGCCGCAGCCCCAGCAATGGCGCTTTTCCAGTTCGATTGCCAATAGTGTATTATTTCCTATAATCATTTCGGGAGATAGTTGTGGCAAAAATTATTATTCATGCAGGCGATTTCACGCTCGGCGAGGGGGATGTGAGGCTTCCATTGCTGTTTCTGAAATGGCAAATGGGTGATGGATTTAGTGGTGTCGGGAAGTCCATACCGCTGACGGGATCTCTTGAATCAATTACTGTCGCCTCCGAGGATGAGGTGAAGCGAGTTGGTGGGGCGCTGGGATGGGGCGCTGCCGGTGCCGCGCTCCTAGGTCCGGTCGGTCTGCTCGCCGGACTGTTACTGGGTGGCAAAGGAAAAGACGTGACCTTTATTGCGCATTTTAAGGATGGAAAGAAAATGCTTGCCACCACTGACTCCAAGACCTTTACTGGAATGCAGGCTCTAGTTTTCTAGAGCCGCACAAATTCCCACCAGGCCAGCCTAAGCGCTGGCCTTTTTTATTGCATAGCCACCTTCGGGTGGTTTTTTTATGAGCGAACGATAAATGACCGTTGACATTGCAACCCTTGCTATCCGTATTGATTCACTGGAGGCGCGCAATGCTGCGCGCGACCTGAACAACCTCCGTGATGCTGGCAGTCGCGCCGAGCAATCGACATCAGGCCTTGAGGCTGCCACGCGAAAGCTGCAGGGCGCATTGGCCTTCCTTGGTATCGGCACTGGAGTGGGCGCCATTATCAAAATGGCAGACGAGTACGCCAAGTTCACGGCGCAGTTGCGCCTGGCAACCGCGTCGCAGTCAGATTTTGCCAAGGCATACGCCTCCGTAAAAGCCATTGCAAAAGAATCCCAGCAAGACCTTGCTAGCACCGGAGTGCTGTACGCCCGCATCGCCAATGGCACGCGGGAGCTTGGCACCACCCAAAAGCAAGTGGCGGATATCACCAAAACTATCAATCTGGCGCTGCGCGTCAGCGGCGCTACCGCGCAGGAATCCGCGTCCGCCCAGTTGCAGCTCTCCCAGGCCTTTGCCTCTGGCGCCCTGCGCGGCGAAGAGTTCAATGCCGTCAACGAGGCCGCGCCGCGCTTAATGAAAGCCTTGGCCGATGGCATGGGGGTGCCTATCGGCGCGCTCAAGAAAATGGCAAGCGAAGGCGAGATCGCGTCTAAGGTAATGGCTGAAGTACTACCTAAAGCCCTGGGTGGGCTGGAAGAGGAGAATAAGAAAATACAGACGATCTCGGGGTCTTTCACTGGCCTGAAAAATGAGGCACTGGAATTCTTCGGTATGCAGGCGCAGGCGAACGGCACGGTATCCATTATCACCACATCCATCGGCTATTTGGCCGAGCACCTTGATGCACTGGTGACGGTTATCAGAACCGCCATGGCGTACCAGATCGGCACATGGCTAGCGGCTTGGACGGCGAGGATCTATGAGCAGATCACGGCAACAATGGCCTTGCGCGCAGCCACAGTGGCGCAGATGCAGGCCGATGTTGCAGCAGCTGAGGCCCAGGTGGCGCTGCTGGCCACTACGCAGGCGGCGATAGTTGAAGCGCGAGCAGAAGCTATCGCACGCCTCGGGCAGGCGAATTCAAATATCCGTGCGGCGCAGGCCGCGATAGTCGCCGCCGAAGCGGCCGGCGCACAAAGCTATGCTTTGATGATGCTGCGCACCGCCACCGCCGAGCTGGCCGTGGCCGAAGCTGCTCGCGTGGCGATGCTGGCTGAACTGGCTATTCTGGGCCAGCAGCAGGCCCGCGTCAGCGCGCAGATCACCGCAGCGGATGCCGCGCAGGCTGCGGCAAAAGGGAGCCTTGCCGCGTCCACTGGGGTGCTGGCATGGGCCATGCGCGGACTCAATGCGGCCACCGCGTTGCTTGGCGGCTCCATCGGGGCAGCGATTTTGCTGATCGGCGCCTTGACGCTCGCATGGCAGCTATTCGGCAAGAAAGCCAAAGAGTCAAACGAGCAGGCCGCCGAGTCGTTTGATGAAGCCCATGCCCGCATCGTCAAGCAGCTGGACGAGCAGATCGAAAAGCAAAAGAACCTGTTGCAATTGAAAAACGCAGGGATGACCACCCAGCAGGCCGAGAAGCAATTGCCTATCGTCAAGCAGCTCGCGGCAGCATCTAAACAAATGCAGGAGCTGAATGCTCGCGCCGGGGATTTTGCAAGCATCAGCAACGACGACGCCATCCTCAAGCGCATCGAGCTGGGCAAGAAAATCACCGAATTGGTAGAGAAGCAAGGGCAGGCTAACGAAGGCGCCGCCGCTGTCGAGAAGCTAACAGTGGGCGAGCGCGTCAAGGCGCTCAAGCTGGAAATGGCCACGCGCGAGGAAAAGCGGGCTGCAGAGCTGAAAGCCATCGAGGACTTGAAGGGCAAGACGACTGAATACGATGATCTCGTCGCGCGAATAAATGATAAGTACGCGGACAATAAAGCCGAAGGCGCAATCAAGAAGGAGCAACAAGCCTATGTGTCGCTGATCGCGAGCATTCACGAGAAAATCGAAACTGGCAAACTCGAGAATGCGACTGACCTTGACGCGACCGAAGGCCAGAAGCTGCGCATAAAATTTGAGCAGGTTCTGACCGACGGTAAGCTCAAATTGTCCGCTGCCCACCAGACCGCAGCGCGCGGCGCGCTGGACGAACTCGACGCGGTGGAGAGGCTTGCCAAGGCTCGTCTCACCGAAAAAGAAGTAAAAAAGTACATCGAGGAAAGCGCGCTTGCGCGCCGGGATTCCGTCATCTCACTGGAGGCCGAATACAGGATGGCAGGCAAGTCCAGCGATGCCCGTGAATTGGCCATGATCGAGGTAAAAGAGCAGGCGAACCTGGAGAAATTCTTGCTCGCGCAAAAATTGGCGAAAAGGCCCGTAGATGCCGAAGAGTTGGTCAGACTCAAGGAAGAGGCTGCAATGCGTGTAAGTGTCGAGCAGGCCACCCTGGCCCAGACCAAGGCCTTGAGCTATGCGGCGCAACTGTCCGCCGAGAATAAACGCTTCGCCGCTGAGTCTTTGTTTGATGAAAAGGACCGTGCGAGAGCACTCCTAAAGATCGACGCCGCCATGTGGCAAGAGCGAATTGCCCTGGCAGGCACCGGAACGGATGCACAAAAACGCTTGCAGGAAGAATACTCGACCTGGTACAGCAATCAGTTGGCCAAGCCTGAACTCGAAGCCAATAAGAAAATGTGGGATTCGATCGACACGACGGCGCACGACACCTTCGTATCGATCTTCGATTCCGGAAAGTCAGCCTTCGACCGCCTGCGGGACACGCTGAAAAACGGCCTACTCGACCTGCTGTACCAGATGACGATCAAGAAGTGGATCTTGAACATCGGTGCATCGGTGTCGGGTGGCGGCGCTGCTGGCTTGGCATCGGCCAGTGGCCTTGGTATGACTGGCGGCACGGCCGGTGGTGGAATTGGCGGCATCGCCAGCCTGGCCCAAGGCGCGAAGACTGCCTACACCATTGCCACACAGGGATTCTCCGGCGTGGCGGCAGGAATTGGCGGGAGCATTGCCACACTCGGCAATCTCTTCGGCTCGTCTGCGGTATCGGCGTTTGGTACAGGCATGGGTCTTACCGGTGCGCAGGCTGCTACCGCGTCAGCTGCTTACGGTTCGGCAGGCATGGCCGGTACGGGCTCGGCACTGACAGCTGGTGCTGCCGCCGCGCCTATCGTTGCCGCTGCAGCGGGTATCGCGGCTGGTCTGATGGGCGGCAAGCTCATTTCCGGTCAATATGGCAGTAATGCCACGGTAAACGTCGGCACGGGTATCGGCACTGTAGCGGGCGCAATCTTCGGCGGCCCGTTCGGTGCGGCTATCGGCGGCGCTATCGGGGGCGTTATCGGCGGCATTGCAAACCGTGCTTTCGGCATGGGCGATAAAAAAGTCTCCGAGACCGGCATTACCGGCACGCTATCCGGTACGAGCTTCAGCGGTAATGAATATGCGAAATGGACGCAAAACGGCGGGTGGTTCCGCAGCGATAAGGCAGGCACAGAGCAGAATGCAGTGACAGCCACTACGTCCAAGGCATTCGTCGATACCTATGCGGCGATCCGCCAAGTGTCCGCCACCTTGGCCAACACGCTTGGCATCGATACAGCTAGCCTGGCCACCCGCGTCCAGGCGCTCAATATCAACCTGACCGGCCTCACCACGGAAGCTGACAGGTTGGGCGCCGTTACCAAGTTCTTCGAAGGCGTTGGTAATGCCATTGCAGTCGAGCTGCTGCCGAATGTCGGCCAGTTCAAGCAAGGCAACGAGGAACTGAGCACGACCTTGCAGCGCGTGGCCGGGAATTACGCCGGCGTCGACGCGGCGCTGCAAATGATCGGGCGCACGTCGCAAGACGCCTTTGGCGCCGTAGGCGTGGCCACCATTGGCGCGCGCGAAAATTTGATCAAGCTGGCGGGTAGCCTGGACTCGCTCAGCAGTGGGACTAGCTTCTTCGCGCAAAACTTCCTGACGGAAGCCGAGCAGATGGCGCCCGTGCTGTCGACCGTGGCCGACACGCTGGGCCAGTTGGGCATGGCTGGCAATACGAGCATGGAGGATTACAAGAAGAAGGTGCTGAGCCTGAACCTTGCCAGTACGGCGGATCAGGAGCTGTATATCAAGCTGCTTGCCTTGGCGCCGGCATTCAAGGCCGCCAGTGACTATAGCAATCAACTGGCTGCTGCGACTGGCAACTATGCGGCCGTAGTCAAATCGGCCAGCGAAATCGCCAGCGAGCGCATGGATCTGCAAAAGCAGCTGAATGAGTTGACCAAAAGCGAAACGGATCTGCTGGCAATTCAGCGCGACGGCATCGCCGCCGTCAACCGCGCGCTGTTCGATCAGGTGCAAGCGGCCAAGGCCGTAGTCTCGGCCAAGGACGCGCTGGGCAAGGCCTATGAAAAAGAGGCGGCAGCGGCCCAGACGGCGCTGGACAAGTCGAAATCGTGGGTGACTACGCTCAACGGCCTGAACCCGAGCCTGGCCCTGGGCAGCCAGTCCATCCTGACGCCTCAGCAAAAATATGACGAAGCGCGGGTCCAGCTCGAGAAGACTTTGGCCGCGGCAAACGCGGGCGACACGACAGCGAGATCAAAGCTGGATAGTGTCGAGCAAGCCTTTTTGGCTGCCTCACAGGTGGTCAACGCCTCGGACGCGCGCTACGCGGCAGATTACGCCCGCGTTCTGGCGGCCAATGACGAGGCGTTGAAATGGGCCTCGGCCCAGGTCGACGTGCAGCAGGCCAGCCTGGATGCCCTCAAGGCCCAAGTGTCGGGCCTGATCACCATCAACGACAGCGTGCTGACGGTGGCGCAAGGCATCGCCAACTTGCAGGCGGCGATGGGTAAGGCGACAGGCCTGGGCGTTCAATTCTCCAATGCGCCAGCTATTGCTGCGCCGGTCGCGTTTTCTGGTGAGCCTGCGCCCGTAGTGTTCGACGCCATGCGCTATTCGGCTGGCTCGAATGTTGGTTCCGATGCATTGGTAGCTGAAATCCGCGCCTTGAACGTCAGGCTGGATGCTCAAACAGCCGAGATCAAAGGCTTGCGCGCCGATCAGGACAAGCAGACTGGCGCCACCATCCAGGCCACCGTCGAATCGAACGACAAAGCGGCGAAAACGGTTGTGGCTGGTGTCGATAAATCAGCCAAGGGCTCAGCCTGGGCCAATACAGTGAAAGGTGAATACGCATGACCGATGAGCAATTTCTTCAATGGCTGCAAAGCCCGTCGGCCACCCGCATGGTGCTGGTCGAGGCTCAGGTGAACGTGGCAGGCAGCGAGGTGACGCGTTTTATCGCCTCGCGGCCGTACGTCACCGGCCCGGCCGAGGTGCCGGCCAACACCGAGTATCTGCCACTGGCCACCGGTGGCCTTGCCTTCACGGAACAGGTCAGCTTGACGGGTGAAGCTGGCCTGTCGGGCGGCGACATCGAGCTGGACAACGGCGATGGCGCGCTTGATGGCTGGTTGCTCGATGTGTGGCGCAACCGTGCCATCAAGGCATGGGCTGGCGACCCAAGCTGGCCGCGCGCCGACTTCCGCCTGGTATTTGACGGCATCATTGATGACGTCGGCAGTTCCAGCCGCGAGACGATCAACCTGGTGTTGCGCGACAAGATGCAGCGCTTGAATACGCCCATCACCGAGGCCAAGCTGGGCGGCACGTCGCCGAACAAGGACGCAATCTTGCCGATTCCGTTCGGCGAATGCCACAACGTGACGCCGTTGCTGATCAACCCGAATACCCTGGAATATGGATTTTTGGGGCCGGTCGAGTGGTTTATCAATGACGAGGCGCGCACCAGTGGCAAGCCAGCGCCGACCGTGACCGATGCCAGTAGGGGGCGCTTCACGTTGCCGATCAACCCGCTGGCCAACGCTGTCACCGTCAGCGTGCAGGGCGACAACGTTGGCGGCTACGCTCCGCGCATCGCGCCGCTGGTGCAGCGCATCGCCACCGGCTACGGCAAGGCAGCTGACCGCTTCACTCTGGATGACCTGGACCTGGACAACCTGGCCGCCTTCGACGCTGCTCACCCGCAAAAGGTGGGCTTGTACGTTGCCGACCGGACAAATCAGGCCCAGGCCATCCAGCAGCTGGCCGCCAGCGTTGGCGCCCAGGCGATCATGTCGCGCACTGGCAAGCTGCGCTTGGTGCAGATCGCGTTGCCAGCTGCTGGCGTGCCGGTGCTGATTGGGCCAGACCAGATGACAGGGAAAAAGGAAGGCTTACTGCGCCCGGTACAGCGCTTGCCGGTGGCAGCCGCCGTCAAGATCGCCTTTGACCGCAACTACACGGTGCAGGCCGGCCTTGTCACCTCGCTGCCGCCGGCGCATGCCGAACTGTATGCCGCCGAATGGCTGACCGAAACAGTAGTCGACGAGGCGGTGCGTGCGCGCTACCGCCTGACCGATGACCCGGTGCAGATCGAGACGTGCATCAAATCGCGCGCCGATGCGCAGGCCGAGGCGGCGCGGCGCCTGGCGATGAACAAGGTGCCGCGCACCATTTACGAACTGGACGGGGAGCCTGAATTGATGATGCTTGAACTGGGGCAGCCTGTGCTGCTGCGCGATGCGCGCTTCGGCCTGCAGGATGGTTTGCCGGGTGTGGTGGTGCTGCTGTCGCGCTATTGGCTGACCGGCCGCGTCACCGTGGGGGTGCTGGTATGAGGCCCATTGCGGGAGAGCGCGACAACATCATCATGAATACCGTGCCGCGCTTCGCGCCGGCGACCGACCGCGTGCTGCTGCTGGCGGCCACGGCGCAGCACTTCAAGGTGGCGGCGACGACGATTGCCACGCCGGCGCGTATCGACTTCACGGCCGGCTTTGTCAATATGGAGGGCCAAGTGGCGTTTGCAGCCAGTAATACCAGCGTGCTTACACGCGTCGGCAACGTGGTCAGCCTGACCTCTGGCGGCATGGTCGGCGACAGCGTGACGATCACGGCCAGCATTGTGGTCGATGGCCTGACCTACACCGCCAGCCAGACGATCAGCAAGATTTACGATGGTGTGACTGGCAATTCCTCGCGCGTCTGCTACAGCAAGACGAGCTTGTCCTCGCTGGCCAGCGCGCCGGCGACGCTCAGCACGGAGGGCGCCACATCGTACCCGCCGCTCAACACTTGGGGCGCAGGCACCGTGTGGGAGGGCTCACCGCAAGAATTTACTGCAGGCGAATCACTGTACCGGTCTGATGGAATTTTCAACCCGGCCAGCGGCACGACCCTGTGGAGCGCGCCGTACCTGAACGCGTTGAAAGTGGGAAGGCTGAGCGCGATCAGCGCAGATATCGGCGAGATTACGGCCGGCACCTTGAGGGCGGTCACGATTTATGGCGGCCCTGGGTATCTGACCAAGGACTATGCCTGGCCCACCAACGGCCTCGGCGGCTTCCACCTGAGCCCTGCCGGTCTGTTGATAGGCAATCCTGCACAGGGGAAGTATGTGCAGATCGATGCTGCGGGCAATTTTTACGCCCCCGGATTTTCTATTGTCGACGGGAGCGCCACATTCAGCGGCACCCTGAGCGCTGCCAGCGGCACGATAGGCCTGTTGCAGACGTCTGCTTCTGGCCGACGGATCACCCTTTCTTCTGGCAGTAATCTACTTAAAGCCTACTCTGCTAGTGGCGACGAGGTTGTAACTTTAGGCGAGCGTACTGGTGGCGGGGCAATGCAAATTGACGCATCAGGGGGGCAGGGCTTGGAAGCTATACGCGCCATCGGGGGGTGCTTCTTCAATGCTGGCATAGGCACCGTAACAATATATTCTACCTCTATTATTGGCCTAGAAATTCCAAAAAATACTCGTGCTTACAATATAGTTCCAGGAAATAGCAGCGCTAATCTCGGCGACAGTAATGGCATTTCCACCGCGTGGAAAAATATATACAGTCAGACGGCCGTTACTATTATTTCAGATGAAAGGGACAAAGAAGAAATCCAAGACTCCGATCTTGGTCTTGATTTTATTCTTTCTCTTCGACCTGTTCGCTATCGAATGAAAATCGCAAACACTTTATTCTCAAAAGGGGCGGAGATACCAGGGCCATATCGCCCTTTCGCTGATCCTGTGATGCACGAGGAAATAAGCACCCCGGTGCAAGGTGTGCGAAATCACTACGGGTTCATTGCCCAGGAGGTGAGGAAGTCTCTAGGAAACAGTGACTCGGCCATTTGGGTTCAACACGACCCATCCGACCCAGAATCTCAGCAAGCCCTGCGCTATGAAGAGCTACTGGCACCAATCGTAAGCGCAGTACAGCAGTTGAACACTACGGTCCAAAGTTTAAGGACGGAAGTTGCGGATCTAAAGCAGAAGTTGAAAGCCAGCCAATGATTATTTCATCTAAACTAATACCAGCAAGATTCGACGCCATCACTGTCTGGCCGTTCATTCTGATTCGCCCCGAGGCGCGCGGCGACGACGCACTACTCTTGCACGAGATGGTGCATTACCGCGAGCAGCGTAATTGTGGGGTATTGCCGTGGCTTCTACTTTACGCGGTATCGGCACGTTTCCGGATGGCAGCCGAGGTGCGGGGCTACCGCGCGCAGCTGGCTGCCGGCGGCATTTCTCTGGAGCGTGCCGCCGCATTGCTCATGTGCTACGGCATCGATATCACCCATGCTCAGGCGACTGCTCTGCTCAAGCCGTCGGAGGATTGAGGCGATGACCAATCTACGCATCATTTACGACAACGCCGCCGACCGGGCCGTGCTGACAGCATCCAGCCAGGCCGGCGCACTTGGCCCTGCCAACCTGCAGCGCGAACGCAAGTCAGCCGTGCTGCGCTCTGTCGGCGTGGCGCTGACCATTACCGCCACGCTGCCGCTGGGCGAGATCATCGGCGGCGTGGTCCTGCCGTTCTGCAACCTGACTGCGAATGCCAAAATCCGCGTGCGCGGCTATACCGCGCCCGGGGATGCCGTGCCGGTGATCGATACCGGCTTGGTGCTGGCATGCGCCTATGCGCCGCTTGGCACGCGGGACTGGGGCACTACGGCGCTGGCGGTCAATGCCTTTTCATTTGGTGGTGGCAGCTATGCGCGCGCCTGGTTCTCGCGCCAGACCGCACGCTATTTTGTGATCGACCTCACTGATTCTGCCAACCCCGCCGGTTACATCGAGTGCTCGCGCCTGGTGATGGGGAATTACTGGGAGCCTGATAACAACGCCAGCTACGGCGCCAGCGTGACGCCCGTCGACACGTCGACCCAGTACCGCAAGGCTTCCGGCGAGCAGGGCGTCGAGGCCGGCTGCAGCTACCGCAAGCTGTCGTTGCCGCTCGATCACATGACGCCGACAGATCGCGCCGCAGTCTGGCACTTGGTGCGCGGCAGCGGCAAGCGCCTGCCGATTCTGGTCAGCCTGTTTCCCGATGATACCGATCCTGAGCTGGAGCAAACCCACCAGTTATATGGCCGCCTCAGCGAACTGGCCGCCATTTCGGCGCCGTACTTTCAAACCTATGCAACATCGCTTGATATCGAGGAACTGTAATGGCAGATATTTTTACTCCCGGAATGGAGAACTGGCTCGATGAGCTTAATAACCTGGCCGAGGGGCAGCTGTTGCCAATTCAGCCCGACTGGAACGCCGCGCCGAATAGCCTGAAGGCAATTGCCAACAAGCCCACTTTGGCGGCCGTGGCCACATCGGGCAGCAAGGCTGACGTGGGCCTTTCCAAAGTGAACAATACCAGTGATGCGGAAAAGCCGATCAGCACCGCAACCGCCGCCGCCATTGCGGAGATAGCTACCGGATTCAAAAATCGTATTATCAACGGAGATATGCGCGTAAATCAACGGGGGCTCCCCGCTTCGATTATCGCCACAAACGGATACACTGTAGACCGCTGGGGCTATGATGCCTCTAGCCCAGGCCGCTTTGCAGTAGGTGCCAACTTGTATACGTGGGACACCGCGCCGGGGTTCCCGCACTACTTAGCTTTTGGGGCGCAGGGGGCGTACTCAGCGCCAAACGATCATGCCTATGTTGTTCAGCAGCCCATTGAAGGGGACAACTTGATGGACTTGTTGTACGGCACCCCCGCTGCAAAAGACTGCGCCCTGACGGCTTGGGTGAGGTCTAGTGTGGCGGGGACTCATTCAGGGGCGGTGTACAACCATGCAGCTACTGCATCATTCCCCTTTACTTTTCAGATTCCGGTAGTACATACGTGGACTCTTATTAAGATCAGCATTCCGGGCAACAAGGGGAGTGCCATCACCGCAGGCGCGTTAGCGGGCCTGTATGTGCGATTTAATCTAGGATCAGGCAGCAATTTTCTGGGGCCAGCGGGTACATGGGTGGCAGGAAACATGGCGGGCGTCACTGGTAGTCTGTCGGTTCTAGGCTCCAATGCTTCGTTTGGTTTTACTGGAGTGCAGTTTGAAGTAGGCACAGCCACATCGTTTTCTTACCGCTCCATATCGGAAGAACTCGCTATGTGCCAGCGGTATTTTGAAACGGGTAATGCGCCTTGCATGTATATTGCTGGTGTCTCTTCATTTGCGGCGTATGACCGCGTAAATTACAAGGTGACGAAACGAGCAAGCCCCCTTGTCAAATGTATCAGCTGGCAGTACTTTTCTGCAGGAGTCAATACCGGATTCACACCAGTCGTTAGCTCAAGTAATGTCGGGAACTTTGATTATCGGGGTCTTGGTCTTATCAGTTGGAATGGTTGGTGCGGCGAAGGTAGGTGGGAAGCCAGCGCCGAACTTTAACAGGAGCACATAATGTATAAACGCTACAATTTTCTGCGGCAAGGTAGCTTCACGATCTTGCGCGTAGCAGACAACGCATGGATACCGCCCGACATCCAAAACCGAGATTACATGAAATATCTGGAATGGGTGCAAGCCGGGAACACCGCCGAAATCGTGGAGATCTAAAAATGCCTGCCGAGTAGTCTGTGGCGGATTTTGCGCCGTACTCATGCAGTTCCGCAATGACTTGAAGGGCAAGGTCTGCTCGCCAGACCGCGATCAAGGCCCGGCTTGCCGCCCTGGAAAGCACAGCTCCGTAACATCACGCAGTTCAATTGCAGCAATCTAACCGCCTTCGGGCGGTTTTTTCATTTCCACCACCTGAAAGGCACTACATGGCCATCGAAACGACCGCCGCTGGCGGCGCACTGATTAAAATTTTTGGCATCCCGGTCTTAGCCGGCGCTGCCGCAACCTCACTGGGATTCATGTTCATGTGGCCTAAATCTGCCAAGGAAGCCTTCGTGCGCTTCTTCGTCACCATTCTGTTTTCCGCCCTGATGGGCCCAGCCCTGGTCGTGGTCGTGCGCAACTGGATGCCGGGCCTGTTCGACAGCGCGCGCGCCGTGGCCGTGCTGTACGGCAGTGATCCGGCCTTTGGCTTCCTGTTCATCGCTGCGCCGCTGATGGTCGCCGCTGGCTTGCCTGCCTGGTGGATACTGGGCGCCACAGTGCGCTGGTTCGACAAGCGCCGCGACAAGGATATCGGCGAGCTGGCGCGCGATGCTGCCGCCGACTTCAAGGACGTGCGGGGTGGCCTGTGAACCTGACCAAGAATTTCACCCTGCAGGAACTGACCGACTCCGACTGGGCTGCGCGCCATGACGTCGACAACACGCCGCCAGCCGCCGTGCTGGCCGAGCTGCAGCGCACGGCCGAGCTGCTGCAGCGCATCCGCAACTACTTGACGGCGTGCACGGGCATCGACACGCCGCTGACCAATATCAGCGGTTACCGCTCGATTCCGGTGAATCGCGGCATTGGCAGCAGCGATGGTAGCGATCATGTGCGCGGCATGGCTGCCGACTTCAAGGCGCTGCGCATGACGCCCTACCAGGTATGCCAGGCACTACTGCCCAAGTTGGATGAGTTCGGCATCGGCCAGATCATCAACGAACTGACCTGGGTGCACGTCAGCACGAAGATGGTGGCCAAGCCGATCAACCGCATCATCACCATTGACCGCCACGGCACGCGCGCTGGCATCTTGCAGGTGCGGCCGTGAGCGCGCTGGGCAGCAAGTTGTGGCGCAGCCAGTTGGGCGGACTGATGTTTCATTGCCCCGGTTGCGGCTATGATCACGTCGTCCGCGAAGCCGGGCAGGGCTGGTCCGGCCCCACTTGGTCATTCAATGGCAACGGCGATAAACCAACTTTTTCGCCCTCTATACTGATGACTACAGGTCGTGCGGTCGATTCTTCATTTGTGAAAGAAGAGGGCGATCCGCCGGAGGTGTGCCATTCATTCGTCACCGATGGTCAGATCCAGTTTCTCGGCGATTGCGACCATGAGCTGGCCAGCCAGACCGTCGAAATGCCAGATTGGCGGGCATCTTGAGCGCCATCAGCACGCTGGCGGCTAGCGCCGTCGGCGGAATCTGGAAGGCTGCCGCCATCGTGCTGGCTGCCGTGCTACTGCTGGTGGCCAGTTCTGCCGGTACCGGCTGGTGGTTGGCCGCTGGCGACCGTGACGCCGCGCGCGCCGCGCTGGTGCAGGAGCAGGGCGTCAGCGCTGCACTGCGCACTTCGATTGCCGAGCAGAACCGCGCCATCGATGGCATGGCCAGGACCACTCTGGCAGCGCAGGAGCGCGGCGCGGCGGCACAGGCGGCCGTGGTCACCAAGGGCAAGAGGTACGACGCGGCGCTGGCGCAGGTCGCTGGTGTGCGCGCCAATACCTGTGACGAGGCTATGCCGGCCGTCAGGCTGCTGCTGGAGGGCGTGCGATGAACATTCAGTTGTCAAGGATTGCTTTACAACTCGCCCTAGCCGCGTTGCTGGCCGGCTGCGCCAGCGCGCCGCCCGTAGTACAGCGGGTCGAAGTTCCCGTCTTTACGCCATGTGTAAAGGTGGCGCCGCAGCGCCCGGCCTACGAGTTCGACCAGCTGGCGCCGACGGCAACGGATGGTGAGGTTGTCCTGGCGCTGGCGCGGGACTGGCCGCGAGGGCGGAAATATGAGGGCGAACTGGAGGCGGTTGTGGCAGGGTGCAGATAGTTTCCTACACTGCTGCCCCGTGTATGGCCGTCACGCTGGCCACGACAGGGACCGAGTTGCAGTAGTTCGACCATACCTGCATCAGCAAAATACGTTTCTCCAACAGGTCGCCGCGGCGATACGCTGCCTCGACCTTATCCGGCAAGCTGTGCGCCAGCGCATGCTCGCACACCTCGCGCGGGAACGAGTTCGCAACCGATTCCGAGCACCAGTCGCGGAACGTCGACCGGAAGCCGTGCACGGTGATATCGTTCCGATCCATCCTGCGCAGCACTGCCGTCAGGCTCATATCAGATAGCGGCGTGGCCCTTTTACTCCCAGGGAAAACATGCTTTTCCACGCGTGGCATTTGCTTGAGCAACGCCACCGCCTCGGCCGACAGCGGAATGCGGTGCTCTCGACCGGCCTTCATCCGGACGGCCGGGATTGTCCACAGGGCGCAGTCCAAGTCGATTTCCTCCCATACCGCGCCTCGGACCTCGCCCGACCTGGCCGCAGTCAGGATCGCGAATTCCACGGCGCGCGCCGACATGCCGTCGCGCTGGCGAAGCTCTTTCATGAATCCACCCACATCCTGCCACGGCAGGGCAGGGTGGTGCTTCACCCTCCCAAGCTTGCCGGGATCTGCCAGCAGGTTATCCAGGTGGCCGCGCCATCTTGCCGGATTTTCGCCCACGCGGTACTTGCTGACGGTCGCCCAGTCCAGAATGCTCTCGATACGGCCGCGTAACCTGGTGGCCGTCTCCGTCTTTTCCTGCCAAATGGGGCTCAGCACCTTGACCACCAGCCCGGTATCAACGGCGGCCACTGGCAGCGCACCAATGATTGGTCCGGCATATGTGGCAAGTGTGTTTTCCCATTGGCTTGCGTGTTTGATATTTTTCCAGCCGCTTCGGTGTGCTGCAATGTACGCGGCGGCGCACTGGTCAAACGTGATCATCTTTGCGCGCTCAAGCGCATCGGCAAGCTTTTCCGCGTTGCGCGCCTCCAGGGGGTCTTTGCCAGTTAGCAGCAGCGCTCGGCACTCGCGCGCCTTGACGCGCGCATCGCCTAAGCCTATCGTATGGGCTGCACCCAGTCCCATTTCACGCTGCTTGCCGGAGAAGGTGAAGCGGAAAATCCAGCTCTTTGTGCCGGACTTAGATATTTGCAGGTACAGCCCGGCGCCGTCGCCGAGATACCCAGGTGTTTTTGCCTTACTTACCGCCAATGCGCTGAGCTTTTCGACCGTGCGCGCCATATCCTACCCCCATTCCTACCCACATTAGATAGGCGCATTCTAGCGCATTGAGGCGCACATGTATGCACTAGCATCTAAAAAATATCAATAAATTCAAGGGCATAGCGCACAAAGAAGAATGTTGACGCACAGCAGTTATGCGGACACCGCTTCCGCCAGGAAATAAAGAAACCGCCTTCGGGCGGTTTTTTATTGCCTGGCGGAAGCGAGCAGGGCGCCTTCGCGCCCTGCGTGTGAGATTCGAAGGGCTGGGCCTATCGGCCCAGCCCGCCCCGAATCCTCCAACTGCTGCCGCTGCGCGGCAGCCCCGCGCGCCGAAGGCGCGCGTTCGTGGTCCTAATTTGCTTTTCGGCTGCGCCTGCTTGCACCGCATCGCCCGCCTCAGTCCGTGTCTGAATGCCGGAACTGACCCCGCTCCCCGTAGGAAGTCGACGCTGCTTTTGTCTGTCATGTCACCGTAGATATGCAGGAACACCCAACGCGTGGCGCGGTCGATGGCCACGAACAGATAGCGGCGCGAGGTTTCGTCTGGCATCTGCGGCAAGTATTTGATGTCGACGTGAACAAAGCCGGGTTCGTAGTCCTTGAAGGTCTTCTTGGCCGAGATCGTTTCTCCCTCGGCCTTGGGAATCACATCTTCCAGGCGGGCCATGCCTTCGCGCTTGAGCAAACGCGCAATGCCCGAGCGCGAGACGTCGGGATTGATGTATTGCCGGGTAATGTACAGCAGGTCGTCAAGCGGAAGATAGAGCGATTGGCGCAGTGACAGCACGACGGCCTCCTGTGTTGCGCTCAGGGTCGTATGCAGCGTATGGGCGCGGTGCGAACGGTCTTGCACATCGTCCCGCTTGAGCCACTTGGCAGCCGTGGCACGGGTGATGTTGAAGACCTTGGCGGCTTCGCGGTCGGACAGTCCGGAGTCCTTGATTTCCTGCCGGATCTTCGGGGTGGTGCGGGCTTGGGGATGAATGCGTGAGCTCATGGACTGAAGTTTATGCGATGTGCTGTAACCGGTGGGACGATCTCGGTGGCAAACCGCCGATCAATTCGTCAAGCACAGCTTTGGCCCGGAACAGGGCCATGCTGCGACGAGGAATATGATCGCACGAAACTAAGCATGTAGGTAGTTGGGTAGGTACGGTGGTTGTGGGAGGGTGTGTAAGCCTCATTAAACTTAACTATTCGCATTACACCGCTTCCGTCAAACAATATAGAAACCGCTTTGCCTGAAGGAAGCGAGCAAGACGCCTTTGCGCCCTGCGTGTGAAATTCGAAGGGCTATGCCTACCGGTAGCCCACTCCGAATCCGCCAACTGTTGCCGCTGCGCTGCAGCTCGGCTCGCCGCATGCGCGCGTTTGCGCTCCTAATTTGCCTTTCGACTGAGCCAGCTCGGACCTGAATGTCATTGACCTGTCCTGCGGCTTGAGCGCAGCGAAGCGTGATCTGGCGGCGGCGCAGCTGGTCGGCCAGGCCCAGACGGAGCTGGTCAGCGGTGCCGCAGGTGCGCGTTTGTGGTCCTAATTTGCTTTTCGACGGCGCCTGCTTGCACCGCATCGCCCGCCTCAGTCCGTGTCTGAATGCCGGAACTGACCCTCGCGCCTGAGGACAACGACGATCCGCACTACTACCCAGGGCGCTAGTCCGGCTGAGCGTTTCCCCGCACTTCAAACGGCACATCATTTTCTCGGTTAGTATGTCCGCTGGCCTAGTCAAATACGACCTAGGGTCCCAGAAGATAGGATGTTACAGTGTCAATTAATCAACTCATTTACATAAGTCAAGCCACACGTAAGATGTCTCCAGAAGACCTCTCTTCGATACAAGAAAAAGCCAAGACAAATAATGGACCAATCGATGTAACAGGTAGTCTGTTTTACAACGGTGGTTGGTTTTTGCAAGTATTGGAAGGTCCGATAGCTGCACTCGATAAGCTGTATAAAAAAATCGAACTCGATCCGCGACACAAAAATTCGCGGGTACTGTACAACGAGCCGGCAAGCTTTCGTACTTTCCCCCGCTGGAATATGAATATGACTAACTTGAACGACAGGCAAGCCGACAAATATGATGAACTTGTCGAAGTGCTCGATGCGGCTCAAACAAATCGCAAGATCGGGTCAACGTCCCCGGCAGTGGCATTGCTGAAGATGTTTAAAGGCTGAGAAACATCTGTCCGGGTTATAGTGCGCGTAGGAAAAGTTGTTTTTTCCGTGCCTGCTTTTGATACGGAAACAGTGCGTTTTGACGGCACTTTTATATCAGTAACCGTTGGCAATCACGTAGCGGTGGCGCTGGTCATTACTTACCCATGGGCCTTTGAAGCCGGCCTGGCTTGGCCCTTCACCTTGGGCCGCGGTGATCGAGTTTGAAGCGATCGCCGCGCTTGGCCAGATGTGCGTTGCTCGCTGAAAAACTCAGCCAACAATCAGGGGCGGCTTGCCATCCTGGCGCCCGCCGTTGGCAGTACACACCCAAGCAATCTGCAAGCGCATGGACAGTACTGCTGCACGAAGTACAGTGTTTCCTGAACCGTTAAACCACCGCAGCGCTGAACGACTCGGGCCGCTGTGCAAGCAGATGCGACAGTCGTTGAAGACCCGCTTGCAAGCGTCCGCGGTCCCGGATGCAACCCAAAGAGATCCGAATGGCATTTACCGATACGCTGCCAGTGGCGAATGCCTGCGCAGGCGTGACTGCGATGCCGGAGCTGGCGGCGGCATGCGCAAGCTGTGAGCAGTTCCAGTACGCCGGCAACTCGAGCCAGACATGCAGGCCGTCACCCAAGCCGCTGTAGCGCCCCGCCAGGATGTCGCGCGCCATCCGGTGGCGCAGGCGCGCCTCCTTACGCACGCCTTGCATCAATCTGTCAGCCGAACCGTCGAGTATCCACTGGGTGGCCAGTGCCGCCGTCAGGGGTGCGACCATCAGCGCAAATGATCTGAGCGCGACCAGGAAACGCTCGCGTTCGTACGCGTCGCGTATCAGCACGAAGGCGACGCGCAAGCCGGGCGTCAGGCATTTCGACAGGGTGGAGATGTAGTACACCTGTTGCGGGGCAAGCGTGGCAATAGGCGGTGGCGCGGCATCGGCAAGAAGCCAATAGGGATCGTCTTCGATGATGCGCACCTTGCAGCGCTTCGCGATGCTGGCGAGCTCCTTGCGCCGGCGTTCCGGCATGGTGATGGCAGTCGGGTTCTGTAATGTCGGATTGAGGTAGACCAGTGCGGGCTTGTGCTGGCGGCATGCTTGCTCTAGCATCTCAGGCACCATCCCGTGCTTGTCCGCTGGCACCGCGATGAGGTGTCGGCCGAATTGCGCCGCTGCCGCACGCAAGCCGGGATAACTCGTGGGCTCTGCCAGGATGACATCGCCAGGCTGCGTCAGCGCCAGGATCAATGCGGCGATCGCCGCTTGCGCACCGGGACAGACAACAAGCTGCGCGTCATCCAGAGGTCCAAACATTGGTGCCAGCCATGCGGCGCCAGCCTTGCGGTCGGACTCGCTTCCGCCGCCCAAGTGGTAAGTCATCAGCAATTCATTGTCTGCCCTCATCAATACTTGCGACAAGCCTTGCTTCAACATGTCGTCGAAGTCCACGCCATCCGGTGGCGGCGGGGTATTCATGCTCAGGTCGAGGACCGCGGTCAATTCGACTTTCGGCGCCGCCACATAAGTGCCTCGCGCGCCGCGGCCCTCCAGCAAGTTGCGGCGTCGGGCTTCGTCGTAGGCGCGCGTGATCGTCGTCAGGTCGACATCCAGCTGTGCCGCCAACTGGCGCTGCGTAGGCAGACGCTCGCCCGGCGTCAACGATCCATCTGCCACAGCCGCTTGCAATGCATCGGCAATTTGCAAAAAACGTGGCCCCTTGTTGCGGGCCAAGCGCGGCAACCAGATGGGCAAATTGTCATCTTGCATGGTTTTCAACTGGGACATTTTGTCTCAATGTATGGAAATTGTTTTCAAGTAGTATGCATCAGAGCGTGCAGCAACACCATCTTTGCATGGCAGTCGCTGATGCTTTCGCACCTTTCACCTGCATTTGGAAAATCACTGCGCTCGATGCCATCGTGATCGCATCGATAGATATAATGAAAGAGGCGAGCACGATGCCTGGTGGAGTGGTGGAGTGGTAGTAACAGAAGCTGCGCAAGCGGCGTTTGAGGCAGTGCTGCTCACGGTCGATAGTGTCAAGTAATAACCTGGAAAGACTCAAAATGATGGACTGGACCCCGATAGTGTTCGTGACGTTCAAGGCGCTCGTGCTCGGCACGGGCATGTTTTTTGCCATCAAGTGGCATTACGATCAAGGCAAGAAGGATAAGGACAAGGCAAAGCAGAATCGCGCGCTGCTAAGCGCGAGCGGCAAGGTGGTCGCACTGTTCACGCTATTGCTGCTGGCCTTGGGGATCGTCACCTTTTTCGCTGTCAGGATGGCCGGTTTGGAAATGACCTTCTTATGATGGCAAAGCATCGTCGGCCCCTCAATTGCCCGCCGCAGCGATTGACGCCGCCGCTACAGCTTTCCCCTGGCGCTGCTGGCCAAGGCCTTCAGGCTGTAAAGTGAAACTCCAGCACGTCATCGCCGTACTTGTCGACGGCACCCGTTGCAGTCCAGCCCAAATGGCGGTAAAAACCGTAGGAGCGCGAGGCGGGGTCGCTGGAGCAGCCAAGAAATAGCCGTGCATGGCCGTGTGCGCGCAGTTGCGCCATGATATGTTCCAGCATGCTCTTGCCGATGCCCAAGCCTTCGAATTCCGGCAGCAGCGCCAGGACGATGATTTCGCCCGTGTCGCGCTCGCCAAAGCAGTAGCCGACCAGTTTGCCGTCGTGGTGGCAGACCTGGCCAGATAGGCTGCCCGAGTGCATCATCTGGGCCCAGGACTCGGCCGTGATGCCCACTTCCGCCAGGCGTTCCTTGGAAACGGCGTTTTGCCGCGTCTTGCCGCGCAATGCGATGAAGGCGGCGGTATCGTCCGCATTGGCGGCATGGAAGGTGATGCTGGCGCGATGTATCGTCATGTTTTTGTTGGCAGCTTGGTCAGTGCGCCGGCCGCGTCGAGTTCATAGCTGTCGAAATCGCGCGCCAGGAACAGCTCTCCCGAGTAATGCAGGCGTGCTTCCGCTGCCAGCTCGGCCATGCCGTCCGCATTGTGATAGCGGGCGCTGAAGTGGGTGAGGATCAGGTTCGGCAAGCGGACAGACTCGGCGAACTGCGCCACGCGCTGCACGGAACTGTGCGTGGGACCGGGGCCGACCTTCTGCAGCATCGCTTCCGTGTAAGTGGCTTCATGCACGAGCAACTGCGCCCCGTTGCAGGCGTCCGCCAGCAACGCTGGCGTGTCGTTGTCGCCGCCGATCACCACCGTGGCGCGTTGCGTTTCCACCTGGCGAAAAGCAGCGGCGCGCAAGAGCGTGCCATCGTCGAGCAGCGCATCCTGGCCAGCTTGCAATAATCCCCAGGCGGGGCCCGGTGGCGCGCCAGCCGCCTGCAGGGCCGCTTTGTCCAGCTTCCAGCGGCTTATTTCCAGCGCGAAGCGATAGCCGACGCTCGGTGCGCGGTGCGATAGCGCGTGGCGCTCGATGCTCAAGCCCGCTTCCTGATGGACGACTTGCGCGCTGTCGACGTCGATATGGATCAGCGGATACGTCAGGAATAGCTGCGTGTGCAGCAGGGTCGCGTCGATCCAGGCCTTGATGGCGGCCGGGGCGATCAGCAGCAAGGGCTTCTTGCGCCCCGTCATGGAGGCGCTGGCCAGCAAGCCCGGCAGGCCGTAGCTGTGGTCGCCATGCACGTGGGTGATACAGATGCCCACCAGGTCGTGCACGGACAAGGGTAGGCGCTGCAGCCGATGCTGCGTGGCTTCGCCGCAATCGATCATCCACCAGTCGCGGTTGTGCGTGGTTTGCAGGGCCAGCGACGTGACGTTGCGGTGGCGCGTGGGCACGCCGGAAGACGTGCCGAGAAAAGTCAGTTTGAACATGCCTGCATTATGCGGCAGCCGTTTCGGCTTGCCAATGTTCCGCTCTGCCGGGGGCGCAAACAGTGCAGGCGCGCTGGCGGGGAAGTCGACAGCTTGCGCCGCCATGCCAAGACGCCGATGCCTGCGAGGCGGGCGTCATGGTTGCCGGCTTTTGCCGCGTTATCACGCTGGGCATGGGCATGCTGTGGCAAATGGATGGCGTAGGCTATGATGACGTCAGCAAAACGGACAGGCCGCGCAATTTTCCACGGCGCTATCGTCGGCGATGTAGGTTGTATCGAGCATCGATGTATTGCTGGCAATCGGTATTGCGTCGGTGTTTGCCGGCCTAGGACCATCCTGGTAGTTCCTGCTAATTACTTTACAAGGAGTTTTTCATGCGTATTCGTCCCGCCACATTGCTGTCCACCCTGATCTTCGGCAGCGTCGTCTGTAGCGCTTCTGCAGGCGCCGTTGGCCTGGGATTCTTGGCCGATACACCGATGACCTACCTGAACAAGAACGACAAGCCGGTCTTCGTGCAAGCCGTCACCGACGTGCTCGCTGACAAGAAGGATGGCGAAACTGTGCGATGGAGCAATGAAGGCTTGCGCAATTCCGTGCGCATCGCTGCCGAG
Organism: Janthinobacterium paucivorans; assembly: GCF_051380805.1. NCBI lineage: Bacteria > Pseudomonadati > Pseudomonadota > Betaproteobacteria > Burkholderiales > Oxalobacteraceae > Janthinobacterium > Janthinobacterium paucivorans. Next base: position 151,237 of record NZ_JBNYXR010000006.1, read on the forward strand.
ATCACTGCCAGCGACACGGAAAAGACGGATGCGCGCACCTGCCGCAAGGTGCAGGTCGCCTTGAGCGCCAAAGGCCAGGAACAGACCCTCAAACTGAAGGTCTGCCAGGCTGGCGATGCAGCGTGGAAAGTGGCGAAGTCCTGATTTCCTGCCTCCGCAGGACTGCCCCTGCCGGCGATCAGTGCCGGCAGGGCAATGATTTTCTCATTGGTAAGCAATCCACGCGTTAGAATCACGCTTTACCCTCACTTTTCCCACCTGCATGCAGCAAAGTCGCCTCCTGTTTTTTCGCCTGGCCGGCCAGTTTCGCCGCTATGGCGCCATCGTTGCAGCCACTTTGCTGGCTGTCGGCGTGGCGTCCGCCACCGATGTATTGTTAATCCGACAGTTGCAAAACGTCGTCGATGCCATGCGCGCGACGGCCAGCACACAGGTCGCGCCCGCCTCCGGCATGATGGGCATGCTGCAGGGCTGGGTCGATCGTTTCTTGCCGGCACACGCAGGACAAGTCGATTTGTGGGTGATTCCCGCCACCATCCTGGGCCTGGCCGTCCTGCGCATGGTCTCCAGTTTTTCCGGCGATTATGGTTCCGTATGGCTATCGAGCCGGGTGCAGGCGGACCTGCGTGAAAAGATGTTTGCCACCATCATGCGCCTGCCCAGCCGTTTTTTCGATACCACCACCACCAGCCTGACGCAGTCGCGCGTAGCCTTCGACGCCAGCCAGGTGTCGCAAGCGGGCTTGAACGTGCTCAACGTGATGGTGCGCGATTCCGTCGCCACCATCGGCTACCTGGTTTTATTGTTCAGCATCGACGTGAAACTGGCCCTGTTCTGCATGACCTCGATGCCCATCGTGGCCATCGTCGTGACCCTGGCGGGACGCCGCATGCGCCACCTGAGCAAGAGTTCCCAGCAAGCAGTGGGCGAGCTGACGTCGGTGCTGGATGAAAGCATCGCCGGCCAGCGCGTGGTGAAAATCTTCGGTGGGCAAGATTATGAACAGGCGCGCTTCGTCGACGTCGTCAAGCGCAATCGCCAGTTGGCCGTCAAGCACGCGGCCACCTCGGCCATGAATTCCGGCTTCATCATGATGCTCGTCGGCATTACCCTGTCGTCCGTGATTTATTTTGCCATGCTGCGCGCGCAAAGCGGTGCCATCACGCCGGGCGCCTTCGTCGCCTTCATGGGCGCGCTGATGGCGATGCAATCGCCGATCAAGAATTTGACGAAAATCAATGAGCCATTGCAACGGGGCCTGGCGGCGGCCGAGTCCGTGTTTGGCTTGATCGATACGCCGCTGGAACCGGACCCGGGCAGCATTGCGCCATCGGCGGTGCACGGTAATTTGTCCTTGCAAAACGTTCACTTCCGCTACAACAGCGACGATCCCGATGCGCCCACGGCCTTGCGCGATATCACGCTCGACATCCGCGCCGGCGAAACGGTGGCCCTGGTGGGTGGCTCGGGTGGCGGCAAGACCACCTTGCTGGGTTTACTGCCGCGCTTCTATGACGTCAGCGGCGGCCAGATCCTGCTCGACGGCGTCGATGTGCGCGACTACGCCTTGCTGGACCTGCGGCGCCAGTTCGCCCTCGTCAGCCAGGATGTGATCTTGTTCAACGACACCATGGCGGCAAATATCGCGTATGGCGACCCGGCGCCGGACATGGCCCGTATCGTAGCGTCGGCGCGCGCCGCCTACGCCCACGATTTCATCACGCAGTTGCCGCAAGGCTACGCAACGCAGGCTGGCCAGAACGGTTCGCGCCTGTCGGGCGGGCAACGCCAGCGCCTGGCCATTGCGCGCGCGCTGTACAAGGATGCGCCGATTCTCTTGCTCGACGAAGCGACCAGCGCGCTGGACACGGAGTCGGAGCGACAGGTGCAGGCGGCGCTGGAAGTGCTGATGCGCAACCGCACCACCATCGTTATCGCGCACCGGTTGTCGACCATCGAAAGCGCCGACCGCATCGTCGTCATGCAGGGCGGGCGCCTGGTGGAGTCGGGTAGCCATGCCGCCTTGCTGCAGCAGGGCGGCGCGTATGCACGGCTGCATGCGAGCCAGTTGTCGCCCGTCAAGGGTGGCGCGGGCTGAGCCTCTACCCCAGCCTGCTCCTGCCCCCGCTGGCTCCAGCATCGCTTGCGCGGCGGGTAAAGCCGTTGCTGTTCCTTATCCGGAGCAAGCTGCCGACCGGCGCTTGCTTGTTCTATGAACACGCCTGTCTTTGCAGGTATCATGCAGCGATTGCGGCCCACCAGCAGGTGCGAAGCCGGATCTTATAATTGGAGGCAATGGTGGTGGAAGCGGAAGTTTCGGCGTTGGTCAGGGCGCAAGGCTTGGCCTTGCAAAACATGCGCGTCGTCATGCGCGCGGCGCAGCGGCACTCGGCGCAGATCGAGAAGCAATGCGGCGTATCGGGCGCGCAATTGTGGGCGATGCAGGAATTGCTGGAGCAGCCAGGCCTGCGCATGGGCGAGCTGGCTGGCAAGATGTCGATCCACCAGACGACGGCCAGCAACCTGGTCGATGCGCTGGTGAAAAAAGCCTATGTGCGCAAGGCGCGCGACCAGCCCGACCAGCGTGTAGTCACGCTGACCCTGACGCTGGAAGGGCAGGCCGTGATCGCCGTCGCGCCGCAGCCGGCGCGCGGCTTGTTGCCCAGTGCGCTGGCCCAGTTGGACCCCGACAGCCTGGCGCACTTGAACCAGGGCTTGAGCGCCTTGCTGGCCGTGGTCGCCCCCGATGACAGGCAGGCGGGCATGCAGCCGTTTCCGTTTAATTTGTAATGTTCGGGCAAGCGTGTGGCTGCACCGCCCCGCGTGCTTTTGTCGTCAGCGCTTAGACGAACAGCTCGTGCCGCGCGCTCTGGCTGATGGCAACGGTGGCCGGGTGGCTCAAGCGCCGCTCCGTGGTGATCGCATACACTTGCTCGACCAGGCTGTCGACCCGCCCCAGCGCCACCACGGCGTATTGTTCGCAAACCTGGGGTGCGATCACGGTGGGTGCAAAGAACAGGCCGGCGCCGGACTGGCCGAAGGCGTTCATCATGGCGCTGTCGTCGAACTCGCCGACGATGCGCGGGTGCAGATGGTTGTCGCCTAGCCACTGCAGCAAGCGTCCGTAAATGGCGAAGTCTTCGCCCGGCAGCAGCAGCGGCGCGCCATCCAGACAGTGCGGAAAGCCCCCTGTCAGGGTGGCGGCCAGGGCGGGCGTGCCGAACAGGGTCATGCCGCTTTCACCGAGTAAATGGTTAAAACCGCGCACGCTCAAATGGGCCGGGATGGGGCGGTCTGCCATGATCAGGTCCAGCCGGTGCACGGCCAGGTCCGCCAGCAGGCTGGCCAGCCGTCCTTCGCGGCAAATGATGCGCAGCGGCTCGGCCAGGCCCAGCGCGGGCGCGACCAGGCGGCAGGCGATCAGTTTCGAGACGGAATCGGCGCAGCCCACGCGAAAAGTTGTCGTCACGGTGCGTGACTGGTCGCGCACGATTTCCAGTAATTCATCGCCGGTGCTGAAAATCGATTCGGCATGGCTGAGGATGCGCCTGCCGGTGTCCGTCAATTCCAGCTGGCGCCCGCTGCGGCGGAACAATTCCACGCCCAGGGTATCGGCAAACTCGCTGAGCTGCCCGGAGATCGATTGCGGCGTCAGGTGCAACTGCTCGGCCGCGCGCGCGATGCTGCCTGTCTTGGCGACCATCCAGAAATAGCGCAAGTGCTTGAAGTTGAGTGTAGACATGGGCTTCCCGGAAATTTAATACATCGAAATTTACGATGTATTTGTAAATTATATTCGATTTGTTCGATGTTTGTATTCGGACTATGATGATTGCTCCATTCATGCAAGGAGACAGCCATGGCTATCAGGATAGAGACAAACAGTTGCGGAGGCTACCAATGAACGGCCTGGAAAGCATTGCGACGGCACCCATGTGGGCCGGCTTCATCGTATTCGTTCTGTTCATGCTGGCGCTGGACTTGTTCGTCTTCGGCGGCAACAAGGCGCACAAGGTGGGTGTCAAGGAGGCGGCGACGTGGTCGCTGGTGTGGGTCAGCCTGGCCCTGCTGTTCAACGGCGGCCTGTGGTGGTATCTGAACGGCACGGCCGGACCCGAGATCGCCAACCAGAAGGCGCTGGAGTTTTTCTCCGGCTACCTGATCGAGAAAGCCCTGTCGGTCGACAACGTCTTCGTCTTCCTGCTGATCTTCAGCGCCTTCCAGGTGCCGCTGCAGTACCAGCGCCGTGTCTTGATTTACGGCGTGCTGGGCGCGATTGTTATGCGTGCCGTGATGATATTGGCTGGTGCCTGGGTGGTGAGCGAGTTCAGCTGGGTGTTGTACCTGTTTGGCGCCTTCCTCTTGATTACCGGTATGCGCATGCTGGTGGCGGCCGATGCGGAGCCAGACGTGGCGAACAATCCCGTGCTGCGTTTTGCCCGCCGCCATTTGCGGGTCGCCGACGGCGACCATGGCGAGCGTTTCTTCGTGACAAAAGGTGGCTTGCGCTATGTCACGCCGCTGTTCCTGGTGCTGATCCTGATCGAGGTGACGGACCTGATCTTTGCGGTCGATTCGATCCCGGCGATTTTTGCCATCACGACCGACCCGTTCATCGTCTTCACGTCGAACCTGTTCGCCATCATGGGCTTGCGCGCTCTGTACTTCCTGCTGGTGGACGTGGCGGATCGCTTCCACATGCTCAAGTATGGCCTGGCGATGGTGCTGGTGTTCATCGGCGCCAAGATGCTGATCATGCCGTGGTACCACGTGCCGGTGGAAGCGTCGTTGCTGGTAGTGGCGGTGCTGATCGTGTCGAGCTGCGTGGCGAGCGTCTTCATCACCCGCAGCGACAAGAAATAAAGTGTAGTACGGCGCGCCCCGCAGGGCGGTGGCGTGCCTTTTAATCAACTAAGAAAGTAGAAAATCATGCGTACCTATGCAATGAACAGTCCCCAGGCAGCTGGACGTATTTTGGCCTTGATGATGGTGGTCGACGGCAACCTGGCCGGCGCCGAGCTGCAAGCCATGCATCGCAGCAAAATTCTCGAACATATCGACCTGGCGCCGGCTGCCTTTCAGCAACTGCTGCAAGACTTGTGCGATGACATGCTGACCTCGACCGTGCATGGCGCCGTGCAGCTGGCCAATGGCGTGATCGACAGCCTGCTCGATGAAATCGATGACCCGGACTTGCGCCGCAAGCTGCTGCAAGCCATGTGGAAGATCGCCGATGCCGACGACTGGCTGGCCGATGGCGAAGCGGTCTTGCTGGCCCGCGCCAGCGCCGTGTGGTCGGCGGAGACGAACTTCCGCGCGCATGGCGCTTGATATAAATCAAGCCGCCTTGTGTCCCAGGGCAATGACGGCGGCACCAGCCAGGGCCAGGCTCACGCCGGCGATGTCCGTCCAGGCCGGCGTGATGCCGTCCACCAGCCATAGCCATCCCAGCGCCGTGGCGATGTAGATGGCGCCATACGTGGCATATACCCTGCCGCTGGCGGCTGGATGCAGGCTCAGCAGCCAGACGAAGAGCAAGAGGCTGATGGCGGCCGGCACCAGCAGCCAGGCGCTGCCCTTGTTGCTGAGCCACAGCATGGGCAGATAGCAGCCCAGTAGTTCAGCCACGGCCGTGACGGTAAACAGCCCGAAAGTGCGGGCAAGACTGGTCCATTCGATGGCGTCGCTCATGCTGTTCCTATGATGTGTGCAAGATGCCATTCTAGCTGCCAGGTAATTTGGCACCCGCTGGCACCGCTGGCACCGCTGCTACCGATGGCGCGGGCGGCGTCGGCCCTGCTATGATCGGGGTCCGATACCGGAGGAAACACGATGACCACGACCCCAGCGCCGCGCGCCTTGCTGCAAGCCATGTTCCACGCCGCCATCGCTGCGGCGCAGCCATCGCACTGCGTGCCGCCCCATCTGCCGCCTGCCCCCAAGGGGCGCTTGATCGTCATCGGCGCCGGCAAGGCGTCGGCGGCCATGGCGCAAGCCGTGGAGCAGCACTGGCCGGGGCCGTTGTCTGGGCTGGTCGTCACACGCTATGGTTACGCCGTGGCGTGTGAACGCATCGACATCGTGGAAGCATCGCATCCCGTGCCGGATGCAGCCGGCATGCAGGCCGCGCAGCGCATGCTCGACCTGGTCGCCAACTTGCACGCTGACGACACTGTGCTGTGTTTGATTTCGGGGGGCGGCTCGTCCCTGCTGGCCTTGCCGCTCGAGGGCATCAGCCTGGCAGACAAGCAAGCCTTGAACCGTGCATTGCTGGCCTCGGGCGCCAGCATCGGCGAAATCAATTGCGTGCGCCGCCATTTGTCCGCCATCAAGGGCGGGCGCCTGGCGGCGGCCTGCCATCCGGCGCAAGTCATCACCCTGGCCATTTCCGACGTGCCCGGTGACAAGCTCGGCGATATCGCTTCCGGTCCCACGGTGGGCGACGCCAGCACGTGCGAAGACGCGCTCGCCATCGTGCGCCGCTATGGCATGGACTTGCCGGACAGCATACGAGCAACGTTGGAAAGCGGGCGCGGGGAATCCGTGAAACCCGATGATGCGCGGCTGGCGCGCACGCATACGACCCTGATCGCCACGCCGCAACTGGCGCTCGAAGCGGCCGCTAGCGTGGCACGCGCAGCTGGCGTCACGCCGTATATATTAGGCGACAGCCTGGAGGGCGAAGCGCGGGAGGTAGGCAAAGTCATGGCCGGCATTGCACTGCAAACGGCCGTGCGGGGCCAGCCGTTTGCCGCCCCGTGCGTGCTGCTGTCGGGCGGCGAAACGACGGTGACGATACGCGGCCATGGCCGGGGTGGGCGCAATGTGGAATTTTTGCTGGCGCTGGGCATCGCGCTCGACGGTGCGCCGGGCATCCATGCGCTGGCCGGCGATACCGATGGCGTCGACGGCCAGGAAGATATCGCCGGGGCGTGGCTGGCGCCGGACACCGTGCAGCGCGCCTGGGCGCTGGGCATCAAGCCACGCGATAGCCTGGACAACAACGATGGCCACGGTTTCTTTCAGGCGCTGGGAGACAGTGTGATCACTGGCCCGACCTTGACCAACGTGAATGACTTCCGGGCCATTTTGATTAGCTGAGTTTAAAAGCCTTCGAGCACAATCTTGCCCTTCGCCGTATTGCTCTCCAGCAGCGCATGCGCGCGTTTCAAATTGTCTGCATTGATCGTGCCAAAGCGCTCGCTCATGGTGGTCTTGATGACGCCGGCGTCCACCAGCTGTGCCATTTCATCGAGCAATACGTGTTGCTCGAGCATATCTTCCGTCTGGAACAGCGAACGGGTAAACATCAGCTCCCAGTGCAGCGATACGCTCTTGCCCTTGAATTTGCGCACGTCGATGTGCTCGGGGTCGTCGATCAGGGCGAACTTGCCTTGCGGGGCGATCAATTCCACGATTTGGTCGAAATGCTTGTCGGTCTGGTTCAGGCTGATCACGTAGTCGACAGGCGGCAAGCCCAGGCGCGTCATTTCCCCCGCCAGTGGCAAGCTGTGGTCGATCACATGGTGGGCGCCCAGTTGCTTGACCCAGTCGGCCGTTTCCGCGCGCGAGGCCGTGCCGATGATGGTGACGCCTGTCAATTGCCGCGCCAGCTGCACCAGCACGGAGCCAACGCCGCCGGCCGCGCCGATCACCAGCAGGGACTTGCCCGTAAGATTTTTGTCGCGACTCAGTTGCAGGCGCTCGAACAGCAATTCCCAGGCCGTAATGCTGGTGAGGGGCAGGGCGGCGGCCGCAGCGAAATCGAGGCTGGCCGGCATGTGGCCGACAATGCGTTCGTCCACCAGCTGGAACTCGCTGTTGCTGCCGGGGCGGTTGATGGCGCCCGCGTACCAGACTTTATCGCCCACCTGGAACAGGGTGACGTCGGGGCCGACGGCGGTGACGACGCCGGCCGCGTCCCAGCCCAGCACTTCGGGCTGGTCTTCTTTTGGCGCGCGGTTCTTGCGTATCTTGGTATCGACGGGATTGACGGAGATGGCCTTCACGGCGACGAGCAGGTCGCGCCCCGTGGCGGCGGGCGTGGGCAGTTCGATGTCGAGCAGGGCGTGCGCATCCGTGATGGGCAGGCTGTGGTGGTAGGCGATGGCTTTCATGCTAATCCTGGGTCAAGAGTGGGGTGGCGATGACGTATGATGGTGACTTTCGCGTCCAGGAAAAAGAGGGCGCGTGCCGAAACACTTTCAAAGGAATACTGAAAATTGCTGCGACTCGATGACTTGCAGGTGTTTGTGTGCACGGCCGACCGGGGCAGCCTGTCGGCGGCCGCGCGCGAGCTCGGCATTTCGCCCGCGCTGGCCAGCGCCGCCGTCAAGCGCCTGGAAGCCGAGCTGGGCTTGCGCCTGCTGGCGCGCACGACGCGTTCGCTGAGCTTGACGGCGGAAGGCACGCAATACATCGAGCCTGCGCGCGAAGCGCTGCGCCTGCTGCGCGCAGGCCACGATGCACTGCTGGCCGGCAAGGACAGTTTCGGCGGAACTTTGAAAATTGCCATGCCTTCCGACTTGGGCCGTAACCTGATGCTGGGCTGGCTGGACGAGTTCCAGTCGCGCCACCCGAAGCTGCAATACCAGTTCAGCGTCAGCGACCGGGTGGCCGACATGGTGCGCCAGCAAGTCGATATTGCCCTGCGTTACGGGCAGCAGGACGATTCGGGCATGGTCGCCATGCCGATCGCGCCCGCCAACGACAGAGTGCTGGTGGCCTCGCCCGATTACCTGCGCGCGCATGGCCCTCTGCTGGCGCTGGAAGAATTGTCGCAGCGCAATTGCCTACGCTTTGCACTGGAAGATGGCATGCACGACCGCTGGACCTTTTACCGCCTGCCTCAGCGCGAGCAAGTGAGCGTGCAAGTGAGTGGCAACCGCAGCGCCGATGATGCCGACCTGGTGCGCCGTTGGGCCGTGGCGGGCCTGGGCATCGCTTATAAATCGCGGCTCGATGTGGCTGGCGACGTCGCCGCCGGCCGCCTGCACGTGCTGCTGCCCGAGGTCGCGGGTGAGGCCGCGCCCTTGCAACTGGTATGCATGCACCGGGCGCAAGTGACGCCGCTGGTGCTGCAATTGCGCGATTTCCTGCGCGATAAGTGTGCGCAATGATCAACATGACGTCGGTGATTACAAATCGTTGCAAATGGTAATCATGTGCAGCTCAAGCTGAGCGTACCCTCAGCTAGTGTGCATGCCACCGCCCTAAAAACTGCCCCAAGGATAGCCATGCGCCCCAGCCGACTGTTGCCGACGACCTTGATGTCCCTGCTGTTGCTGGCCGGCTGTGGTACTGCCGAGCCTGCCTTGCAGGCCGAGCATCGCGTACAGACCAGTCCCGCGCAGGACATCGCCATGCTGCAAAGGGTCAGTTGGGGCGTCAATGCGGGCAGCGTGCGCCAGGTGCAGGCGCAAGGCTGGAACGCTTACCTGCAGGCGCAGTTGCATCCACGAAAGGCAGCCTTGCCAGCGGCCATCGCTGCGCAGATCGACGCCATGACTATCAGTCAGGTGCCGCTGGATCAATTGGTGATTTCTATGGAGCAAAAGCGCAAGGAGTCGGCCGGTGGCATGGACGACATGGCAAAGCAGCAGGCGCAAAAAGATTATCAGCAGGAACTCAATCGCCTGGCGCGCGAGGCGGCCACGCGTTCCTTGCTGCTGGACGTGTATTCGACCAATCAGTTGCAGCAGCAGTTGAGCTGGTTCTGGCTCAATCACTTCAGCGTGCACCAGGGTAAGCACAACTTGCGCGCCATGGTGGGCGATTACGAGGCGAACGCCATCGCGCCGCATGCCTTGGGGAAATTTCGAGACTTGCTGGGCGCTACCGCCCACCATCCGGCCATGCTGCGCTATCTGGACAATGAAGCCAATGCCGTCAAGCGCATCAATGAAAACTATGCGCGCGAGCTGATGGAATTGCACACCCTGGGCGTCAACGGCGGCTACAGCCAGGCTGACGTGCAGGAGCTGGCGCGCATCCTGACGGGCGTGGGCGTCAACCTGGGAGCGGACACGCCAAAGGTGAAGCCGGCGCTGCAATCACAGTATGTGCGCCGGGGCTTGTTCGAATTTAATCCGAATCGCCATGATTACGGCGATAAGCAATTCCTTGGGCAAACGCTGAAGGGCAGAGGGTTGGCTGAGCTCGATGAAGCGCTGGATCGCCTCAGCCGCAGTCCCGCCACCGCGCGTTTCATCAGCGGCAAGCTGGCCCAGTATTTCGTTGGCGACCATCCGCCCGAAGCGCTGCTAGTGCGCATGGCGGCCACCTTCCAGAAAAGCGATGGCATGATCGCCGACGTGCTGCAGACCATGTTCAGCAGCCCGGAGTTCCGGCTATCGCTGGGCAAGAAATTCAAGGACCCCATGCACTACGTGGTGTCGGCCGTGCGCCTCAGCTATGACGATAAGCCCATCCTCAACGCCGGCCCCATGCTGAACTGGCTCGCGCGCATGGGCCAGCCGCTGTACGGACGCCAGACGCCGGACGGTTACCCCTTGAACGATGCGTCGTGGGCCAGCCCTGGGCAGATGACGACGCGCTTCGATATCGCCCGCACCATCGGCGCGGGCAGCGCCGGCCTGTTCAAGACGGAGGGACCGCAGCCGCAGGAAAAGGCCGCGTTTCCGCAGTTGGCCAGCGCCTTGTTTTACCAGTCGTTGCAGCCGACCTTGAGCCTGGCCACGCGCCAAGCCCTGGAGCAGGCCGCTTCGCCGCAGGAATGGAATATTTTCCTATTGTCCTCGCCCGAAATGATGCACCGCTAAGTTGACACTGAAGGAATCGCCATGCACCGTCGTGATCTGTTGAAAGCCCTGGCTGCCGCACCCCTGTTGTCGCATGCAGGCAGCTTGCTGGCCGCGCCCGCCACGCATGCCAGACTGTTGTTGGTCTTTTTGCGCGGCGGCTATGACGCCAACAACCTGCTGGTGCCGCTCGGCAGCGATTTTTACTATGCATCACGACCCAATATCGCCATTGCGAAACCCGGTGCGGACAACGGCGCTCTGGCATTGAATGCTGACTGGGCGCTGCATCCGGCCTTGCGCGAGACGATCTACCCGATGTTCAACGCCGGCGAGGCGGCTTTCATTGCGTTTGCCGGCACGACGGATTTGACGCGCAGCCATTTCGAGACGCAGGACAGCATCGAACTGGGGCAGGAGATCGGCGCACGCCGCGATGTGCGCTCGGGCTTTTTGAACCGGCTGGCGCAAAGCCTCAACAGCGATCAGGGCCATCACGCGTTTTCCTTCACCGAGCAACTGCCGCTGATCTTCGAGGGCCGCGCGCAAGTGCCGAACATGGGGTTGCGTTCGGTGGGCAAGTCGGGCATTGATGCGCGTCAAAGCGAGCTGATCGCCGCCATGTACAAGGGTATGCCCTTGCAGCAAGCGGTCAGCGCGGGCTTTGCCGTGCGCGACGATGTGAGGAAGGAATTGACGGGAGAAATGCAGGCGGCCAACCGCAACGCCATCAGTACCGGCGGCTTTGCACTGGAGGCGCAGCGCATCGCCCGCTTGATGAAGGACAAATACAATATCGGCTTCGTCGACGTGGGCGGCTGGGATACGCATGTGGGGCAGGGCGGGGCCAACGGTTACCTGGCGGGGCGCTTCGATGAACTGGGACGTGGCCTGGCCGCGTTTTCGCAGGAAATGGGCAGCGAGTGGCGCAATACCGTGGTGGTGGTACTGAGTGAATTTGGCCGCACCTTGCGCGAAAACGGCAACCGCGGCACGGACCATGGTCATGGCAGCGTGTTTTGGGTGCTGGGCGGCGCGGTCAAGGGCAAGCAGGTGGCAGGCGAGCAAGTGGCGATTTCGCAGGCGACGCTGTTCCAGAACCGCGACATGCCGGTGCTCAATGAATACCGCGCCGTGCTGGGTGGCTTGCTGCGCCGCACGTTCGGCTTGACGCCGGCGCAACTCGATTACGTGTTTGCCGGCGTGAAACCGCTGGAACTGGGGCTGCTATAAGTTGGGAGGTGGGAGGTGGGAGGTGGGTTTGGTATGAGGCAAATATTTTTTATGCTGCAACACCTGCCAGCCCGGCCGCACCGGAACGCACACAGTAATGAGGGGGCGGCCAGCGTTGCCGCTGGCCGCTACTGGCGCGCTTCCGGCATGGCCGGGCCAGGCTTTCAAGCAAGGTCGTCGAAAGCCCGGGAATACGCCGAGAAAAATCGTGGCGAGCGGCAGCGAGTCGTGCTCAAGAAGCGTAGTTGTACTGAAGTACAGCGAGCATCGCAGGCCGCAAATCGCGCCGCGCAGCAGATTTTTACGGCGTATTTAATGCGCCTTGGATAAGATAAGCAACCAACGGCGCATCAGCAGCACTTCAACATAGCCCGGCTCGATGCCCGTACCGCACTCGATCAAGGGATTGACGGTGTAGTAGCGCTTGCGGAAGTCGCGGCAGACGAGGATTTCGCGTTTGCCCATGCGGACGAGGAAAGAGCTTGGGGCGTATTCCAGGCCGAAGCGTGAGCCAAAACCGCTATTCAATGTTGCCATGACAATTCCTTTGAGGGAGATGTGTTGAACGAGTCATCAGAATAGCATAACTACTGTATAAAAACACAGTTACTGTATGAATAAACAGTATTTTTTTGCCGGTGTGGTTTTTTTGACCAGCACCATCAACAGGAAAGGGAGAGCAGTTTGCAAGAGAAGAATGATATGCCCATGAGCGCGGGCTGGAGCACGAAACTGCGCCGCTTTGTCGAAGCGCGCCTATCGCCCGAGGGTGAACTGGGCCTGCACATGACGGTGGGCGTGGCCTTGATGCTGGTGGCCATCGTGGTCTTCCACGAGATCGCCGAAGCCGTCATGGGGATGGCCCAGATCACGGTGATCGACTTGCAGGTGGCGCAGTGGTTCAACCAGCATGCCGTGCCGTGGGTCACCCGTTGCCTGCTGCTCATTACGCACATGCATGGCGTGATCGGCGCCATCACCCTGGCCACCTTGCTGGGCTGGTATCTGCACCGCAAGGGCGCCACCTACTGGTTGTTTACTCTGCTCATCACCATGCCGGGCGTCATGTTTTTGAACGTGCTGCTAAAGTATATTTTTGTCCGCGCGCGGCCCAGTTTTGACGAGCCCATCTTGCAGACGGCCTTGAGCACCTACAGCTTCCCCAGTGGTCATACGGCTACCTCGACGGCCCTGTACGGCTTGCTGGCCGCCTACCTGATTTGCCAGACGGCGCCAGGCGCCTGGGGCAAGCGCATCGCCATCGCGCTGGGCGCCTTCCTGATGGCGGCGCTCGTGGGTTTCAGCCGCATCTACCTGGGCGCGCATTACTTGAGCGACGTGCTGGCGGCCATGGCGGAAAGTTATGGCTGGCTGGCCATCTGTATTGCCGGTGTGTCGACCCTGCGCCGCCGCCGACATATCCGTCTATCCAAATAAGGGGAATGATCCTGAGTAAAATTGTCGTCATTATCAACGGCGCCGCCGGCTGCGGCTATGCGCCCGACTGGGCGCAGCAGCTCGAAGCACAGTTCCAGGCCGTCGGCCTCGACGCCGCCATCACCCTGGCGCAAAGCGGGTCCGAGATGATCGCCACGGCCGAGCAGGCCCTGCGCGATGGCGCGCCCATCGTCGTCGCCGGTGGCGGCGACGGCACCATCAATGCCGTCGCCTCTGTCGTCGTGGGCAGCGGCACGCCGTTTGGCGTCTTGCCCTTGGGTACCTTGAACCATTTTGCCAAGGATTTGAACATTCCCTTGGCGCTAGACGCGGCCATCGCCAATGTGGCGCAGGGCGTGCTGCAGCAAGTCGACGTGGGCGAAGTGAATGGCCGCATTTTCCTGAACAACTCCAGCCTGGGCCTGTATCCCGATATCGTGCGCGACCGTGAAAAGCAGCAGCGTCGGCTGGGCCGGGGCAAGTGGCTGGCCTTCAGCTGGGCCCTGGTCGCTGCGCTGCGCCGCTATCCTTTCCTCAGCGTGCAATTGAAACTCAAGGACGCCGTGCATGCCCGGCGCACGCCGTTTGTGTTCATTGGCAATAATGAATACCTGATGCAAGGCTTGAATATCGGCGAGCGCGAGCGGCTCGATGGCGGTCAACTGAGCCTGTACGTGGCGCAGCGACCAGGCCGCCTGGGCTTGCTGAAGCTGGCCTTGCACGCGCTGTTCGGCAAATTGTCGCAAGCCAAGGATTTCGATATGCTGACGGTCAATGACCTGGAAATTGCCACGCGACACCGGCGCCTGCGCGTAGCCACCGATGGCGAAGTGAGCATCATGAATACGCCGCTGTATTATCGTATCCGTCCGGCTGCGCTGGCCGTGCTGGTGCCTGCCGCGTCACTGGCGTCGGATTAAGACCATGCGCACACTCGTGCATTTATCCGATTTGCATTTTGGCAGGGTCGATGCGGCCTTGCTGGCGCCGCTGCGCGCCTTAGTCGAGCGCCTGGAGCCCGATGTGGTGGTGGTCTCGGGTGACCTCACGCAGCGCGCCCGCAGCGTCCAGTTCCAGCAGGCGCGCGCCTTTCTCGATAGCTTGCCGGGGCCGCAGATCGTGGTGCCGGGTAACCATGACGTACCCCTGTATAACGTATTTTCGCGCTTTTTGACGCCGCTGGTGCAATACCGGCGCCATGTGACGCCCGATTTGTCGCCCGAATACGTGGATGCGGAAATTGCCGTGCTGGGCATCAACACGGCCCGTTCCCTGACCTTCAAGGATGGGCGCATCAGCCACCAGCAGATCGATGTCCTGCGCCAACGCCTGGGGCGTTTGCCGCCCGGCTTGACGCGCATCATCGTCACGCATCATCCATTCGACTTGCCCGAGCATTTTGACAAGGAAAAGCTGGTGGACCGCGCGCCGCTGGCGCTGCAAATGTTTTCCGAATGTGGCGTGGATTTATTGCTAGCTGGCCATTTGCACGCCAGCCATGCGGGCGACACGTCGGCGCGCTACAAGATCGATGGCTACGCTGCCCTGATGGTGCAGGCCGGTACGGCCACGTCCACGCGGGGCAGGGGCGAGTCGAACTCGTTCAATGTCATTCGTATCGAAGACAGCTGTATCCGCGTCGAGCGCTACAGTTGGAGTGAAGACAGTAGCGATTTTGAAAAGGTCAGCACGGAAGCGTTCGAACGCGCCGACGGCGTGTGGGCCAGCTTGCGCCCGCTGTAGGTCGGATTAGCGGGGCGAAGCGGCGCGTAATCCGACGCTATTGTTGGCGGTGGCGGTGGTGGTGGTTTTGGTGATGGTGTCGGCTTACGCTGCGCTAAGCCGACCTACGCCGACCTGCGCCGACCTGCCGGGGCACACTTCTGTGCCTTATAGCCAGTAGTTCATGAAACGCGCCGCCCATTCCTTGATGCGGTCCGAGACGGGCCGCGTATCCCATTTCGCCTTGGTCATCTCTTCCGAGTCGCGCAAGTCTTCCTGGAAGGCGTTTTCCATTTCACGGCCGAAGCTGTCGCCCAGCACGATCAGGTTCAGTTCACTGTTATGCAGAAAGCTGCGCATGTCGATATTGGTCGAGCCCACGGTCGACCAGGCGCCATCGATGACGGCCGTCTTGGCGTGCAGCACGGCGAGTTTCAAATGAAAAATGCGGATGCCGCCGGCCAGCAGTTGGTCGTACAGCGCGTGTCCTGCATGAAACACCAGGCCGCTGTCGGACACGCCAGGAAGTACCACGGTGACATCGACGCCGCGTTTGGCCGCTGCCACCAGGGCATCGACTGTCTGCTGGTCGGGCACGAAATAGGCAGAGGTGATGTGAATAGACTTTTTTGCTACCTGGATGGCTAAAATATAGGCTTTGTAGATTTCAAAGCCGCCATCGGGCTCGCTGGCCACCACGCGCACCAACTTGTCGCCCACTTCCGCCAGGATCGGGAAATAATCGGCGTGCGGCAAATCGGACTGGTCTTGCTGGGCCCAGGTGCGGATGAACAGCCATTGAAAGGCGGCCACGGCCGGGCCTTCCACCTTGACATGCGTATCGCGCCAGCCTACGTCCTTCTTGTCTGTGGGTTTCGATGTCGAGCGGAACAGCGAGCTCTTGGCATAGGTATCGCTGATATTGATGCCGCCCGTAAACGCCGTCTTGCCGTCGACGATCAGCACCTTGCGGTGGTCGCGGTTGTTGATCTTCCATTCGTCGCCCTTGAGCTTGGCCGGATTGACGGGGTTGAATGCCACCAGGTGCACGCCGGCCGCGCGCATGCGCTCGAAGAAAGCTTGCGGCACACCCAGCGTGCCCACGCTGTCGTAGATGACGTTGACCGTTACGCCCGCCTGCTGTTTTTCGATGAGCATGTCGGCAAATTTCAGGCCCAGCGGGTCCTGGTCGAAAATGTACGTTTCCAGGTTGATGCTGTTTTTCGCGCCGCTGATGGCCTGGAACATGGCGGCCATGGTTTGCGGGCCATCAAATAGCAGGGTCACCTTGTTGCCCTTGATTAAAGGCACGCCCGTGGCCGCCTCTTCCAGTGCGGCCTGGGTCTTCAAGTCCATGCCGGACTTGGCCCAGCGCTTGTTGAGCAGGGCGGCGCGGCTGTTGACATTGAGCACGGCGCCCTTGCCCGTGATCACCTTGGGCCTGGCGACAGGTTCCAGGGTGGTGTTGAGGTTTTTAACATTGGGCAGCGAGGCGCATGCAGCCAGGGTCCAGCACAGCAGTAAGGCGGTGAGGCAGGGTTGCATGCGCCTGGCGATCATTTTTGAGCCTTGGTCGTGGGATGGAGGTTAGCCGAGTCATCGGCCAGTGCCAGTGGCGGCGGATTTTTCGAGCCGAAGAAGAAGACGATGGGCGAGCGCAGGAAGCGCTTGCCCAGAATTTTCAACAATTGCATGCCATGCTTGAAGTGCACCTGGCGCGAACGCAGCGCTACCCACAGCGCCAAACCAAAGCTGACCAGCAGGTTGGCCGTGCCGATGGCGAAGATGCCCGATAGCGACTTGACGGCCAGTTGCCAGCTCATGTTATGGTCCAGTCCCACCAGCGCGGTCGCAAAGTTGGCGGCCGAGAAAGTGATGTGGCGTATATCGATCGGCAAGCCGATCAAAAAGCCCAGCGTGCCGATGGAGCCCAGCAGGATGCCGAAATAGAAATTACCCATCAGGCCGCCCAGGTTGTTTTCCAGGTATAGGCCCAGTCGCTGCAAGCGATGCTGGCCGATCACGCGGCCCAGGCTGCGCAATTGCGCGATGCGCTGCGCCCAGCGCGTGTACAGCGCCTGATTGTCATAGTAGCCCGAAATCAGGCCAGCGACGAACAGGCACACGCCGGCAATCATGGCGTAGAAGATGGCGGGGCTGCCGATGGGGTCGATATCGTGCAGCAGATGCATGGCTTTTTCCGGCGACACCAGGTGGTGGCCCGTGATCGCCTTGTAGCCCAGCGCGATCAACCAGGCTGTAGGAATGGCCGTGGCCAGGTTGCCCAGCACGGCCATGTTTTGTGTGCGGAAGACCTTGTTGATCAGTTCAGCCATGCTGTCGAGGTCGATATTCCTGCCATCCTTGCTGTGCAGGCCGGCGGCGATGCGGGAGGCCGTCATGGCCGGCTGCTTGGTCGCCACCGTGAAGTGCAGCAAGTGGATGAACATGAAGCCGATCGAGTAATTCATGCTGAACATGAACGCTTCCACCAGCGGCGCCGAGCGCAAATACGACATCAGGATCTTGAACAGGGCCATGAAGCCGATGATGATGCCCGCGCCCGCCGAGGACAGGAACATGGCCCCCATCTCGCGCCGGCTTTCCGCGATGTAGTGTTCGCCCGTGCGGCTGGCGTTTTCCGTCACATTGCGCGCCAGCAAGTTGATATTGTCGGAAAACAGATCGCTGACCTTGTACTTGTGGTTGTGCGCGCGTATCAGTTCCAGCGCCAGCGCGACGGCGCCTGCGCGGCGGCGGCTGACGGGCTGCGGATGCAGCAAGTCTTGTGTGGCGTCCACCGTGATGGCGGCGATATCGACGTTGGCCGAGCTGGGCAGCTCGCCACTCGTGTCGACCAGGAACAGCAATTTGCGCAGGCGGTCGATGCTTTGCGCCAGCGCCACCAGTAAATACGTGAGGGCAATGCTGGTACCCTGGTATAGCGCCTTCTTGCGGATCTTGGCGATGACGGCGTCGCACTGGTCCAGCATCACCAGCAGGTGGCGCGCGTCCTCGATGTGCTCGATATTGCCATGCAACAGCTTCGTGTAGGCGTCCAGGTAGGCGTTCACTTCCGTGTTTTGCACCATGAACGGCGACTGGAAGACTTCGATTTCGTTATGAAAACGTGTCAGTTCCGGTTCCAGGCCCATGGCGCAGACGCGGTAGGACAGGGTGCGGATAGCGTCGAGCATGCCCGGCAGCATGATGTTGCCATCGCCGACGGCCAGTTCGATAGTGTCGGCGGTGAGCACGTCGAACAGTTCCAGCCAGTCCGCAGCGGGCACGTTGCTGATCCACACATAATCGGTCTTCAGGTATAGCACCTGGTCGAGCGCGTCGTTCAGGTACTCGTCGCCCAAGGCGGGTGGCAGCATGCGGTAGGCGATGCGGCGTTTCAATTCGGTGAAAAAACCGCTGTTCGACAGCACGCCGATGTCCGAGTACAGGCTGGCGTGGCGGCGTGCAGCCAGTACGCGCAGCACGTATTCATGCAGGGCGCGCGCCTGTGCGGGGTTACCTTTGAGAAGCTGGCGCAGGGTGCGCACATTGGCGATCGCGGTAGCGCTGTCGTGGGGGCGCTTGGGACGCAGTGAGTTGAATAATTCCACCAGCAAGTCGATATTGCTGGAGTTGGGGGCTATGCGTTCGAGGATAGCTAGCATGCAGAAAAAACGGGCGAGCCGCTGTCGGTAAAACCGGTAGTGTACCGCCTGCGTCAAATCATGCAACGTTCGCTACCGAACGTTGCATTAAGGCAGGGCCTACTTTCCACGCCATTTTGCCGCAAATACCGTAATGATGCTCACGCTTGCGTGTTGTCAGTGCACGACGCATTTCTGGACGCTAAGCTGAAGTTTCTGTTGCACAACGCACGGAGGGCTGGACAAAAAGCGAGGATAAGGTAACACTCAGATCAGACATACAGCGCATGTCCTGATCAATACCGGGAATTTTCACCCACGTCACCGAGATATTAATCATGAAAATCTTGTATTTCGCGCTTGCTGTGACAGCGATGGGGGCAGCGGCGGCGCAGGCTGCCGATGGCGCGGGCAGTGCCACATCGAGTAACGTTGTCGTGTACGGCGTGCTCGACGCCGGTATCGTTGCCGAACGCGGCTGTGTTGCCAATTGCGCCGGCACCAAGGTGTCCGGCGGCGTCGCATCGGGCTCGCGCCTGGGGCTGCAGGGAAGAGAAGCCTTGGGAAATGACCTGTCCGCCGTATTTACCGTGGAAGCGGGCGTGCAGAACGACACGGGCCAGTCGGAAGACGGGCGCTTGTTCGGTCGCCAAGCTTATGTGGGCCTCGACAGCCGCCTGGGCGCGCTGACACTGGGCCGTCAATACAACCCGCAATACCTTGCCCTCACCGACGTGGCCGACCCGTTCAAGGGCGGCATGGCCGGCAGCGCAAGCAACCTGGCTGGCTACAGCGTGAAACGCTACGACAATACCGTCAAATACGTGACACCCGCCTTGCGCGGCGTGTCCGCCAGCGCCATCTATAGCTTCGGCGAGTCGCCTTACAGCAGCGCCAACAACCGCGCCTATGGCGCCACGCTAGGCTACTCGGCCGGCGCCGTGAATGTCAGCGTGTCGCACCAGCGCAAAAGCAATTTCATTCTCGCCTCCGGCACCTTGCCCGCCATCGACATGTCGTCGCGCAACACTCTGATCGCGGCCAATATCGACCTGAAAGTGGCCACCGCCTTTGCCGCCGTGGGCGTGAACAAGGGCTATGGCAGTTCGCCTTGGGACCCGAACAACGCCTACAGCTCGCTGGCGTTGTCGATGTCCTCATCGGACAGCCGCGACACCTTGCTGGGCGTGTCCGTGCCCGTGGGCCGCTTCAAGCTACTGGCCTCGTATGTGCGCAAGGATGACCGCGACCTGGCCAACCGCGACGCCAGCCAAGTGGCCGTCGGCCTCACGTACTCTTTGTCAAAACGCAGCGATTTCTACGCGTCTTACGCGAAGATCCACAACAAGAACGGTGCCCGCTACACGGTGGGTAATGCCAGCGACAGCGGACGCGGCGACGCTGCTTTAAATATGGGTTTTCGTCACGGTTTCTGAGCGGCAGCGCTCGATGGCGCAGGACACGTTGCCCCCAGCCATTTGCCCTTACTTGTCACATTCACCTGTTCCGGCGCGCCGCGCGCGCTCGTCGTCACCGCCAGTTGCATGCTGAAAGCCTGGTCGCCAAGGAAGCGCACCTGGCCTTCGCCGCTCGATTTCGGCTTGCTGCAGGAAAATGACACTTGCATGCCATCCGCGATGTCGCTGTTCTTCGACTTGCAATCGCCGGGCTGACCCGTGGGAATCTGCTTGCGCGCCGCCATTTCCGGCGTCACGCAAGCCGTCACGCGCACGGCGCCGTCGGCGCCCACGGTGGGCATGGCCATGCCGCGGCTGGCGGCCATGCTTTCGAGCTGCTTGCGTTGATCGGGAGGAAGGTTGCCCAGTTGCTGTAGCAGCATGGACATGGTGTTGTCGGTGGCGGCGTCCGGCGAGGCCATCTTGCTGTCGACTTGCCACAGGCCCGGCTTGATGGCGGTGGGGGGCGAGGCGGCCTGGGCAGCGGCTTGCGCGCCGATGGCGGCGCAGGCCAGTAAGCTCAGGCGTAGTAGGCAGTGGTTCATGTTGGCGTCTCCAAAAAAGGCAGACCTCAGCATACGGCATGGCAAGCCAGTCACGCTTGCCATTGTGTTACAAACTGTGATCGGGCTCGATGCGGCGCACGTCCACGCAGGCGATGCGGCGTTCGTCGGCTTCGACGATTTCGTAGCGCAAGTCATCGAGCTCCAGCACTTCGCCCACGGCTGGCATGTTTTCAAAATGCGCCAGCAGGAAGCCGGCCAGCGAGTTGTATTCGCCATCTTCGCTGACCAGGGTTTCCTTCTCGAACACTTGCTCCAGGTAATGCAGGTCGGTGGCGCCATCGATGCGCCAGTGGCCGGGGGCCAGCACTTCCACGTCGGGTAGCTCGTCCTCGTCGGGGAATTCGCCGGCGATGGCTTCGAGGATGTCGATGGGCGTCAGCACGCCTTGCACGGTGCCGAACTCGTCGACTACCAGCACCAGCTGCCCGCGCGAGCGCTTCAGGGTTTCCATGGCTTTGAGCACGCCGGCCGCTTCCGGCATGACGATGGCTTCGCGCATGCTGGCCGGGTCGATCTTGGCGCGCGATACCAGATCTTCGATCAGGTCCTTGCTGCGCGCGATGCCGATCACATTATCGAGGTCATCCTTGCAGACAGGAATCATGCTGTGTGGCGTTTCGCGCAGCAGTTGCAGCATCTTCTCGCTGCTATCGTTCAGGTTGACCCACGAAACGTCGCCGCGCGGCGTCATCACCGAGCGGATCGAGCGTTCGGCCAGGGTCAGCACGCCGCTGACCATGTTGCGCTCTTCCACGCCGAAGGCGGAGACGTCGGGCAATTCCTTGACTTCATGCTCTTCAGCGGCTTCGCGGCCCTTGCGTCCACCCAGCAGGCTCAGGACCGCTTGCGCCGTGCGGTCGCGCAGCGGTGCGTTCGACTGCAGCTTGAGGAAGTTGCGGCGCGCCAGCTGATTGAAGAACTCGATGACGATCGAGAAACCGATAGCGGCGTACAAATATCCTTTCGGAATGTGGAAGCCCAGGCCTTCGGCCACCAGCGACAGGCCGATCATCAGCAAGAAGCTCAGGCACAGCACCACGACGGTGGGGTGGGCGTTGACGAAGCGCGTCAGCACTTTTGAAGCGAGCATCATGACGACGATGGAAATGATGACGGCGGCCATCATCACGTACAGATTGTCCACCATGCCGACGGCCGTGATGACGGCGTCGAGTGAAAAGACAGCATCGAGCACGACGATCTGCGCCACTACCAGGCCGAAGCCGGCATAGACTTTCGGCCCCGCCTGGGCATGCGTGACGCCTTCGAGACGCTCGTGCAACTCGGTGGTGGCCTTGAACAGCAGAAATACACCGCCGAAGAGCAAGATCAGGTCGCGTCCCGAAAAGGCGAAGGTCCATAGGGAAAACAATGGCATGGTCAGGGTGACTAGCCAGGAAATCAGGGAAAGCAGGCCCAGGCGCATCACGAGGGCCAGGCTCAGGCCCAGCACGCGCGCCTTGTCGCGCTGGTGCGGCGGCAGTTTCTCGGCCAGGATGGCGATGAAGATCAGGTTGTCGATACCCAGTACGATTTCCAGTACGACCAGCGTCAGCAGGCCGACCCAGATTGTCGGGTCAAATAACCATTCCATGTGTGTAACCTTGTAAAGTCAATTAATATAAAGCGTGCCCG
This sequence comes from Janthinobacterium paucivorans, assembly GCF_051380805.1. Lineage (NCBI taxonomy): Bacteria > Pseudomonadati > Pseudomonadota > Betaproteobacteria > Burkholderiales > Oxalobacteraceae > Janthinobacterium > Janthinobacterium paucivorans. The sequence continues at coordinate 173,694 of NZ_JBNYXR010000006.1, forward strand.
GCGGCCGATGGCCCCGGCTTGAGTGCGATGCGTGCTGCGATGTCAGTGGCGGACGCGTGGCGGCCGGGTGGCCTGCCGCGCGTCCGCTTCGGCAAGTGCGCCCGGTCCCGCTTGCCAAATGATGGCGCAAAACGGCGCGCCTTGGTGCGAGCTCGGGTATAGCGTGATGGGGTCGTTGTCGCATTCTTCGGCCTCGCAGCGCTCGCCGGGCAGGCCCGTGTGGGCGGCGCTCTCAGGGCAATCGGCATTGAGGGCAGGCACGGCAGTAGTGCCTGCCGCGACTGCATGCTGAAATGGGGAAGTGCTGGCGTCAGCCATGCTGGCGAACGCCTGGGGTAGGGCGAGGAAAACAAAAAGGCAGAGCAGGACGAGAGCTCGTCTCATATACAGGCAGTTAGTTCTGGAACTGTGGAGTATAGCATGGGCAAATAACAGCCCGATGACAGCACTTGCATAACTGGTAAGTATGCCGTAAATTGAGATTGCAATGATTTCCCTGGGCGGCGAAGACGCAGCGCGGGCCTGTGGCAATTTTTGCGTTTGTATCGCCTTGCGCTTGCGCATTTTTCGTTTGCGCATCTTTCGCATCTTTCGCATTTTTTATATCGTAGTGTTACTAGGACTCCGACTTGAAACCAATTACCGCCCTCCTGCTTGCCGCCGGCATCGTCTCGCCGTCGTTCATCCTGGCCGCCACCGCGGTGGACGCTGCACCGACCCAGAAAACCGCCAAGGCCGCATCCCAGCGCGCCGCCGTCAAAGTCACTTCTGTCGAAGGCATCACCGAATACCGCTTGGCCAATGGCTTGCGCGTGCTGTTGTTCCCCGACGCCAGCAAGCCGACCCTGACCACCAACATCGTCTACATGGTCGGTTCACGCCATGAAAACTATGGCGAAACGGGCATGGCCCACTTGCTTGAGCATTTGCTGTTCAAGCCCAGCGCCAACTTCGGCGTCAAGAAGGGCACGAAAACCCCCGTCGAGATCCTCAATTCGACGGGCGCGCAGTTCAATGGCACCACCTGGTATGACCGCACCAATTACTACGCCACTTTCCCCGCCAACGACGATAACCTGCGCCAGATGCTGGCCATGGAAGCGGACCGCATGGTCAACGCCGCCATCGACCAGAATGACCTGTGGAATCCGAAGACGCAAAAGGGTGAAATGACGGTCGTGCGCAACGAATTCGAGATGGGCGAGAGCGACCCGATCGGCGTAACCAGTGAACGCATCCAGGCCATCGCCTACGATTGGCACAACTATGGCAAGTCGACCATCGGCGCCCGCTCCGACATCGAGCAGGTGAACATCCCCCGCTTGCGCGCGTTCTATCATAAATATTATCAGCCGGATAATGCCGTGCTGATGGTGGCAGGCCGCTTCGATGAAGCCAAGGTATTGCAGCAGATCAATGAGCTGTTCGGCAAGATCGCCAAACCGACGCGCGTGATCGAGCCGACTTACACGGCCGAACCGGTGCAAGATGGCGAGCGCGCCGTCACGGTGCGCCGCAGCGGTGGTACGCAGTTCGTCGGCGCCGGCTATCACGTGGCGCCGTCCGGCAATCCCGATGCCGTCGCCATCGAGGTGCTCGGTCACGTGCTGACGGACGCCCCGGCCGGCCGCCTGCACAAGGCGCTGGTGGAAACCAAGCTGGCCAGCAAGATCGAATACAACTCCGTGAGCAATCTGGAGCCCGGCTACAACCTGTTCGGCGCACTGGTACCCGTCGATGGCAACCTTGATGCGGCGCAAGCGGCCATGCTGAAAGTGCTGGAAGAGCTGAAATCGCAGCCGATCACGGATGCGGAAGTGGCACGCGTCAAGCAGCAGCTGAACAAGCAGGTCGAACTGATCACCTCGAACACGGCGCGCATGACGATCGCCCTGACGGAGTCCTTGGCGGCCGGCGACTGGCGTTTGTTCTTCCTGCAGCGCGATCAGCTCGACAAATTGACGACGGCGCAGGTGCAGGCGGCAGCCGAGAAATACCTGAAGAGTTCGAACCGCACCCTGGGCCGCTTCATCCCCACCGATGCGCCGGACCGCACCGTCGTGCCGGCCTACGCCGACGTGGCGCCGCAACTGGCCGGCTATACGGGCCGTGCCGTGGTGGCGCAGGGTGAGGCGTTCGACCCGAGCCCCGACAATATCGAGGCGCGCACGCAGCGCTTCACTTTGCCAAACGGCTTGAAGGGCGCTTTGCTGGCGAAGAAAACCAAGGGCAATACCGTCAGCGTCGTGTTGAAATTGCAGCTCGGTAGTGAAGACAGCTTGCGCGGCAAGGCGCAAGTGGGCAGCTACACGGCCAATCTGTTGTCGCGTGGCACGGATAAACTGTCGCGCCAGGAAGTGAAGGACAAGTTCGACCAGCTGGGCACGCAAGTGGCCATCTCGGGCGGCGCCGAAGGTGTCACCGCCATGTTGATGGGCAAGCGCGAGAACTTGCCGGCCGCCATGGATCTGCTGGCGCAAGTGCTGCAAAAGCCGGCCCTGAGCGAGACGCAGTTCCTGGAATTGCAGCGCGAGCGCGTGGGCCGCGCCGAGCAGGAATTGCCTGAGCCGCAGCCGCAGGCAGTGAACGCTTTTCGCCGCTTGCTCGACGCCACGCCGGAAGGCCATGTGCGCCACGTGGCTACCTTGCCGGTTGAGCTGGCACAGTGGAAAGCCATCAGTGTTGCCGATGTGAAAGCCTTCCATGGCGCCTACTACGGCGCGTCGAACGCCACCTTTGCCGCCGTGGGCGACTTCGACCCGGCCGCGCTGAAGGCGCAAGTGGCCAGCCTGTACGGCAGCTGGAAGGCGCAGCAGCCGTATGTGCGCATTCTTGATGCCGTCAAGCCCGTCAGTGGCGAGAAAGTCACGCTGGAAACGCCGGACAAGGCCAACAGCGTGCTGTTCGCCATTCAGCCGATTGCGCTCAAGGATGATGCAGCGGCCTATCCGGCGCTGGTGATCGCCAATCACATGCTCGGTGGCGGTGCGTTGCGCAGCCGCCTGGCCGACCGCATCCGCCAGAAGGAAGGCCTGTCGTACGGCGTCGGTTCGCAAGTGACCGTGCCATCGCGCGAGCCGGCCGGTTTCTGGATGGCGTATGCCATCAGCGCGCCGCAAAACACGGCCAAGGTGGAAGCTGCCCTGCGCGAGGAAATCGCCAAGGTGCTGGCCGACGGGTTCTCGGAAGCGGAACTGGTCGAAGCGAAAAAGGGCTGGTTGCAATCGGAAGAAGTGGGCCGTACGCAAGACAGCGGCCTGGCGCGCGGCCTGGCCGATTACCTGGCGCAAGGCCGGACCATGGCGTACGACAAGGACCTGGAAGCGAAGGTGGCAGCATTGACCTTGGCACAAGTCAATCAGGTCTTGCGCGATTACCTGAAGCCGGCGGCCATTTCGATCGTCACGGCGGGCGATTTCGCCAAGCTGGCGAAAGAGGGCGCAAGCGGCGCCAAGGCAACGACGTCGAAATAAGCTGTTTCAGCTGCAAAAAACCCCGCTGGCAAAGACCTTGCCAGCGGGTTTTTTTATAGATGCATGTCCACTTAGCGTGGCGCTAACTCTGCAACGTAGATTTCCACGCGGCGATTGCGCGCGCGTCCCGAGGCATCCGCATTCGAGGCGATCGGCTCGCGGGCGCCGCGGCCTTCCGTGACGATGCGCGTTGGCGACACGCCGCGCATGGACAGGTAGTCGCGCGTGTGGGCCGCGCGTTCCACCGACAGCGGTTCGTTGATGGAAGCGCTGCCGGTGCTGTCCGTGTGGCCGACGATGCTGACCGTGGTGTTGCGGTTTTCATTCAGGGTGGCGGCAAAGCGGTCGAGAATGGGGCGGAAGTTGCCCTTGATGTCGGCGCGGTTGGTGTCGAAGGAAATATCGCTTGGGATTTCCATTTTCAGGCGGTTATCGGCCGTCTGCGTCACTTGTACACCAGTGCCCTGTGTCGCTTGTTCCATCGCGCGCTTCTGGTTTTCCATGCGGTTCGACCAGATATTGCCGACCACGGCGCCCGCTGCAGCACCGAGCAGGGCACCACCGGCCGTGCGGCCGCCGCTGCCACCGCCGGTAGTGCCGCCGATCAAGGCACCCAGACCCGCGCCGATGCCAGCGCCCGTGGCCGTACCACGTTGTGTCGAGGACATGTCCGCGCAGCCCGTGGCGGCCAGCGCGAGGACCAGCATGCCGATCAGAGATTTAGCGCCAGCGCCGTTTTTGTATGTTTTCATGGATTTTTCCTTGTTTTGTGATGGGGACATACCCAGCGATTACCTGCACACGTTACTGCAAAATGCCGCTGCGTGCCAGCGCGCGCACTGTACACAAGAGGCGGCAAAAAGGCGGCGCCCGTTTGCACGTGCGCCGCCCTGTCATCCTGTGCTAACGATCTGGGCTATAAGCCGCGCCCGCTGATCAGGCGCAACAGGACCATGATGACGGCCACCACCAGCAGAATGTGGATGAAGCCGCCAATGGTATAGGAAGTTACCAGGCCCAGCAGCCAAAGAATAATGAGTACGACGGCGATTGTATACAGCATGATATGTCCTCCGAGAGTAATGTGTGGATGACGGCGACTGCCTTGGCCTTGGTCTTGTGCGGCGCTGGCATCTGGCGCTGTCATCGGTTTTTGTCATTGCGCGGCGACTGTGTCGCTGAACGCCGATGCCATGACTGAGTGTCTACTTTGTTTCCCTAGCCTTCTGTACGCTGTCGTACACAAGGATCAACTATCGGGGCCGGTCGGCGTGTTCATCGGCCATGCCCGGTATCCAGGTCAGCATGCCGGCCATGCCGACGGCGCCCGCCAGGCAACTGAGCATGCCGCCTGTCAGCAGCAGCATGACGCCGAACACGGACGAGCTCGCTTGCAATGGCGCCAGGTCCAGCGCGCAGAAGCCCAGCGCGGTAGCGAGGATGCCGGCGCCGATAAAGCCGAGCCAGATTGTGTTGCTTGTGTTGCCGCTAGCCGTCTGGTTTTCCATTGCATCTCCTTCAAGACATTGATTGAGCTTTCCTGGGTGCATCATCCAGCACGGTGGCAAGCTCATCTGTGTGTCAACGAACATTGCTAAAAAGAAAACGCCAGAACAGGCCGGGCGGGGGGCGATGTGCCTCGCCTTGCCTCGCCGCGCCTAGCCCATGGCGCGCAAGCCGCCGTTGACGACACGCACGCGGTCGCCCTGGCGCCAATTCGGCGCGGCGCTCTGATGCACGGTGCGCGTCTTGCCGTTATCGAGACGTACGACGATGTTGTAGCTGCGCGTGGCGCGCACGCTGCCTTCGATCTGGTTGCCGGCTACGGCACCGCCAACGGCGCCCAGCACGGTGGCCAGCTGTTTGCCGTGGCCGCCGCCTACCTGGTTGCCCAGCAAGCCGCCCACGACGGCGCCGCCCGCGGCGCCTACGCCGCTGCCTTCGGCGCGCGTATTGACTTCGTGGATAGCTTCGATCACGCCGCAATTGCTACACACCTGCGGCGCCGGGGCTGTCGCATATTGCTGCTGAGGTTGCTGAGGTTGCTGAGCTTGCTGTGCTGGCTGCTGCGCTTGTTGTTGCGGCTGTGGCTCGGGTACGGACTGTGGCGGCCGGTTCTCTTGCAAGCTTGCCAGTTGTTCGGCCGAGGTGCTGGCCGCCAGTGTCTGGGCACCGCCCTGGGACGAGGGCAGCCAGCCCATCAGGGCCGCCGTGCCCACGCCGCAAAACAGCAGGACGGCGACGGCGGCGGCAAGCACCAAAGGGTGGAGCGATTTGGTAGTGGACATGGAGATTTCCTTGGTTTGTTTGAATAACGGAATGGGTAGTGCGTGTTGTGCTCGCATGCTGCCAGTGTGCTGTGCCGCGTGCCGCGCTTCCGTGCGTCACCGTACATACAGGGACGGTACCGCACCGTAGGCTAAGTAAACATCATGTCGAGTTGTAACGACACCAAGGAAAAGCAATGCCACCAACGAACGCCAGCATGATCCTGTCCCGCGACGCAGGCCGACCCGGCCCGGGTACGCTTGCCGGCAAGCCTGACGCTGGCAACCGCTTGCTCGCTAGCCTGCCCGAGCCTGACTTGCGGCACCTGACGGCGCTGTTCGATACCGTCACGGTCGAGGTGGGCGAGGTGCTGTACGAACCGGGCCAGCCTATCGGCCATATCTATTTCCCCAGCGACTGCCTGATCTCGCTGCTGGCCGTGGCGGAAGGGCGAATGACCCTGGAAGTGGGCTCCGTCGGCCGAGAAGGCGTGCTGGGAGCTGCCGTTGCGTTGGGACATGACTTGGCGCAAGTGCGTGCCGTGGTGCAACGGTCCGGCACGGCCAGCTGCATCGGGCGGGCCGAGTTCTGCGCCGAGTTTGCACAGCTCGATTCGCTGCAGCGCCTGCTGTACCGCTACACGGACACCCTGTTGGCACAAGCTATCCAGATTGCCGTGTGCAGCCGCTTTCACGTGCTTGAGGCGCGACTGGCACGTTCGCTGCTAATTACGCGCGATCGCCTGCAGTCGGAAAAATTTCACCTGACGCATGAATTTCTTGCCCATACTCTGGGCGTGCGGCGGGTCGGCGTGACCAAGGCAGCGAGCGCCCTGCAACAGCAAAAACTGATCACCTACAGCCGCGGCAATATCGAAATCCTCGATTCCGCAGGCCTGGAAGCGGTCTCCTGCCGCTGCTACGCGCTGGTCAAGGATAGCGGCGCCATCGGCATGGCGAATGTCTTCGTCTGATTTTCCTCATGATAACTTTTTAATGTCGTCAATGGACTCCGGACAACGGACAAGGGACGCAAGAGGGCGGGGCGGACACCTGGGTGCCTACCTCGCTTTCTTGTGCAACGTCATGCGACGTTATGCGATGTTATGCAGCGCTTACTTCGGCTTGACCTGATTGCCGATGACGCCGCCGACGGCGGCGCCGCCAACGGCGCCGACGGCGCTGCCGCCCGTCAGCACGGAGCCGGCGACAGCGCCGATACCAGCGCCGATGGCCGTGTTTTTATCCTGGCCGGACATGTTGGCGCAAGCAGTCAAGCTCAGCAGCAGAGCGGCAACGGATGTGGTGGCGGCGATTTTTTTAATGATTTGCATGATAGTTCTCCTATGAATTCGGACCTCGTGACGCCGGCTTGGTAGGGGTCGGTGGTATTTCGTCTCGCCACGTGTTGCAGGCATGGTCACAGAATAGGATCCTGACTAGGCAGGGTCTGTTCGATAACGCACATAGGGGTGTAACAATTGTAATCGCCGCCGGTTGCCGTACTCATCAGCGGCTCTTGCGCCCAGTCTTGTCCGCTTTCGGCGCCGCCGGCTTGACGCGTGCCTGCGCCAGCAGGGCGGCGCATTCGTTGTCTTCTGCAGGGCCGGTCGCGGGGCCGGTGTTGACCAGCGGCAGCAGGGCAGCCACGGGCGCTACCACGGCCAGCGCCAGGGCGCCGCCGGCGCGCAGGGCTAGCACGCCCTTGTCGACGCTCACCTCGGGCTTGCTGAATGTGCCTTGCACATACAGGGGCGAGCGCAGCGAAAAGATGCGCAAGCCCTTGCTGTCCGGCCGCAGGGTCAGATCGAGCCGCTCATTGGCCAGGCTCACCGTGCCGTCGACATGCAACACGGCATCGTCCGTGTCGACCAGAAATTGGCGCGTGCGCATCAATCCCTTGTCGACGGCGAAATCGGCGACCATGCAGTTCAGCTTGACTTGCTTATCGCCGACCAGCTTGGTGAGCACGATACTGCCGATATTCAAGCCCATTTCTTCCAGCAGCAGCTTGCTGATGCTGCCCCGGTTGATCAGCGCGCGTACTTCGCCGTTCGAATTGCCTAGCAGGCTGGCGACGGAATTGCCCGTGGCCGACAGCGACACGTCGCCATTGATTTCGCCCACGCTCGCCTGCAGGGCCTGCAGGCGGGGAAACAGTTGCTCGATGTGCAGATGGCGGGCGCTGGCCTTGAGTTCGGCCACGATGCCGTCGGTGAGGGCCTTGCCGCTGCCGTCGAGCTTGATCTGCGCGCTCAGAGTGCCGCCCGCCAGATTGAAATTGAGCGGCGTCAAAGACAGCACGCCATTGCTCAGCACCACATGCGTGTCGAGCTTGCTGATTGGTAACTCTGCGTCGCGCGTGATTTTATCGGCCGTGTAGCGCACATCGGCGTCCAGGCTGCTCCAGCGCTCGCTCTTGAACGTTTCCACCGGCAGCACGCGCCCTGCCGGCTGCGTCGACGGCACGCCCCGTTCTTTCTTGCTGGCGCTGGAGTCGGCGCCCACCAGCGGGCCCAGGTCGGAAAATTGCAGCAGGCGCGAGTGCACTTCGCCCGTCAGGCGCTTGCGCGGCGTACTGGCTGAAAAGCGCAGTTTGCCTTCGACATCGCTGGAACCGACTTTGCCGCGGAACTGCTCGTACACCCATTCGCCGCCGTTGGGCGCCAGGGTGCCTGTCAAATGGCCTTCTGTGCTGAAGTGCGGCGTTTCCGGCAGCAGCAGGCCCGTCAGCGGATACAGGCGCGCCATGCTGGGTCCAGCGATTTTCAGGCGCACGTCGAGCGCGGCCAAGTCGGCCGGGCGCGTCAGGGTGCCTTCGATAGCCACGCTGCTGGCGCCGACGCGTATGTCGGCCTCGATGGGGAAGGGCGTGCCTTGCTGCTGCAGCGACAGCACGCCGCCCGCCTTGCCGCCGCCCTCGATGCTTGCCCCGCCGTAGTTGCCCGACAGCGTCCAGGCGATGCCGTAGCGCTTGTCGTGCGCGATGGTGTCGACGTCGGCGCGCATCGCCGTGTGCGTGACATCATCGTCGAGTAATACCGTGCCCTTGCTGAAGACCACGCTTTGCAATTCCAGCTGCCACGGCGATGGCCGTTCCTGCTGGTCGAAAGTCCAGTTGTTCTGGCCATGCTTGTTGCGCAGCAAATGCACCCGCGGCGTGTCCAAGCGCAATTGCTGGATATGGATTTTTTTGTCCAGCAAGGCCAGGGGATTGAGGGAAAATGTTATCTGGCGCACGCTGGCCAGCTGCGCCTGCTCATCCGTTCCTGTCATGCCGCGCGGGTTGCCCAGGCGCACGTCCTTTGCTTGCAAATGCGGCCATGGCAGGTAGGTTCGCCAGCTTTGTTGCCCCGCAGTCGGTGCTTGCTGCCACGTTAGCGACAAGTCGCCCACAATGGCAAACGGCCGGCCCAGCGCTTCGCTGGCGCGCGCATCAAGCCAGGGCTTGGCGCGATTCCAGTCCATATTGAGCATGACGACGATGGCCGTGACGCTCAGGGTGACGAGTACGGCGGCGCTGGCAACGGTGATTTTCTGACGGCGCGAGAGAGTAGTAAAACGTGGCATAGGGGTGCAGGCGATTCTTTCTGGACTGGAGCACGATGCTACAGGAATCGCTACCAAGCGGCGTGCGTTTCAGGTTTTTTTGGCCTGCACGTGCGCTGGCGCACGTTGTCCACGCAAGTATTGTCGATTTCTTACTCTATGTGCGGCACCGAACGGATCTGCGGGGAGTCTGAGCCTATAACGTCATACATCCAACGCCGTTGCTGATGTCAGAGGTATCGGCGTATGTAAGCTGCCAATAAGCTGCCAATAAGCTATCAACAAGCTATCGATCAACATTGTCCAGGAGAAAAAAATGACAAATCAAAATTTCAAGATGTTCCCACTGACCGCCTTGGCTGCTTGCGCCACCGCCGTGGTCCTGATGACGGGCTGCTCGAGCTTGAAAACGCCTGCCACGGCCGATGTCGCCGTATCGCGTGCCGCCGTCGATAACGCCGCCAGCGCCGGTGCCGCCGACCTGGCGCCCGATGAAATGCGATCTGCCCGCGAAAAAATGCGCATGGCCAACCAAGCCTTGAAAGACCGCGACTACAAGATGGCGCGCGACCTGGCCGACCAGGCGCAAGCCGATGCCAAGCTGGCGCAAAGCAAGGCCAACTCCGCCAAGGCCAGCAGCGCCGCCGATGAAATCAACGAGAACATCCGCGTCATGCGCGAAGAGCTTGAGCGTGCCAACGAGCAAGCTCCAAAACAATAACTAACAACAATAACTAGGACCCCATCATGAAAAAAGCTACGTACACCACGATTCCCGGCCTGCTGGCCATGGCCGCTTTTGTTGCCGCCTGCAGCTCCGCACCAACCGCCACCAGCCTGCTTGACCAGACGCGCGGCGACTACATGGCGGCGCAATCGAACCCGATGGTGTCGACCTACGCGCCACGCGAAATGCGCGAAGCGAGCGCTGCGCTGGAAGCGGCGAATGCCGCCGCCACGCGCCAGGACGACAGCGAAAAAGTCGACAAGCTGGCTTACCTGGCCAAGCAAAAAATTGCAACAGCGCAAGAGGTAGCCAAGCAGAAAGCGGCTGAAGCCGATATCGCCAACGCCGGCAAGCAGCGCGACCAGTTACGCCTCGATGCGCGCACGCAGCAGGCCGACCAGGCCACGGCGCGCGCGCAGGCGGCACAGGCCGATGCGCAGGTGGCCAAGGCCCAGGCACAATCGGCTGAAGCATCGGCCCGTGATGCTACCGCCCGCGCTGCCGCGCTGGAGGTGCAGCTGGCCGACCTGGCCGCCAAGAAAACCGAACGCGGCATGGTCATTACCCTGGGCGACGTGCTGTTTGGCACCGACAAGGCGAACTTGACGGACAATGGCGCGACGACGGCGCGCAAGCTGGCCGACGTGCTGAAAAACAACCCGCAGCGCACGGTGCTGATCGAAGGCTTTACGGATAGCACTGGCGGCTCCGCGCACAATCTGGACTTGTCGCAGCGTCGCGCCGAATCGGTGCGCAATGCGCTGCTGGAACAAGGCATCAGCCGTGACCGCATCGCCACGAAAGGCTATGGCGCTGCCTATCCGGCCGCTGGCAACGACAGCGCGGCGAACCGCCAGCTGAATCGCCGGGTGGAAATCGTCTTGTCGGAAGATAACACGGCCATTCCCGCGCGCCGCTAAAACACCACACCAAACCTGCTGCGCGTCGCCACTTGCGGCCTCCGACGCTCACTGTGCGATAGCACAGCTCTGTTTCTCGGCCACAATTGACTGCCGCTCGCTACGGTGTTGTCCGGTGTGTAATTCGTTAGAAGGCAGCACCGGCCGCATCTTGGCCGGTGGATACCCATGCAAGACTTGAAAGGAAACATCATGACCCTAACATCTGTTGACATTCCAGCTGGCATCGACACGGCCGCCATCCGCGCTGCCGCAAAAAACCTCGATGATGGCGCCGTGACGGCCGGCTATCAGGGCGACCGCCAGGAGTTGATCACCCTGCTCAATGGTGCGCTGGCCACCGAACTGGTGTGTATCGCGCGCTATAAACGCCATTACTACACCGTGAGCGGGCGCGACAATGGCAGCATCAAGGCCGAGTTTCTCGAGCATGCGCAGCAGGAGCAGGAGCACGCCGACTGGCTGGCCGAACGCATCGTGCAACTGAATGGCAAGCCAGATTTTAATCCTGCAACATTGCTTGCACGCAGTCATGCCGAGTATGATGACTCCGAAGACGTGCAAAGCATGGTGCGTGCCAATCTGATCGCCGAACGGGTGGCGATCGAGTCGTATCGCCAGATGATCGTAAAAATTGGCGATACAGACCCCACGACACGTCATTTGTTGATCAAAATCATGGCTGTCGAGGAAGAGCACGCCGATGATATGCGCGATCTAATGGAATAGTGTTTTTGAGTAAAGTAGGTATAGTAACGACATTCATCCATAGCTAAGGAGCTAAACCATGTTGGAAAACAATATCACCACCGTCAATAACGATGTCAAAACCCTGGTCAAGGATGCGCAAGCCCTGTTCAGCGCCGCTGCCGCCCTGACCGGCGAAAAAGCCGATGAAGTTCGTGTCAAAGGCATGAAAACTCTGGATGCCGCCCTGGTCAAGGCGCACGAAGCGCAAGCATCGGCCATCGTTGCAACCAAGCAACTGGCCTCCCAGGCAGACGGTTATGTCAAGGAAAACCCATGGCGTACGGTGGCCGTCGCCGCAGGCGTCGGCGTGCTGGTTGGCTTCATCCTGGGCCGCAAGTAATCCACTCTCAGGAGCGATATGGACAAGTCTGCTTCGTCTCACCAGGGGCCGGGATTGATCGGCTCGGTCGCCGGCCTGGCCAAAAACGCCGTCGGACTGATGTTGTCGCGTCTGGAACTGGCCAGCATCGAGCTGTCGGAAGTGCGCAATCACATGCTGCAGCTGGTGGTCGTTTTTGCGCTGGCGATCATGGCGGGCTTGTTTGCCATCGCTTACGGCAGCGTGCTGGTGGTTTTCTTGGCCTGGGATAGCTTGGGCTGGAAGATCCTGGCGATCATGACAGTCGTATTTCTACTGCTGGCCATGGCGCTGCTTGTGTATGCGCGCACCATGCTGCGTCAAGGAAAGTTGTCGATGCCCGCCACCATGGCGGAATTGAAGGCCGACCGCGACATGCTGATGTAAGCTGCTGGCGGGAACGCGCCGGACCTGTGTCGGCGCGTTGCTAGCCATGTCCAGTCAGTTCTACTAGGAGAATTCATGTCGGAAAACGACAAACTGGCGGCGCAAGCCGCCCGCAAGCGCCTGCTGATTGCCCAGGGGGAAATGTACCGCGTGGGTATCGTACATGCGCGCGCCAACGTGGGCTACTCCTTGCGTCCCGAATCGCTGCTACAGGGCGTGGTCGAGACGGCGGTCGGCTTTGCCGGCCAACGTGTCGAGTCCCTGCTGGCGCCGGGCGGCATGCGCCTGCAAGGCGCCATGCCCTATGTGCTGACGGTGCTATCGTTTATTGGACGCAAGAAGCTGGTCAAGCCGGCACTGGTCCTCGTGTCCGTGGCCGCCGTTGCCGCCAGCTGGCTGCGCCGCAAGCGTTGAAACTAGCAATGCCGTGGTGGGCCCTTCGATCGGCGCTAACAGTACGCTTGCACTTCTTGGTTACCTCGCCGTTCAGGGTTTGCTGCGCCTACCCTATTTCGCTTCTCTTAAGCGCTGCGCAAACTCGCGCATCGTCTCCGTAAACGTATTTGCGTCGACGACTTCCAGGCGGCGGGCGTGCAATTTGGAAATATATTGAAATTGCAAGGGATCGCTCTCGATACCGCCCATCGACCACTTCTGAAAGATCCGATTGTTCGCTGGAGAAATGTAAAGAATTTCTGCAGCGCTGTGTCTCGGGTCATCCAGAATCTTTACATATTTCCGCAACACTTCCTGTTCCGGCCCTTCTAAAACTTGCATGAACAGTCCGCCACCGTGGACGAGGATACCAGTGATACCGGTGTTCGGATTGTTTCGGCGCGAGCACTGCAAGATGTCCTGCACTTGTTCATCCGATATGGTGGGGGCGGCACGGCTGATATACAAAAGTCGAAACATTGCGTTACCTCCATCGGTGGGCAAAGTGGCTGGCTGTATGGAGGGCTTGCAAGCAACAGCAGTATGCGACTACTGTCATGAGTTGATCAATTTCTGGCTCGACACCGGCCAACGCCAGCGCATCTCGCTGCAAGTGCCTGGCTTGCGAGCCCTTGTCTTTTGATACCCGCTTACAGCCAATTCGCTTTTTTAACTATATCGATTATACGTTTTATTCTATGACAAATCGTTGTTGTCATTTCAAGAAGACGATTGCACCACTCTTCTGACGCGTACGCCGCCCGTGAGCACCAAAGCGTCACCGAAACCCTTGGTCGATGACGCTTTGGCGCGCCGGGTCGATCTGGCTTCGTACAGACGGCGTGACAGGGCCGCCCAAGGCAGCTTGAGGAGCATGTTTTCTAAAGAGTAATTGCGCCCGAATTTCTGTTACATTATGTCTCGGCAGAGCCGATTACGTGTCTTAAATTAAATGACCAGTTAATTAACTATTGTTGACGACCTTCAATCACTAGTGGAGACTGCCACACAAGCTACCATATCAACTGACAGATAAAATCGTGTTAATTCGATATGTGCGGGTATCGAAGGCCGACGCGTCGAAGGCCAGGCACTTGCAGCGAGATGCGCTAGAGCTCGCTGGCGTTGATCCAAAGTATTTCTACGAAGATCAGGCATCGGGGAAACGGGAAGATTGGCCCGGCTTGACAGCCTGTCTCAAAGCGCTGCGCGAAGGCGATACGCTGGCAGTTTGGAAGCGCGACAGGCTAGGCCGGGATTTGCGCCATTTGATCAACACTGTGCATGAGCTGACAGCGCGGGGAGTCGGATTGAAGGTGCTGGCCGGGGACGGCGTAGTCGAGGGCGCTCCTTCAAGATGACCCCAGCCAAGCTGCGTCTTGCATTGGCATCCATGGGCAATCCCGAAACCAAAATAAGCGTTCTTTGTGAAGAGCTTGGCGTTACCCGGCAAACACTATATCGTCATGTTTCGTCCGAAGGCGAGTTGCGTCCAGATGGTAGGAGGCTGATAAAGATATCACAAGGCAGCCGGCCGTGTAGCTTGTGCAGCACTTGATTTGATACGCTTCTGGTGTTTTGCAAGCACCGCAATAGATAAGCTTAAAAGATTAAGTTTATTGATTTTAGTTTGTTTCTTGAAGAAATAGAGTTGTTATGAATATTATAAAAAGAAATAATGTCAGAGTAAGTGGTGCTGGATCTCAAACGATCGTTTTTGCGCATGGCTATGGTTGTGATCAGGCAATGTGGCGTAAGGTCAGCCCATCCTTTGAGAAAGACTATAAGGTTGTACTATTTGACTATGTCGGTGCGGGCATGTCTGATCTGGACGCTTATGATACAGAAAGGTATGCAAATCTGGCAGGATATGCCCAAGATGTCATCGATATCTGTGAAGCGCTTGATCTTCACGATGCCATTTTGGTTGGGCACTCTGTCAGCAGCATGATTTGCTTGTTGGCCGCACGTGAAATTCCCGAGCGGATTTCAAAATTGGTGATGATTTGTCCATCAGCACGTTATTTGAATGATGCCCCCGATTACATAGGTGGTTTTGAGCGTGAGGATATTGAAGGCTTGCTCGATATGATCTCCCGCAATCAACCCGGTTGGGCAAGCTACCTGGCGGGAGTCGTCGCAAAAAACCCTGATCAGCCGGATTTGGCGCAAGAGCTGGAAGCGAGTTTTTGTGCAATGGATCCGCCGATTGCAAGGCGTTTTGCAGAAGCCACCTTCTTGGCTGATAATCGCCTTGACCTGAGCGATTTCGCCAAGCCGTGTTTGCTCCTTCAATGTCAGGACGATGCTGTTGCGCCACTTGCCGTTGGTGAATATCTGCATCAACATTTGCAAAATAGTAATTTTCAAAAAATGCAAGCCACCGGACATTGCCCGCATATGAGTCATCCGGAAGAGACAATCGCGTTGATGGAAAATTTCCTTTCCAGTCAGCCGTAGCGTCATTTAAATATATGGACATTTCAAGGTTTAATTTTCAGGAAGCACCTTGTGGCTTATTTGTATTTGACAGCAATCTGAAAATTGTCGCTGCAAATCAAACGTTGGCGACGATGCTTGGTTTTTCGTTGGATGAGTTAAATAATAAAAGTTTGAATGCGTTATTGACATCGGCAGAGCGTTTAATGTTTCACATGCAGGTGATGGCGTTGCTGCATCTTCAAGGGCGAGTGGAAGAAATCGCAATAATTCTCGCTGGCGCTGATGGGAAAAATATTCCCGTCATTTTTAACGCTGTACAACGCAATATTGATGGTAACGTCGTTACCGAATGTGTCGTCGTTCGCATGAATGAACGTAAGCGCCTTGAAGAAGAATTGTTTCGCGTAAAAAAAGCAACTGAACAAGTACCCGGTACGATTTACCAATTCCTGCTGCGTGCCGATGGTAGCTCCTGCTTTCCCTACGCCAGTGAGGGCGTACGCAATGTGTATGAGTTAAACCCTTTACAATTACAAAAAGATGCCAGTCCGGCCTTCAATCGGCTTCACCCCGATGATATTGAAGCGATTAATCAAGGCATTACTGATTCTGCTAAAAATCTCACTGTCTGGCATCAAGAGTATCGGGTAATTTTGCCTAAGCGCGGCATCCGCTGGCTACAAGGTAGTGCAACCCCGGAGTCGCGCGTCGATGGCAGTACACTTTGGCATGGTTACATCAATGACATTACGGAAAAAAAAGCCTTAGAACTGGCACTGTCGAATGAATTTGAACGTACACGTGTCACTTTAAGTTCTATTGGCGATGCAGTCATTGTCACCAATGATCGCCAAGAAGTCGAATACCTCAATCCTAGTGCAGAGAAGTTGACTGGCTGGGCATCGGCTGACGCCATAGGTCTGCCGGTGACAATGGTGTTTAATATCGTTAATCAATTTACGCGAGAAATTGTAAAGAATCCCATTGCGCATTGTCTGGATGAGCGTGCGATCGTTGGCTTGACGAACGACACCGTATTGATCAGTAAAGACGGTAGTGAATATGCAGTTGAAGATTCTGCTGCGCCGATTTTTACGGCGGGTGATGTCATTATCGGTGTCGTGATGGTTTTTCGTGATGTGACTGGCCAAAGGATACTGAGGCAGGAGGTGGAGCGCCGAGCGAGTCTTGATCATTTGACCGGGCTTGCTAACCGTGCGCAATTTGATCGGGTACTGCTTGAAATGTATGAGTCTTCGATTGCTACAGGCGTTTCGCATGCCCTATGTTGCATCGATCTGGATCAGTTTAAGATCGTCAATGACAGTTGTGGGCATGCCGCCGGAGATGCTTTGTTGAAAGAGGTTTCAGCCTTGCTGCTAAAATCCGTGCGTGCCAAGGATTTGGTGGCACGCTTGGGTGGCGATGAATTTGCGCTGTTGCTTGAAGGCTGCGATTTGAACGCGGCGCACCGTATCTCGCAACAGATTTGTGAGAAGGTGGCGCGAATCCGTTTTCAGCACAGTAGTAATTTTTTTCGTATTGGTGCCAGTATCGGGGTGGTGCCCTTAGATGGTAGATGGGCTAATGCGCAGGCAGCACAGCAAGCCGCCGACGGCGCATGCTTTGCTGCAAAAGATGAAGGTCGTGGGCGTGTGCACCTGTATGTGGATGCAGATAGAATCATCATAGAGCAACGAGATCAAATGCAATGGGCAGCCCGTCTGCAGCAAGCAATTGATGAAAATCGCTTTGAACTTTTTGCGCAACCGATCATGCAACTCGGCGAGCATGCTGAATCAGGATTGCATTTTGAGATTTTATTGCGCCTGCGTGAGATGGATGGAACCTTGGTGCTGCCCGGTGTTTTCATCCCTTCCGCTGAGCGCTTTGGATTGGCACCGCAAGTCGACCGCTGGGTTGTTAGTCATGTTTTTGAATGGATGAAGTTGCATGCTGACAGGCTTGATAAAGTAAAGGTAATCGCGATCAATTTATCAGGAAAATCTATCGGAGATAAAGACTTTTACCAGTTTTTAATGGACGCACTCGATCGCGAAAAAATACCTGCACACAAAATTTCCTTTGAAATCACTGAAACTGCTGCTATTGGGAACTTGGACATCGCTACTGAATTTATCGCTATGCTGCATCAACGCGGCGCGCGAATTTCTCTCGATGATTTTGGTAGTGGTATGTCTTCAATGGCTTACCTGAAACATCTGTCGTTCGATTATCTGAAGATCGACGGACAGTTTGTAAAAGACATGGCAAACGACGCCGTTGATTGCGCGATGGTGCGCAGTATCAATGAGATTGCGCACCTGACCGGAAAAATAACCATCGCCGAGTTTGTTGAAAGTGCCGATATTTTGATGCTGTTGAAAGATCTCGGTGTCGATTGCGCGCAGGGGTATCACGTTGGCAAGCCTAAGCCAATTGACGAAATATTTTCTTGGGAAAATATGAATTAAGCGGCGCTATTCAGGCGTGACTTTGTGCGCCAAGATACTGAAAAATGACGCTGGTGGGCAAGCTGAGAACTACCGTCCAGAAAAATGCTGCGGTGACCCTCTGAAGTGACAAAAGGTGCCGCAGCGTCTTTTTTACAACCTGCCCGTCAGTAATAGCAGTATCAGTATCACGACGACCAGGCCGGCGATGCCGCTAGGGCCATAACCCCAATTGCGGCTATGCGGCCAAGTAGGCAGGACGCCGATCAGGGCCAGGATCAAGATGATCAGAATGATGGTGCCCATGGCAACTCCTTGTTATCGTACAACGCATGTGGGATGGCAGGATGCCTGCTGGCAAACTGCGCCGAAAATTAATAGCGATAGACGCGGCCGTCAACGACGCGCACGCGGTTGCCCGGACGCAAGTCATTGGCCGTGTCCTGCACCACGGTGCGGTATTCGCCGTTGTCGAGGCGTACGCTGATTTGGTAAGCCTGCGCTTGCTGCCTGCGGCCTTCTACCTGGTTGCCCACGACGCCGCCGGCAACGGCACCTGCGACGGTGGCGGCCGTGCGTCCGCCGCCCGAGCCGATGGTGTTGCCCAGCAGGGCGCCGGCGATACCGCCGACCACGGCCCCGGCGCCGCTGCTTTGAGCGCTACCTTGGACGATCTGGATGGAGTCGACGGTGCCGTATATGGCGGACTCAGGCTGATTGGCCGGGTAATATTGTTGTGATGCTGAAGGACCGGTGGCACAACCGCTCAATACGGCGGTGGCGGCGAGCATCAGTGCAGCCAATGTGGCATAGTTTTTCATTTTATTCTCCTGACGAGGTGAGGGTGTGGTACTCATCTTAGTCACGCCCCTGTCCCAGGTCTGTACGCTGCCGCACGCACTTATTTCGTGTCGAAATCGTATTTTTGGCGTGTGCGATGCTGCCAGACCTGGTGTCAAAACCCTGTTTCAAAACTTTGTTATTTCTCCCTGTCTGCCTCCCGCTTTCAAAATAAATTGCTTGTGTACGGCAGCGTACAGAAGAGCGGCGACTATCCACGTAAAACGGTAGTCATGCCAAGCAGACATGCTTGTCACCACCAGGGAGAAATAGATGAACCAGAACAAACTCTTCACCGCCATCGTCGTCAGCCTGGCGTGCGCCGTCTGGGGCGGCCAGGCATTGGCCGCCACGCCGGAAGCGAAAGCAGCCTACAAGGCGGCCAACGAACAGGCTGGCCTCAATTACAAGCTGGCGCATGCGCAATGCGAAAAAATCACGGCTAACCCGAAGGATGTCTGCATCGCCGAAGCGAAGGCTGTGCGCACCTATGATGAAGCAGTTGCTCAGGCGCAATACACGAACACTTTGCGTGCCTATACCAAGGCGCGCATCAAGATTGCCGATGCCAACCATGACGTCGACCTGGCCCGCTGCAATGCGCTGACGGGCAACGACAAGGATGTCTGCGTCAAGCTGGCCAAGTCCACCAAGGTCGCTGCGCTGGCCGACGCCAAGGCAGACAAGAAAGTCATCGAAGCGCGCAGTGATGCGCGTGAAGCAAAGAGAAAAGCCGAGTACAAGGTCGCGACAGAAAAATGCGATGCATTAGCCGGCGCAGCCAAGGATGACTGTATCAAGGCTGCAAAAACCCAGTTTGGCTACTGAACGCCATCCGGCGCGCAGTAACAGATTGGTATAAGAAGCTCGTTGTGAGCACATTGATTGACCACTCCTAAGGAAAAAACCATGAAATTCACTAAATCTATCGCTACCGGCCTGTTCGTCGCTTCCCTGTTCGCCGTTGCAGGTTGCGCTTCGACTCCAACCAAAGAAGGTACGGGCGAATACATCGACGATGCAGCCATCACCACCAAAGTCAAAGCCAGCATCTTTAACGAGCCGACACTGAGATCGACGGAAATCAACGTTGAAACCTTCAAGGGTGTGGTTCAGCTGAGCGGCTTTGTTGCCCAGCCAGCCGACGCCGCCAAAGCGGGCGACATTACCCGTGGCATCAAAGGCGTGAAGTCGGTAAAAAACGATATCCGCGTCAAGTAATGGCATGAGCTGCCGCAGCGTCCAGCCCGGTGGCTGGCGCTGTGGCCCCCACCGACCGCTGCGGGAATCGCATGCCTATTGAGCCTCAAAATGCCCCGCCCGAGCCGTTGACGGCTAGCTCCAGCGAGCCAGCGGAGCCACCTCCCGGCGCTCCCGGAGAACACCTGGACCCCTCCTTGCGCCTGCCGCTACATGTCAATGCGCGCGGCCTTGCCTTGGGCACCATCGCTACTGTCAGCTTCATCTATGCGCTGCAATGGGCGCAGAAATTCCTCATTCCCGTCATCTTCAGCATTTTTATTGCCTATACGCTCAATCGTGTCGTCGCCTGGCTGGAAAAGCTGCGCCTGCCGCGCGCCGTCGGCGTCACTGTCGTCATGGCCTTGATCCTGTTCGGCTCGCTTGTTGTGGTCGAGCGCGTGCAGGGCGAATTTGAATCCATCGTTGAAGCATTACCTGCCGCTACGCAGAAGCTGTCGCGCTTGATTGCCACCAGCACGGGCGGCAAGAGCAGCACCTTGCAGAAAATGCGGGCCGTAGCCAATGAAATCGAGCAAGTCGCCGCTGGCGCCGAAGCGCGTCGCAACAACCGCCGCGCCGCCGCTGCCGAGGCGCCCAACTTCAAGATCATGGACTGGGTCTGGGCCGGTTCGCTGGGCCTGGTGGGCTTTCTTAGTCAGGCCAGCATCGTTATCTTCCTGGTGTTTTTCCTGCTGTTGTCGGGCGACACCTTCAAGCGCAAGCTCGTCAAGCTGACGGGACCGTCGCTGAGCCGCAAGAAGGTCACCGTGCACATCCTGGAAGACATCAATACCTCGATACAGAACTATATGTTCATGCTGCTCGTCACGAATGTCTTGCTGGCAGTGCTGATGTGGATCGCCTTGCGCGTGATCGGTCTGGAAAATGCCGGTGCCTGGGCCATCGTGGCCGGCTTGCTGCACATCATGCCGTATTTCGGCCCTTTGCTCATCACCATCGCCACGGGGCTGGTTGCCTTCCTGCAGTTCGAATCGCTGGAAATGGTCTTGCTGGTGACGGGCACGTCAATGGCGATCGCCACCTTGGTGGGCACCTTTGTCACTACCTGGATGACGGGGCGCATCGCCCGCATGAATCCCGCGGCCGTTTTCATCAGCCTGTTGTTCTGGGGCTGGCTGTGGGGCGTCTGGGGCTTGCTGCTGGGCGTGCCTATCATCGTCATCGTGAAAGTGGTGGCCGAGCGCGTAGAAGGCATGGAAGTGGTGGCGGAATTGCTGGGCGAATAGCTTGCCGCAACACCAACGCCACCCACGGTTGTCGTTCGCATGTGGGGGGCAGATCATCAGGACTGGTGGCGTTTCAGTATCTTCACTTGGACATCGCCGTCCTGCGTCTTCGGCATATCCTTCATGCTGCCCAGTTGCAGGGTGAATTGACGCGTGAATTCGGCGCCCAGGAAGAAGATTTGCGCCGAGTAATACACCCATAACAGCAGTGCCACCAGCGAACCGGCCGCGCCATAGCTGCTGGCCACGCCGCTATTGCCGATATATACGCCAATTGCATATTTTCCCAAGGAAAACATGCAAGCCGTGCCCACGGCGCCGATCAACACGTCACGCCACGACAGGCGCACGCGTGGCAGCATCTTATAGATGACGGCGAACAGGCTGGCGATGACGGCAAAGCCGATCAGGTTCGACAATATGGTAAACAGCACGGCCGTGTCTTTCCACACGCCTTCCCAGAAGTTGGCAAGAATGGCCATGGCCGCGTTGACCACCAGCGACACCATCAGCAGGAAGGCCAGCACCAGCACCAGGCCGAACGACAGCAGGCGCGTGCGCAGCATATCCCAGGCCCCCGCTTCCTTCAGGGGCGGCACTTGCCAGATTTCATCGAGACTGGCTTTCAGTTCGGCAAACACGCTGGTGGCGCCAAACAATAGCAGGGCGCTGGCGATGAGGGTGGCGATGCGGCCCTGTTCATGGTTCTTTGCGCCGGCCAGCACCAACTGGATGGCTTCGGCGCCTTGCGTACCGAGCAAGCCTTGCAACTGCCCCATCAGTTCGCCACGCGCGGCGGCCGGGCCGTAGAAAAAGCCGGCGATGGCGATGACCAGCACGAGGATGGGGGCGATGGAAAACAGGGTGTAGTAGGCGAGGGCGGCGCCCTTGCTTGAGGCGCGGTGTTCCAGCCATTCGGTGACGGAGCAGACGATGACGCTGCGCATTTGCCGGCTGAACGGCCCCAGAGCGGCCAGTTTAGGATAACGGGTAAACGAATTCATGATGGCTTTCAATGCAAAAAGGGGCGTGAGCCCCTTTTTTATTCACAAGTGGCGTGCCACTGTTGCGCTTACTGTACGCGGCGTTCGATGGTGATTTGTTCTACTTCGACGCGGCGGTTTGGTTCCAGGCACTTGATCAGATCGGCACGTTTCTTATTATCGCAGGTGACGACAGGATTGGTGGAACCCTTGCCTTCAGCCGTCAGGCGGTTGGCGGCGACACCATGAGCAAGCAGGTATTGCTTGACTGCATCAGCGCGCTGCTGCGACAGTTTCAGATTGTACTTGGGCGCTCCGATGCGGTCGGCATAG
Source organism: Janthinobacterium paucivorans (assembly GCF_051380805.1). Taxonomy (NCBI): domain Bacteria; kingdom Pseudomonadati; phylum Pseudomonadota; class Betaproteobacteria; order Burkholderiales; family Oxalobacteraceae; genus Janthinobacterium; species Janthinobacterium paucivorans. The sequence continues at coordinate 196,100 of NZ_JBNYXR010000006.1, forward strand.
CCACTGATGACGACGTTGGTGACGTCCGGTGCAGCGTTGAGCATGCTGGCGATCTCGTCCAATTTGGTCTGTGTCGGACCCAGCTTGTCGCTGTCGAATGCGAACAGTTCCGTTGCCGCCATCGTCATTTTTTCAAAGCGTGGCGGTGGTGGTGGCGGTGGTGGCACGGCCACGACGACTTGCTCGCGCACTATCGGCGGCGGCGGCGGTGGTGGTGGCGGCGCAGGTGGTTTGTCGAACGCGAAGTTCAGGCCCACGGTGACGTAGTAATTGTTGGACTTGCTGCTCGGATCGAAGGTATTGCCGCGCAGGAAACCATGCACATTGCGCACGTCAGCCTGTAAAGACAGTTGATCATTGATGCTGGACTGGAAACCGAGACCGACGCTGGCGTAGGGCGAACTCTTGCTCCGCTCACCGAAGGCGAAGCTGGTGTCCTTGTCGCGCTGCATGCCGGCACCGACGAGCAGGAAGGGGCGGAAGGCTTGACGCGAGAACATGTACAGGCCATCTACGCCCAGCGTATTTTGCTCGTAGCGCTGAGCGCCATCCTTGGCGCGGGCGTACGTGGTGCCCAGCTGGATATCCCAGTCCGGGGAAACAGGCTTACCGAAGCGCAAGCCTGCGCCATAGCCGGTTTTATCCGTTGCAAAGTCGGAATCTGGCTTGAGTGCGTTGATGCTAGGTTGAATATACCAGGAAGGATTGATTTCCTGGGCCTGCGCGCCGAGGGCGGAGCACAGGACCGCAGCGGCAACGGCGATTTTTTTTTGATTAGTCACAAGTAACTCCCAACGTTGATTAGAGATTTTCCCTGCAGCATCAAAGCGACATCATGCTGCACCTGCTATTGCTAGCGATAGACAACAATTCCAGGTGCGCCCGTCTTGCGATAAATGCACTGCTGTTGGAGCAGAGAATACGATTTCAGTTCAAAGTGGTCCGTACGCTGGCGCACAAAGCCATGTTGTGTATCAAAGCTGTTGCAGATTCACGACAAACACTTTTGTCTTGAAAAAAACTAATTGAAGCGGCGGGATTTTTACCAGCACGGCCACTTCCTGGCGCCGCAGCAAGAGGCAATCGTACGACTTATTAGCAGCATGCCACTGTATATTAGTAACAATGATGAGCTTGATAACTAATCTGATCTGGATGTTGTATTCCGGCCCCATTCTGTTGCCTTACCGGGCTCGCTGCGGCCATTTTTGCGCGCTGCAGCCAATTGCGCCACTTTTCATCAAGGAGTTTCCCGTGCCTGACCTGTCCCGTATTTTTTCTTCCCCGCTCACTGGCAAGCTGGGGGCGCTATGTCTGCTGCTATCGCTGGGCATGGCTACGCCGGTACGGGCCGATAACGGCGTGTCCCAGTTTTCGCCCAGCGGCACGGTGAAGGCCGTGCGCCAGGTGCGGGTCCAGTTTGCCACGCCGATGGTGCCGTTCGGCGACATGGGCTTGCCCGCGCCGTTCGCCGTCGATTGTGGCAAGGCCGAGCCTGGCGTCGTGGCGGGTGCCGGACGCTGGGCCGACGAGCGTCACTGGAACTTTGATTTCGAACGCGACTTGCCCGCCGGCGTGGCTTGCAGTTTCACCTTGAACGGGGGGCTGAAGGACCTGGCGGGCAAGCTCTTGCAAGGAGCGACGTCCTACCACTTTTCCACGGGCGGCCCGGCGATCGTCGAGTCCATCCCCTATGACGGCCAGTCGTATATCGATGAAAACCAGATCTTCGTGCTGGGCCTCGACGCCGCGCCGAACGAGGCCAGCGTGGCCGCGAACGCGTATTGCCGCGCTGATGGCATCAATGAAAAGATCCCCGTGCGGCGCCTTGTGGGCAAGGAACTGGAGCAGGTTTTAACCCTGCGCAAGGGTTTTCTCGACCGCTATCTGAGCGTCTACTTCAAGAAGCAGGGCCTGCTCTGGAAAGTGGGCATGCCCGTCGCCAGCAAGGGCGCGCCACCGCTGCCCGTCACCGTGCTGCAATGCAAGCGCAGCTTGCCCGCGAACGCCAAGGTGTCGCTGGTGTGGGGCGAGGGTATCGCCAGCGCCAGCGGCATCGCCACGGACAAGGCGCAAACCCTGCAGTTCAGGACACGTCCCGATTTCACGGCCAAGTTCAGCTGCGAACGCAGCAACCCGAAAGAACAGTGCATCCCCTTCCTACCCATGCGCGTGGAGTTTTCCGCGCCCGTGAGCGCGGCGCAGGTGCGCGCCATGACCTTGAAGGGCGGGGGCAAGACGTATGCGCCGACGATCGCGAAGGAAGATGAAAAAGCGCAATTCGTGCAGTACGTGACCTTCAACGGGCCGTTTCCCGTGCAAGCCAGTTTTGTCCTGAACCTGCCGCCGAAACTGACGGATGACGCCGGCCGTGCCTTGCTCAACCGCGCGCGCTTTCCCATGACGGTGGGCACCGGCGAACAGCCGCCGCTGCTGAAGTTTCCAGCCCCGTTCGGCATTATCGAAGCCAAGGGCGACGCCTTGTTGCCCGTGACGGTGCGCAATATCGAGCCTGTGCTGTCGGGCAATGAAATCACCAGGGAATCGGCACCGGCATCAGCGGCCACGGGCGCCACCTTGCGCGTGCCCGACAATGACGACAAGTTCATCATCGAGTGGATGCAGCGCCTGGCCGGCAATGGCGACAGGAGCGAATACTGGCAACCGTATGCCCAGTATGCGGGCAATATGAGCAAATCCGTGCTGGCCGACGCCGCCGGCACGCGCCCCATCAGCCTGCCACGTCCCGAGGGCAAGAAAACCTTTGAAGTGATCGGCATTGCGCTGCAGAAACCAGGCTTTTATGTGGTCGAGCTGGCCAGCCCGATCCTGGGCAAGGTGCTGCTGGGTAAACCGCGCACGGCGTATATCCGCACGGCCGCGCTGGTGACCAACCTGGCGGCCCACTTCAAGCACGGCGCGCAATCGTCGCTCGTGTGGGTAACGTCGCTGGACAAGGGCGCGCCTGTTGCAAAAGCGCAAGTGGCCGTGCGCGACTGCGCCGGCAAGCTGCTGTGGCAAGGCGCCACGGGGGCGGACGGCGTGGCGCACATCCCTGGCGAACTGGCCAACTCCAGCTGCAAAAACAATGCGCGCTACTTTATCAGTGCGCGCAGCGGCGGCGACATGACGTTCACCCTGTCGGACTGGCTGGGCGGCATCGAAGCCTGGCGTTTCAACCTGCCCACGGACGACACGCGCGCCGACAACACCTTGTTGGCCACGGTATTCGACCGCACTTTGTTGCGCGCCGGCGAAACCGTGCATATGAAGCATTTCATCCGCAAGCACACGGCCGAGGGCATGAGCCTGGTCGACAGCAACAACGGCCCCGGCAGCGCCACCGCCGTCGTCATCACGCACCAGGGCAGCGAGCAAAACTATCCATTGCCCCTGCGCTGGTCGGCCAGTGGCACGGCGGAAAATGACTGGCGCATACCCGCCGACGCCAAGCAGGGCGAATACCTTGTGACGATGGCGGGGCGCCCGTCCGGCAGTTTCCGGGTGGAAGCGTTCCGCGTGCCCACCATGAAAGCCGTGCTGCAGGGCCCGATAGCGCCCGCCGTGCAGGTGAAACAGCTGGCCCTCGATGCGCAAATCTCGTATCTGGCCGGCGGCGCCGCCACCAACGCGCCCGTCAAGCTGCGCACGCTGCTGCAGGATAAGAGCGTGATGTTTCCCGACTATCCCGATGTCAGCTTCAGCAATGGCGACGTGAAGGAAGGCCTGGTGCAGCAGGGCACGGGCTATGACGACGATGAGGGCGCATGGCAGGACGAAGGCAGTGGTGGACCAGCCGGCCCTGGCGCCACGGCGGCGCGCACGCAAAGCTTGACCCTGGATAAGGCGGGCGGCGCGCGCATCGTCATCGACCAGTTGCCGCAGCTGTCCGCGCCGCGCGACCTGGTGGCGGAGCTCGCTTTCCAGGATGCAAATGGCGAGACCGCTTCCATTGCCACGCGTGTGCCGCTGTGGCCATCAAATGTTGTGATCGGCATCAAGCCCGACGCCTGGGCCTTGAGCAATGATGCTTTCAAGTTCACGGTCGTCGTGCTGGGCACCAATGGCAAGCCCGTGGCGAATGCGGCAGTCGACGTCGACTTCTTCCAGCGCAACAGCTATTCGCACCGCCGCCGCTTGATCGGCGGTTTCTATGCGTATGAAAACAGCAGCGAAATCGTCAAGCTCGGTTCCGCCTGCATTGGCAAGACGGACAAGCAGGGCTTGCTGGTCTGCGACGTGAAGGCACCGGCCAGCGGCAATTTGATACTGCGCGCCCGCACGCAGGATGCATCGGGCAATGCGGCTGTCGCCAAGCGTGAAACCTGGGTGGCCGGCAGCGGCGACTGGTGGTTCAACGCCAGCGACAATGATCGTATCGACGTCTTGCCTGAAAAGAAACGCTATGAGCCGGGCCAGGAAGCGAGCTTGCAAGTGCGCATGCCTTTCCGTTCGGGCACGGCCCTGATCACGGTCGAGCGCGAAGGCATCCTCGACACCTATGTGCGCCAGTTGAATGGCCGGGAACCTGTGGTCACTATCCCGGTCAAACCGAACTACGCGCCGAATGTGTATGTGTCCGTGTTTGTCGTGCGCGGGCGTGTCGATGGCGTGCAGCCCACGGCCCTGGTCGACTTGGGCAAGCCAGCCTACAAGATGGGCATCACGCCGCTGAACGTCGGGTGGCAGGCGCATGAACTGAACGTCATGGTGGTGTCTGACAAGCAGGTGTACACAACGCGTGACAAGGCAGAAGTGTCGGTGCGCGTGCGCCGCGCCGATGGCAAGCCCTTGCCAGAAGGTGCCGAAGTGGCGCTGGCGGCTGTCGACACTGGCTTGCTGGAACTGATGCCCAACGATAGCTGGAAATTACTCGATACCATGATGGCGCAGCGCAGCTTACAGGTGGCCACGGCGACGGCGCAGATGCAGGTGATCGGCAAGCGCCACTTCGGGCGCAAGGCCTTCCCGGCTGGCGGTGGCGGCGGCAAGGGCGCCAGCCGCGAGCTGTTCGACACCCTGCTGTTCTGGAAGGCCACAGTCAAGCTCGACGCCAAGGGCGAAGCGACCGTGCAAGTGCCGCTCAACGACTCGCTGACGGCTTTCCGCATCGTTGCCGTCGCCAGCGCGGGCAAGCAATTGTTTGGCACGGGCAGCACGGATATCCGCAGCTCACAAGACCTGATCTTGATGTCGGGCTTGCCCACTCTCGTGCGCGAAGGCGACCAGTTGCGTGCAGGCTTTACGCTGCGCAATACTTCGGCCGCGTCCTTGAGCGTGGACCTCGATGCCAGCGCGGCTGGCAAGGCACTGCCACGCCAAAGTGTGAGGCTGGCGGCCGGCGAAGCGCGTGAAGTGGGCTGGGATTATCAGGTGCCGCTCGGTGCGGTAAGCATTGTGTGGGAGATCGCCGCCAAGGCGGGCAGTCATAGCGATAAACTGAAAATCACGCAAAAGGTAGCTCAGGCCACGCCCGTGCGCACCTACCAGGCGACCTTGCTGCAGGTCGACAAGCCGACGAATATGTCGGTGCAAATGCCAGCCGGCGCCTTGCCGGGCCGGGGCGGCATCCAGACCAGCTTTGTCGCCAGACTGGGCGGCGAGCTGCCCGGCGTGCGCGAGTACATGGCCGCCTACCCCTACACCTGCTTCGAGCAAAACACCTCGAAGGCGATCGCCCTGCAAGACCAGGAGGCGTGGAACAAGCTGGCCGCCAGCTTGCCCGCTTACCTGGACGGCGATGGCATGCTGAAATACTTCCCCCTCATGGAGCAGGGCAGCGACAGCCTGACGGCGTATGTGCTGTCGGCAACAAGGGAAGCGGGCTATGCGATTCCCGAACAGACGAAGAACCGCATGGAAGAAGCCTTGACGGCCTTCGTGCAGGGGCGCATCGTGCGCCATTCCGCGTTGGCGACGACCGACCTGGCAGTGCGCAAGCTGGCCGCGCTGGAAGCGTTGTCGCGTTCCAACAAGGTGCCACCCGATGCCTTGGAGAGCATCAGTATCAGCCCTAACCTGTGGCCGACGTCCGCCGTCATCGACTGGAGCTTGCTGCTGCAACGCACGCCAAGCTTGGCGCGCCGCGAGGCGCTGCTGGCCGACGCGCAGCAAATTTTGCGTAGCCGTTTGAATTTCCAGGGCACGACCATGGGCTTTTCCACCGAGCGCAAGGATAACTGGTGGTGGCTGATGGTCTCCGGTGACGTCAATGCCAACCGGCTGCTGCTGGCCGTGATGGACGACCCGGCGTGGAAGGACGATATCGGCCGCCTGGTGCGCGGCAGCATGGGCCGCCAGAAGAAGGGCCGCTGGGACACCACAGTGGCCAACGCCTGGGGCACCCTGGCGATTGCCAAATTCTCGGCCAAGTTCGAGTCCACAGCCGTGACGGGGGCCAGCGCCGTGAAGCTGGGCGGCGATACGCAAGCGCTCGTGTGGAATGGCGCGGCGAAAGTCGGCCCCGTGCTGCAAGCGTGGCCGAAGGGCATGGACACCCTGGGCCTGGCGCATAGCGGCACGGGCAAGCCCTGGGTCACCGTGCAAAGCCTGGCGGCCATCGCGCTCAAGGCGCCCGTGTCCAGCGGTTACACGATCAAGAAAACCGTGACGCCCGTGGAACAGAAAATCGCTGGCCACTGGTCGCGCGGCGATGTCTACCGCGTGCGCCTGGATTTGTCGGCGCAGTCAGACATGAGCTGGGTGGTGGTCGACGACCCGATACCGGCCAGCGCCACGGTGCTGGGCAATGGCCTGGGGCGCGATTCGCAGCTGCTGACGGCTGGCGAAAAGAACACCGGCTGGGTCTGGCCCACGTTCGAGGAACGCGCGTTTGATGCTTTCCGCGCGTATTACGCGTTTGTACCAAAAGGCACGTGGAGCGTGCAATACACGGTGCGCCTGAACAATGCCGGCGATTTCAGCCTGCCGGCGACGCGCATCGAAGCCATGTATGCGCCCGAAATGTTTGGCGAGTCGCCAAATGCGAACGTGAAGGTGGCGCAGTGAAAGCTAGTGTTTTACTGATGGGCTGCTTGCTGGCCGGCCCGGTCTTCGCGGAAGCGGTATTGACGCCGGGACAGGTACAGGCCGCCTATCGCAGCTCGGAAGCGCAGTTGCTGGACCGCAGTGGCGCGCCCCTGCAATCGTTACGCGTCGACATGCAGGTGCGGCGTTTGCCGTGGGTGGCGCTGGCCGATATTTCCCCCGCCGTGCAGCAAGCGGTGCTGCTGGCGGAAGACCAGCGCTTCATGCGCCATGCTGGCGTGGATGTGTCCGCGCTGGCCACGGCCGCCTGGGATAATCTGTTTTCGAAAAAGCCGCGCGGTGCCTCGACCATCACCATGCAACTGGCGGGTCAGCTCGACGCGCACTTGCAGGCTCAAGCAGGCGGACGCAGCCTGCGCCAGAAATGGGACCAGATGCGTGCCGCCCAGGCCATCGAAGACAGCTGGAGCAAGGCGCAGATTTTCGAAGCGTATTTGAATCTGGTGTCGTTTCGCGGCGAGCTGCAAGGCATCGCGTCTGCGTCATACAGCCTGTTCGGCAAGGCGCCGTCGGGCTTGAGCCAGACGGACGCCATCATTCTGGCCAGCCTGGTGCGCTCGCCGAATGCGTCACCGGCCATCGTTACGCGGCGTGCCTGCGCGCTGGCGCAACAATGGCGTATGGACAGCAGTTGCCAGCTGATCGGCCAGCGCGTGCAAACGGCCTTGCAGCGCACGGCCCTGTACGCGGAGCTGGCGCCGGCGCCGCAAGTGGCGCAGCAGCTGCTCAAGCAATCGGGCGCCTCCGTGCGTAGCACCCTCGACGCTCCCCTGCAGCGTTTCGCGCAGGAAAATTTGCGCCAGCAACTGGCATCCTTGCGCGAGCGCAATGTCAACGATGGCGCCATCATCGTGCTCGACAACCGCAGCGGAGAAGTCCTTGCCTATGTGGGCAATGCGGGCGGCAGCCATGTCGATGGCGTGACGGCCCTGCGCCAGGCCGGTTCCACCCTGAAACCATTCCTGTATGCGCTGGCTATCGAGCGCCGCCTGATGACGGCCGCCTCCGTCATGGACGACTCGCCGCTCGATGTCGCCACGGCGTCGGGCATGTATGCACCGCAAAACTACGACCGCAACTTCAAGGGTTACGTCAGCGCCCGTACCAGTCTGGCCAGCTCGCTCAACATTCCCGCCGTGCGCACGCTGCTGCTGACAGGGCAGGACGGGTTCTACAACCGTCTCAAGGAAGTGGGACTGGCCAGCCTGACGGAAGCGGCCGAATACTACGGCCCTTCGTTGGCACTGGGCTCGTCCGAAGTGACCCTGCTGGAACTGGCCAATGCTTACCGCGCGCTGGCCAATGGTGGTCTGTACAGCACGGCCAGCCTGCAGCCGGGGCAGGCTGGCAAGGATAAGCGTCGCGTGATGGATTCGGGCGCTGCCTTCATCGTCGGCGATATCCTGGCCGACCGCGCCGCGCGCAGCATGACCTTTGGCTTGCGCAACGAGCTGGGGACGAATTTCTGGAGCGCCGTCAAGACGGGCACCAGCAAGGACATGCGCGACAACTGGTGCATGGGCTATTCGGCGCGCTACACGGTGGGCGTGTGGGTGGGTAATTTCGACGGCAAGCCCATGTGGGACGTCTCGGGCGTGACGGGCGCCGCTCCCGTGTGGCGCGACGTCATGGATTATCTGCACAAGAGCCTGCCCAGCCATGCGCCGAAAGCGCCGCCCGGCGTGCTGCAGCAGATGGTGGCGTATCAGCCTGCGCTGGAAGCGCCGCGCCGCGAATGGTTTATCTCTGGTACGGAAAGCCCCGTCATCGCCGTGCTGGGCGACACCATGAAGCCGCCCGCCATCATGTATCCGGCCGAGGACAGCATCCTCGCCATCGACCCCGACATTCCGCCCGCCCTGCAGCGCGTGTTCTTCCAGGCCCAGGGCAGTCACGCCTTGCGCTGGGTGCTCGACGGCAAGGACATGGGGGCCGCTAGCGAGAGCATCCGCTGGCGTCCCGTGCCGGGCAAGCACGCACTGGCGCTCGTTGATGATGCCGGCAAGACGGTAGCGCAGGTGGCGTTTCAGGTGCGGGGCAATGCGCTGGCGCAGCGAAATTAGTTCTGACGGTGTTGCCGCTGCCATTCGCCTGTCCTGCTGTTTGAATCATGCCCGTTGATTCATTTATCAGAAAAGTGTGGTGTTGCGCCTGTCATCGATGCTGTCTTTGTCGGAATAGTATGTGGCATAGAAAAGTGCAAATATCGGTAAAAATGTGTAGATGAAAAGTTCCAAAAAAAAGCGAAAAAAATATTTACATTTTAATAGTGGGAAGGATATTCTCGCTGTCTTCTGCTTCAAGATCGCTAGCGGCTGCTGTATGGCGAAAGAAGATGCGAAACAAGCTTGCCCTGTTTTTATGTTGAAAAATAAATTTCAGAAATATTTTGCGGGAGTTAAGATGCGGAACTTCTATTTTCTTGTTATTTTTTTTGGGTTTGGAGTAATTCTGCCACCAGGGCATGCTGCCGAGAGGGTAGTAGCTGCTGAGGAAAAAACTGTCAATGTCAGAGCATTGGATTTTAGTTTTATGAAGGAGCCACCTAATCGGAAAATAAAAAACAGGGTGGATCTTTCTGCAATCAAGACTGCCGAAGATTTGGCTGTGGTGAAAGAGGCTATTAATCCAGTGATGGACTTTTTCCAGGTTTATAGTCAGGTTCGAGCAATCCCGTCATCATTTTCCGCGCTTGCTACCAGTAACGGGATCAAGCAGATGCGATTTCCTCCGAAAATAGATCACCTAAATTATTACATATCGAAAAAAATGTGGAATTGGGCGGTGCACGATCCCCAGACTATTTTTTTGAGCGTGGATTTTCGCGGCATGCCGCCCGACAACGGCGCTCATCGTGAGACTTTTGTATTTGTGAAAAGGGATGGCGCATGGTTGTTTGATCGCCATGATTTCTAGCTGCAACGGGGGCGGGGGGCGACTCTAGTGCTGGGACAGTTTTTTGTCTGCCAGGCCAGGCGCCAGCCACAACAGCAATATCCAGAGTAGAAAAGAAAGACTACGCTGCAGCGGCACCCAGCATAGGCTGAAAATAGTGACCCAAGCCAAGGAGTACGTGCGTGGTACTCGCGCGCAATCGAGTAGCCACAGCGTGGTGCCCATGGCGATTAACATGACAGGCATGGCAAACCACCATTTGCGTTCGATCGGCGACATGATTTCCTGATAAGAAGTAGGTGCTGGTGAGGCGAGCACAACGCCGTCAAAAATGATGACGGTGCGCTGTGGATGCCCGTCGTCAGCTCCATGCCTTCGTCCACCGTAGGCGCCGCCTGTCAGGCCGCGGTGGCCAGCGCGCCTGCCGTGACTGTCGTCACTACCCCACGGCATGCTGCTTGCATTGCGATCCAGACTATCTTGTAACAGCGCGATGATAGCTGCCAAGGAGCAATCTGGCGCAGCGCTGGATGCGTGACTTAGCGTGCCGGTGTTGCTGGTCTTGCCGGTGCTACCGGCGTGGTTGGCGGGGAGGTTGTCGCTCCGCTGTCTGCCCGGGTGTCCGGCGTGGCCACGGGCTTGCCGCGCCGCGTGCGCTTATCCGTGCGCGCCTTGGCTGGCTTGGCGTCGTCGACGACCTTGCCTTTGTTGTCGAGCTTATCGGATTCGTCCGATTGCTGGCCCGGATCTTTGGCATTGTTGGTGTGGTTGCCCGTCTGGTTCACATTCGTCGTCGACTGGGCTTGCACCCAGGCGCCGCCGACGGTCATCAGGGTGGCGGCCAGCAAGACGGTGGCGGTTTTCATGGCAGGGTCCTGTGCAAGTGTTGATTCGAGCTGGCATTGTCACACGTGCGCCCGCCTGAACGGGTAGGACGCCGCCGCATGGCTGTGTCGGAACATTGCTTGCAATTAACGGAACTGCTCGGTCGAGATATCAAATCGCTTGAGCTTGTCGTACAGAGTTTTCTTTGGAATATTCAGGCTGGCAGCCGCATCGATGACGTTGCCGTTGTGGCGGCGCAAGGCTTGCTCGATGATGGAAATTTCGAAGGTGTCGACCTGCTCGGCCAGCGAGGCTTCGCGGCAGCGGGCCGGACTGAGCGTATCGTCGAGCAAGCCCAGCACGAAGCGGTCGGCCACATTGTGCAGTTCGCGCACATTGCCGGCCCAGCGCTGCGCCATCAGGGAGGCGATCAGTTCGCCGCTGACGATGGCGGCCGGCTGGCTGTAACGCAGCGCTGCCTGCAGCACGAAAAATTCGAACAGCAGGGGGATATCCTCGCGCCGGTTACGCAGCGCCGGCAGGGTCAGGCTGGCCACGTTCAGGCGGTAATACAGGTCGGGACGGAATTTCCCCTGTTCCGCCAGCACGCTCAAGTCTTCCTTGGCGGCGGCAATCACGCGGAAATTAACGGATATCAATTTGTTCGAGCCCAGGCGCTCGACTTGCCTTTCCTGCAGCACGCGCAGCAGTTTCACTTGCAAGGCCAGCGGCATGCTTTCGATTTCGTCCAGAAACAGGGTGCCGCCGTTGGCGTATTCGATCTTGCCGATGCGCTGGCGCTGCGCGCCCGTGAATGCCCCTTCCTCGTGGCCGAACAGTTCCGATTCAAAAATCGATTCGGGCAGGGCACCGCAATTGATGGCCACGAAAGGATGATCGCGCCGTTCGCTGAAATCGTGCAGGCAGCGCGCAATGAGTTCCTTGCCGGTGCCTGTTTCGCCCAGGATGATGATGTCGGCCGATTTTGGCGCAAGGCTCAGCACCAGTTGGCGCACCTTGGCCATGGCCGCGCTGCGCCCCACGATGCGCGCTTCGATGCCAACGCGCTGCGCGAGCTGGCGGCGCAAGTCCATGTTTTCCAGCACCAGATGGCGCTTGTCGAGCGCGCGGCGGCACACTTCCACCAGCAAGTCGGCGGAAAACGGCTTTTCGATGAAGTCGTAGGCGCCACGGCGCATGGCGCCCACGGCCATCGATACGTCGCCGTGGCCGGTGACGAGGATCACGGGCAGGCTGGCATCCTGCGCCACGGCGATATCGAGCAGTTTCAAGCCATCCATGCCGGGCAGCTTGATATCGCTCAATAAAATGCCGGCAAATTCAGGCACCAGATAGGGCAGTGCTTCTTCCGCCGTGGCCACGGCCGTCACTTGCAAGCCCGCCAGTTCCAGCGATTGCCGGGCGCCTTTGCGCACCACGGCATCGTCTTCCACCAGCAGCACTTGCATGCCTTCAAAATTATTCTCGTGCATCAGATGTTTCCTTCGTCTCTCTCCCTCGGGGCGCAGCAGAGGGTGATGGTAAATTGTGCGCCGCCCCCTTCCTGCGCGCTGCGGTTGCGCACGGCCAGTGTGCTGCCGGCCGCGCGCAGTATGCCTGCGCTGATCGACAATCCCAAGCCCAGCCCGTGTTCCTTGGTGGTATAGAAGGGGTCGAAGATCTTGTCGAGCGATGCCAGCGCGATGCCGGGGCCATTATCGGTGATATGCAGCACGGCGTAGTTGCCTTCGCGGCGCACCTCAAACCATATCTGCACGGGCTCGCTTTCGGGCACGGCATCCATGGCGTTGGTGATCAGGTTGCTAAACACCTGTTCCAGGCCGATGGCGTTACACAGCACGATGATGTCGTCGGTGGGCCAGCTTTCATGCAGGGTCAAGCGCTGCGCATTTTTGCGCGTGCGCATTTGCAGCATGGTTTGCGCAAACGCCTGGCGCACGCTGACGGGCTTGCGCGCATCGTCGCTGCGCCGCGCAAAGCCTTTCAGTTGCGAGGTGACATAGCCGAGGCGTTTGACGAGCTCGGAAATGGTCGCCAGATTATCGAGTGCATCGTCGATGCGGCCCCGCGCCAGCAATACCTTGGCATTGTCGGAAAACGTTTGCAGCGCGGCCAGCGGCTGGTTCAGCTCGTGCGTGACGCCGGCCGCCATCTGGCCGATGGCGGCCAGCTTGCCACTTTGCACCAGTTCCGCCTGGGCATAGCGCAGGGTCTGCTCAGCGCGCTCGCGCTCGGCCACTTCTGCTTGCAGGCGGCCATTCGCATGCACCAGATCGGCCGTGCGCTGCGCGACCTTGATTTCCAGCTGTTCATAGGCGCGCGCCAGTGTCTGTTGCGCATTGAGCTTGTCGGCAATGCGGCGCCGGCGCTGGCGCGCATACATCAGGGCCAGCAGCAGCAAGGCCCAGCCCAGCACGGCGGCGATGGCTGCGTTGCGCGCCGCCGCATTCACATCGTCGAGTTCGGCCAGCACCGTGATTTGCCATTGCAGCGGACCCAGTGCGCGGTTTACGGCCAGGTAGTTCACTTTCTCGGCGCTGCCGGACAGGGCCGGAGTGTCGCCAGCCTGCGGGCGCTCCAGGGTCATCACGCTGGCGCCATCGACGAACTGGCGCTGCACCTTGTGCGGCAAGATGGGTAGATTTTCGTTCAGGAACTGGCGCTGCGCGCTGATATCGTTCTTCGCAGCCGGCGACAGCGGTGTCAGGGTCTTGAACTTGAAGGCGGGCGTGGTGGCCAGGATGATCACGCCATTCGCATCCTTGACCCAGATCTGTTCGCCCGCGCCGGGCGTGCGCCACGACTGCTCGATCCAGTCCAGGTTGACCTTGGCGGCGACGATGCCGATGATGCGCCCGTCACGCAGCACCGGCTGCGAAATGAAATAGCCGGCCTCGAAGGTGGAGAAACCGATGCCATAGAAGCGGCCGATGCCGCCCGCAATCGCATTCTTGAAATAGGGACGGAAGCCGTAGTTGACGCCCACGTAGGAGCTGCGCTCTTGCCAGTTGCTCGACGCTAGGGTCGTGCCCTTGTCGTCGAGCACGTAGACGGCAAAGGCGCCTGCGCGACGGTTCATGTCGACCAGATAGGCGTTGATCTGCGTGACTTTGTCGGCGCTGGGTTGCTCCAGTAATTGCGCCACAGCATCACTTTGGGCTACGGCCAGGGGCAGGAATTCGTATTTATTGAGGGCGCCGCCGATGGAGGCCACATACAGTTGCGCGCGCGAATCTAGCGTGCGATGCAATTCATCGAGCTGGCGCTGCTTGACCCAGGCATACGAAGCCCACGTCAACAGCACCAGCGACGCCACGGCCAGCAGGGGGGCGAGCGCGGGTCTCAGGGGCCATTTGCCGAATGCCATGGTGCTCCGTGTGTCGGGTTAAATACGCCGGTATTGTAAAGCTGAAACCCGCAAGGCTAAGACTGGGGTCGGACCTTAAGGTCCGACCCCGGCACTTGCTCTCGGGTTTGCTTGCACGACAATTAGTCAGCGGTGCTCGCCATCGTTTCTGCATTATGGTGCCTTTGCTGCTCTTCCATCACCATCTCGCCCAGCATGCGCTTGAGGCGGTTGAACTCCGGGTCGCTCGGGTCGCGCGGGCGCGGCAGATCGATGGCCACGTCGCGCTTGACGGTGCCGGGACGGTAGGTCATGACGATGGTGCGGTCGGCCAGGTAGACCGATTCCTCGATCGAGTGCGTGACGAAGACGATGGTGGTGCCGAAGACTTTCCAGATTTTCAGCAATTCATCTTGCAAGTTGCGCCGCGTCAAGGCGTCGAGCGCGCCGAACGGTTCATCCATCAGCATGATCGGAGAATCGAGCGCCAGCACGCGGGCGATCGCCACGCGCTGGCGCATACCGCCTGACAAGTCTTTCGGGTAGCGGGCACGAAATTCCGTCAAGCCCAGCATGCTCAGCAGCATGTCGACCCGTTCGCGGATTTCGGCCGGCGTCTTGCCGGCGATTTCCAGGCCGAAGGCGATATTGCTTTCGATGCTCATCCATGGGAATAGCGCGTATTCCTGGAACACCATGCCGCGGTCGGGACCGGGCTCGGTGATCAGCTTGCCGCCGGCCAGGATCTGACCGGAAGTCGGCTGCGAAAAGCCGGCGATGGCGTTGAGCAGGGTCGACTTGCCACAGCCGGACGGCCCCAGCAGGCAGATGAACTCGCCGCTGGCGATTTCCAGATTGATGTCTTTCAGGGCGATGACGTCGGCGCCGCCGGTGGTGAAGATTTTATTGACTGCATTGATATTGATCGTGGTCATGGCCGTTCCTCTTAGTGTTCCAGGCCGCGGTGCCACTGCAGCAAATGATTATTCAGTGCATTCATGGCCATATCGATGGCCAGGCCGAACAGGCCGATGGTAAACATGCCGGCGATAATTTTGTCAGACCAGAAATACTCGCGCGCTTCCAGGATGCGGAAACCCAGGCCGCTGTTGACGGCGATCATTTCCGCCACGATCACGACGATGAAGGCCGTGCCCATGCCGATGCGTGCGCCGGCCAAAATATACGGCGTGGCAGCGGGCAGGATGACACGGCGGAACATCGTCATCTGGCTGGCGCCTAGGTTGCGCGCGGCGCGGATATAAATACCATCGACCTGGCGCACGCCGGCGATGGTATTCATCAGCACCGGGAAGAAGGAACCGATGCTGATCAGGAAGAAGGCGGGCGGGTTGCCCAGGCCAAACCACAAAATTGCCAGCGGAATGTAAGCGATCGGCGGAATCGGGCGCAGCACCTGCACCAGCGGGTCGAACAGTTTATAGATGGTCTTGTTGGTGCCCATCAGCAAGCCCAGCGGCAAGGCCAGGCCGGCGCCGATGGCGAAACCGCCCAGCACGCGCGACAGGCTGGCCCAGGCGTCATGCGGCAGTTCGCCCGAGAACATCCACACCAGGTAATTGCCCGTCTCCGGCGTGTACGCTTGCATGGGAATCAGGTATTCATACCACTTCACCAGCACGGCCAAGGGCGAGGGCAGGATTTGCGGATTGATCCAGCCAAACGTCGACAGTGCCTGCCAGAACAGCAGCACGAGCACGGGCACGATGGCACCGTGCGCGAAGCGTTTCATCATTTGAATATTCATCGTGACACTTTCAGATTAGTGTGCCCGTGCTTAGCGTGGCACATAGGATTTCTTGGCTTTTTCCAGCAGGTCCAGCTTGACCCAATCCTGCGCCGCAGGTGGGTTGGCCATGCGGCCCACGCCGAATTTCACCATGTAGTCGGTGGTCAGTTGCACGTGGCTCTGGCTGATATCTTCCGTGAAGATCGCATTGTCGATGGCATCGCGGTAATCCTCGCTAGTGATCTGGTTCTTGAACATCGATTCGCGCACGTATTTTTCCGCCAGCTTTGGGTCGGCCAGGAAGGCGCGGGTGGCGGCGACGAAGCAATCCATGAAGCGTTGGGCCACGGCCGGCTTTTCCTTGTACATTTTTTCCGTCATCACCAGCGCGCGCACGGGCTCGCCCAGCGGCGTGTCATACGGCTTGATGATGGCCGCGCCGTATTTCTTGTGGATCGCTTGCGTGGAATAGGGTTCGGACTGGCTCATGACGTCAATGTCGCGGGTCAGCAGGGCCTGGTTCAGGTCCGGGTAGCCCATGTACAGAATTTGCACGTCCTTGCCCGGCTTATCGGACCAGGTCAGCTTGGCCTTGCTGAGTTCGGCAAACAGCAAGATTTCCTGCGGGCCGCCGCGCGTGACGCCGACTTTCTTGCCTTTCAGGTCGGCAATGCCCTTGATGTTCAGGTCGGGACGCCCGACGATTTGCACGCCGCCCTTGGCGAAGCCGCCCACCAAATACACGGGCAAGCCGGTGGCACGGCCCGTGATGGCCGCTTCCAGCGCGCTGGCGGAGACGTCGATTTCGCCGGCGATCATGGCCGGCACGATGTCGAGGCCCTTGGCAAAGATGCGCTCCTCGATCTTCAAGTCGTATTTCGGCGCGATTTCCTTCATATAGGCAACGGCGCCGTAATGGGCGAATTTCAGGTTGCCCAGGCGTACCAGGTCGGCCGCATGGACGGCCAGCGGGAATTGCGCAGCCAGTGCGACGGCCACGGCGAGTGCCTTGGGGTTCAATAAGGACGAGATGCGGAAGGTGCTTGCCATGCGGTTGTCTCCAAAAAGTTGTTGGTTTTATATAGTCGATCATGCTGCCGCTCTGGAGGCGGTTATGAACATATAAAAGCATCTTCCGTGCCAGTGGAGCGCATTTTGGAGTTTATTGCAAGTGATTGTTTATAAAGGATTAATTTGAATCTGTTGAAAACGGAAAATGGCGCTATTCCGTCTTTCCGCACGGCGAACGTTACGCGAGTGCGGATTGCCGCATTCGCGGCGGACCGCTTCGATGCTGTCCGGCGCTGCGCCTGTCGTGGAACCTTCGTGGCGTGGCTGACTCTAATCGTAAAAAAGCGCGTTGCAAACAGGCTGGCAACGCGCAACTCCCCCGTGGAGTAGGGGCGGCGCCGCGTGGGCGCCTGATGGATTGCCGGCTGGCGCGCTTACTTCGGCGCCGTGGCCGGTGGCAGTGCTGGCGTGGTGGCCGGATCGGTCAGCGGCGCAGGCGGCGTTACCCGTCCCGCACCCGTTTCCGGCATGGCCGGCGTGACGGGGGCCGGCATCACTTGTGGGGTGGACGTAGGGTTGGGCGCCGTTGCTGGCAGCGGCGCCTCGGCTGGTTTCTTGCAGGCGGACAGGGAGAGCAGGGCAGCAGCGGCTAGCAGGGCAGGCATGTTCATGATGAGTCCTTTGTAAAGTATCAAGATAGTCGCGATGGGGTCGGCGCAGGTGGATGGGCGTGCGCCTCGTACTTGCGCCTCGCGTGAAGCTTGAATTTATTGCAAGAATGCCGATGATTCTGTTCGCCACTTCACCTTGAACGCAGAAATATCACGGCATTTAGATGTCGCACAGAAATAATTCTCCGAGGAAATAATTCGCACTTTCTTGCTTCTAATGTTCGTTAACGCACAGACCAAGGGGAAGCAGGGTGGCATTCTGTGACCAGACGCTCAGGATTTGTCGTGTTCTGGCATAAAAATTGCCAAGAATTTAACAATCCGGGCTACCGGCAATCGTTTAAAAGGAGTATTCAAATGCATGCAATGACTCAGTCTCACGTGAAGAGCGAATTAAAGGCAGCGCACCAGGAACTTCGTAGCCCCGAAAAAGGTACGCAAATGATAGAGCGTGCGGCCCCGGTCCCTGCGGAACGCATGAATCCCATCTCCATGGCACCGATCGAGCGCGTGCGTTCGACGTCGGCCACCCTACGCCGCATCGAAAACATGCAAAAGTTGATCGGCGAATTGTCGCTGCACGAGATGCTGGCCGATGAAATCGCCTGGTTCCTCAAGTTTTCGCCATCGGGTGCACGCAAATATATTCGCGACCTGCGCGAAGCGGGCGTGATCGAACTGGCCCGCTACATCGAAGGTACCGCCACTTATTTGGGCAAGGCAGTGTACCAGCTCACGCCGGACCCTGAGCGCGTGCGCGCCTTCCTGGCCGCCATTGTCCAGCCGAAACGCGAAGGTGCGCCACCACGCAAAGACCGTCCCGGCCTGCGCGAACAAAGCATGGCAGGCAGCGGCCGTCACTTCCACATCCTGGCCGATGACACGCATTACGCCATCCGCGTCAACCGCGGTCCCGTGACGCGCGACCCGCTCGTTGCCGCGCTGTTTGGTGCGCCTCAGCAAAAGGCAGCAGAGTAAACAAGTTTGTGCCGCAGTGCCGCAGTGGCCGCGCGGCTGCTGGCTGCTGGCTGTCGGCCCGATGCCTGTCGTTGGCACAGTTGGCACTATTATTAGTTGGTATGATTCAGTTGGCATGATTCCTAGCACCTTGACAGCCGGGTTGCGACCCGGCTTTTGGCGTTCGAGCCGACCCTTTGAGCTTGGTGGATTGAAAAGATATCAATCAACCCCATGTGGTCTGGACTGTCCGCCCATTCCGCTGCGGCTTCATTCGAAGGAGCTCGTCCTTGTGTGCCTACGCCGTCTGCCTTAGCGCCGTCTGCCTTAGTCTTATGCGCCCTATTGCCCTCGTTGCTCCCGCTGCCATGCAGCGTGTCGCTGCATGAACCCGCTACTGTGGATCGTCCTCGTCACGGCCGCCATCGCCTTGTCGCTGTGGTTCCCCCGCTGGCGTTTGCGGCGCGCCCTGGCACGGCCCTTGCCACCTGAGGCGCTGGCCATACTGGAAAAAAACATTCCCGTGTATGCGCGCATACCGGCCTCGCTGCAGCAACAATTGCGCGATCTCGTCGTGCAATTCCTGTATCAAAAGAAATTCGTCGGCTGTGGCGGCCTGGAGATCACCGATGAAATGCGTTATACCATCGCCGGCCAGGCCTGCTTGCTGCTGTTGAATCGCCAGACCCGCGTGTATCCGGAACTCGACACCATCCTCGTGTATCCCACGCAATTCATCGTCACGCGCAATGAAGTGGGGCCGGGCGGCGTGGTGACGCCATCGAGCAACGGCTTGCTCGGTGAATCCTGGGGCGATGGCCGCGTGGTGCTGGCCTGGGACCACGTGCAGCGCGGCGCCGCCGACTGGACCGATGGCCACAATGTGGTGCTGCATGAATTCGCGCACCAGCTCGACAGCGAATCGGGCGCCGCGAATGGCGCGCCCTATCTGCCCAGCGTGTCGAGCTACCGTAGTTGGGCCACCGTGCTGTCACGCGACTTCGATAACTTGCGCCACGACGCCATGCTCGAGCAGCAAAGCGTGATGGACCACTATGGGGCCACGAATCCCGCCGAATTCTTTGCCGTGGCCACGGAAACTTTCTTTGAAAAGCCGTATCAGATGGCCGAGCACCATGCCGAGCTGTATGCGCAATTTCTGCAGTACTACAAGGTCGACCCGCGCGACTGGATGGCGCCGCCTGTCGAGCCCGAACACAGGGCCGCGCCATTCCCCAACTTTGCCCAGCATTGCTAAGCGGCCACCTCAGCCCTGCAGCCGCCCCTGATTAGCCTAGCCTAGCTTGCCAGCGCCGCGCTGCGGCGCTTTGCGTTTGCTGGCCCGATCAAAGGCCAGTGCTGGAGCGAGTCACTCCCGAGGATTTCTTTGCGCGGGCGCAACATGCCTGCGCACGATAATCACTGTCCGATAACCGCAGCCCGCTTGCCACATGCGCATCACTGCGTATGTGATTGAGCAGCTATGTGCGTAAGCGAACGGTATTTCGCGCTGGGCGGGCGCACGCTGGAACGGTGGCGCACGGTGCGTCCGCAGCTGACCAGGAGGGCCGAACCATGTCACACATCATTGCAGCTCATTTTCAATTGCAGGAACAGATAGATGCCGCGCGCGTCGCCCTGAGCCGGGTGGGCTTTCCCGCCAGCCGCATCAGCGCCTTCTTTGTTAATCAGCCGGGGCAGCATGATCTGTATGGGCTCGGCGGTGACCGCGACGTCTCACCCGGCGCCCGCGAGACGCCGGAAGGCGTGCTGGAAGGCGTGGCCGTCGGGGCCGCCGTGGGCGCGGGCATTGGCGCCGCCGCCACGCTGGCGACAGGGCCGCTGGGTCCGGTGGTAGGGGCGCTGGTGGGCGCCCACGTTGGCTCGCTCTACAGTTTCAATAAAATGAAGGAGGCGGGTGAGTCGGAAATGCATGGCGACCGAGATGGCGACCGACATGGCGAAAATCGCCGCCAGCCACGGCATCCGGGCATGCTGGTCGCCGTCGCGCTGGGCGGTCCCGACGAGCGTGAGCTGGCGCTCGGGGCGCTGCGCCGGCTCGGCGCCGAGCATATCGAGGAAGCGGAGGGCACGATTGCCAATGGCGACTGGCACGACTTCGATCCGCTCAGCATTCCCGTGCTGGTGGCGTGACGCAGCGTAGCTATGGTGCAACATGCATACATTCCGCGCTGTACGAAATTTAGGTATGATACCTCTCAGTATTCGTCATTATTCATAAATAATGGCGACAGGAATAGTTTCCGTGCGCCCGTAGTGAGACTGGACCAAGGTGACTGCCTGTAGTACTTGCCTCGCATGCTAACGAGTATGGATAGGAGGGCGCGTCATGACACAGGCATGGTTCATTCTGACTAGAACCGATGGGCGCGACATCTGCGCGCCCTCGCCGGCACAGCTGGCCGATGCGCTAGCCGAAGTCTATTCCGGCGGCATGGCGCCGGACGGCAGCCCGGCCTCAGTCTTGTTGCGCTTTGGCTACGACGACGGTTTGATGTATCAGGTCGAGGTCGCTAGCGGAGGCGAAGTCACTTTCGAGGAGTGGTCGGACCGCGATTGCGAAATCGCCCTGGCCAACCCGCGCCACATGTCGGCCCTGCCGCAGGATGACGCGCTGCAGCTGTGGCAGTGGCTGGCGCAGCGCCAGGTGGCGAAGATCCGCGGCCAGCCTTGGCAGGGCAGTTAGTGCGCGGCTCCCAAGCGGCCTTAGTGCGCCATCAGCACCGGGATCGTCATGTTCTGCAGAATCGTGCGCGTGACGCCGCCCAGGATGGTTTCGCGCAGGCGCGAATGTCCATACGCCCCCATCACCAGCAAATCGGCCGACAGCTGCATCGCCTGCGTTAGCAGCGCTGCGCCGATATCGCCGCGTCGCACGCCGCCGCCATCGAGCAGATGCAGGTGCGCTGCCACGCCGTGGCGCGCCAGGTAGTGCGTCAGTTCGGCGCCCGGCTGTTCGCCGTGCTCGGCCGCATGTACCTTGGCATCGAAGATGGCCACATGGACTTGTCCGGCGCGCTGCAGCAGAGGCAGGGCGGCCGTCACGG
The DNA here is from genome assembly GCF_051380805.1 of Janthinobacterium paucivorans. Taxonomy (NCBI): domain Bacteria; kingdom Pseudomonadati; phylum Pseudomonadota; class Betaproteobacteria; order Burkholderiales; family Oxalobacteraceae; genus Janthinobacterium; species Janthinobacterium paucivorans. The sequence goes on from NZ_JBNYXR010000006.1 coordinate 217,691, forward strand.
CGCGGCTCGCTTCCTTGCTGGCATTCCAGGAGATGAGCACATTGCGCGCCGCTGCGGGCGGCGCTAGCAGCGGCAGCGGCGGCGCGTACGGCACGATCAGCACGGGGCGGCCCGAATGCAGCAGTACATAGGCGGGAAAGTCGCGCATCACGGATGGCGATTTATCCTTGGCATTGTATTGGCTGATGACGACCAGATCCGCATAGCGGGCCAACAGGCTGATGCCGCCCGCCGCCTCATCGTCGAGCACGCGCTGCTCGAACGAGGCGACGCCGGCCGCGCGCACTTGCTGATCGAATCCGTCGAGCGAACGCGTTGCCCGTTCCCTGAGGAAATTGAGGTGCAAGCTCAGGTTCGGGTCGGCGTCGAGGTCGGGCTGGTTCTGGTAGAGCAGGCGCGACACGCCCGTCAGCGCCACGCCCGTCAGGTGGCCGCCGCAAGCCTCGGTGATGCTGGCTGCCGCTGCGATGCGTGTGGCGCACCCGGCGCTGTCGTCAATGTGGAGCAATACGGTTTTATACGTCATGGCCTGGCCTCTTGCGGTGCAGTAATGGCCATTCTGGCACAGACCGGGGTGCCTGCCGCGCACGACTGCGTCAGGCTGAGCACTTGATCTTGCGCAAAGCTGGCGATAAAAACTGCTCCTACACTTGATGCCACGCAGAACAACCATAACAAGCGGGGAGAGATAACAATGAAAGAACACAGGGTGGCGCTGGTCACGGGGGGCATGGGCGGGCTGGGCACGGCCTTGTGCCGTCGCCTGCATGCGGCAGGCTTTGCCGTCGTGGCCGCGCATACGCCGGGCAATGCACGCGTGGGTAGCTGGCTCGACGAGCAGCGGGCGCAAGCGTATTTTTTCCATCCCCTGGCCCTGGACGTGGGCGATTTCGCTGCCTGCAGCGATGCCGTCGCGCGCGTGCTGGCGCAGTTCGGCCGCATCGATGTGCTGGTCAACAACGCCGGTATCACGCGCGACCAGAGCATGCACAAGATGGAATTGCCGCACTGGGCCGAGGTCATGCGCACCAATCTCGACAGTGTGTTCAACATGAGCAAGCAGGTGCTCGAACCGATGCTGGCCAAGCGCTGGGGCCGCATCATCAATATCTCGTCCGTGAATGGCCAGAAGGGCGCGTTTGGCCAGAGCAACTATGCGGCCGCCAAGGCGGGCGTGCATGGCTTTAGCAAGGCGCTGGCGCTGGAAGTGGCGCGCCATGGCATTACCGTCAACACGGTCTCGCCCGGCTATCTGCGCACGCGGATGGTGACGGCTGTGCCGGCCGATATCCTGGAGACGAAGATTTTGCCGCAAATCCCCGTGGGCCGCCTGGGCGAGCCCGATGAGGTGGCGGCCTTGGTCGCTTACCTGACATCCGACGAGGCGGCGTTCGTCACGGGCGCCAATATCGCCATCAATGGCGGACAGCACATGAGCTAAGCAAGCGTATCGCTTGCAGTCGGGCAAGGGCAGTAGGGCACAGTCATCCGTCCAGCCGGCAAGCACAATGGGCGCGGGGGCGCGGACGCATGGCAACGACAGTCGCGGCAGCAAAGGCAAGAAACACGGGGAAGGGCAGCGATGCCTTGCCTTGGGCCATGCCTTGCCATGGCGGCGTTAGCGTTGTGCCTTTTCCAGCCGCGTCTGGCAATCGATACACAGGCGCGCCTCGGCGCGCGCGTTCAAGCGCTTCAGACCGATGGCTTCGCCGCAGTTGTCGCACAGGCCGTAGCTGCCATCGGCAAACTTGGCCAGCGCCTGCTTGATCATGGACAGCTGCGCCACGTTGTGCTCTGCCGCTTCGCTGACGAGGGCGTTCAAGGTGCGCACGCTGGCGTTGTCGGCAGGCGAGGCTTCGATTTCATTGAGCAGCGAGGCGCGCGCGTCCGCCTCGGCCACTTCGTTCTCTATCTGTTCGAGCAACGCCAGCTTGCGTTGCTCGAGCACGCCTTGCAGGTGCTGCAGCTGGTCTTGCGGTAATCGATTCATGGTCATCACCCGGTAGCACTTACTTCCATGATGCTAGCCCAAAATTGGCCGCCCTGCTTGCTTTACTGCCTGCGCTGTCGTGCATGATCTGCTGGTACCAGTTTGTCTCGCCTCGCTGCTGGCTGAATCAGCCAGGTGCCCTATCTTGTAGCCGCTCTCGCACCTTGTCTAGGGTGCCGAGGATGCGTATGGGATTGCCGCCGAGCACGGCGCTGCCCAGATGCAACAAGCTTGTCGCCAGGCTGATCCAGTGCCGTACGTCGTCGTTGCGGGCGATGTGCAAACGCACTGTGTCGAGCAGGCCGCTGAGCTGGCGCTGCGCCGTTTCCAGGCCAGCGACTGTGTGCCCGGCGGCATCGGCATACAGCTGGTTGGCTTGCTGGCGCAAGGCCACTTCCAGGGCGAAGACGGTTTGTGCCTGACTGTGGCTGATGCCGTTTTCGCCTTGGCTTGCGCGCTTGCGGATGGCGCGCATGACGGCGCCATGCAGGGTAACGGCCGCCTGCGACAGGCTGTCGGCCAGTTGTTCGACGCGCATGGCGCTGCTGAGAGCGGCTTCGCGGCGTTCGCTGCCGCTGCTCCTGCCTACTGATCCGTCCATTTTTCCTCCGTAGTGGTCAGGCTGGCGGCGAGCCGCGCGTGTTCGCGCGCCAGTGCCGCCAATTGCTGGCGCGCCAGCGTATGACGCAGGCCATACAGCCGATATTCTTCGGCTTTGCTTTGCTGCATATTTTTCGCCAGTACGGCCAGCAGGCGCTGCTGCGGCGTGTCGGCATACGCAATTTCCACGTCGAGCAAGCCGAGCACCATGTCGCGCTCGTTATCGCCGCTTTTGTCGTACAGCGCCAGCAAGCTGTCGAGCGCGGCCAGCAAGGCTTGCAGCGGCGCGTCGCCGTCGTGCAGCACTTGCGCCAAGTGTGCCTGCTGGCTGGCGGAGCCGCCCAGGCGCGACAGTTGCTGCAGCAACAGGGTGTAGGCGTTAACATGGCGATCGTCGATGCCGCTGCCCGGCCAGGCGCGGATGGCGGCGCCGGCGCTGGCCAGTTCGGGCTGTACGTCATAGGCATTGGCTTGCGCCAGCCGGCCCAGCGTTTGCAGGTATAGGCGCACGGCCTGCGTCAGGCGCGTGACATCGGCTTGCGCGGCGCGGCGTTGCGCATCGAGCAGGCGTTCGCGCGCGTCTTCGGCCGGCGAAAGATAGGGGCGCGCGCGCTGATAGCTGTCCACGTGGCGCTGCGACAGTTCGCTGAAAGCGTTCAGGGCATTGGTGCCGCTGGCCAAGGCGCGCACTTGCGCCAGGTCGTAGCGGGAAGTGGCGCAGCCGCACAGTGCGACGGCCAGGCAGATGTGCAGGCAAAGGGCGCGCTGATGGCGGATAGGCAGGGCGGACACGTGAGCTCTCGACAGAAAATACTGTATGGAAAGGTATTCTCAGGCCGGCCTGCGCTGGCTGTCTTGTGCGGGCGCAAGCGTGCTGCGATCAACTGTGCTTGCTGTCTTAAATTCCCGCGATGCCGGCAGTCCCCGCAGTCCCCCCAGTTCCCGCAGTTCCCGCAGTTCCCATCAATTGCTCGCGCCAGCCCAGTCCTGCCACGGTATCGCTGGCAGGGCGGTATTCGCAGCCGACCCAGCCTGCGTAGCCGATCTGGTCCAGTAGCTTGAATAAGTGGCGGTAGTTGATCTCGCCCGTACCCGGTTCGTGGCGGCCAGGCGTGTCGGCGATCTGGATGTGGCGGATCAGGGGTAGCATGGTACGGATGGTGTTGCTCAGTTCACCCTCCATGCGTTGCATGTGATAAACGTCGTACTGCAAGAAAACATTGCTGCGCTGGCAGTCGGTGATGATGTCGGCTGCTTGCTGGCTATGGTTTAGAAAGTAAGCGGGCATGTCGTAGCGGTTGATTGGCTCGATCAGCACGTCGATGCCGTGTGGAAGGCAGGCGTCGGCTGCATATTGCAGGTTGCCGATCAGGCTTTGCCGTGCCAGTCCCAGACTCATGCCGTGCGCTACGATGCCCGCCATGCAGTGCAATTGCTTCGCACCGAGTGCCAACGCGTAGTTGAGCGCCACTTGCACATAGTGACGGAATTGTTCGCCCCGGCGCGTATCGCAGGCGATGCCCCACTCACCGTGTTCCCAGTCACCGGGCGGGAAGTTGAAGACGGCCAGTTGCAGATGGTGACGTTCGAGTCGCGTAGCGATCTGGCGCGCCTCGACGGCATAGGGGAACAGAAACTCGACAGCATCGAAGCCCGCCTCCCTGGCGGCGGCAAAGCGCTCCAGGAAAGGCAGTTCGGTAAACATCATGCTGAGGTTGGCGGCGAAGTTCGGCATGGCAGTACGCAGGTGAGGACGATGGACATCATCCTAGCTCAAAACCGGCAAAGGTAAGCATGCGTAAAAAAACCGTTCCAGAAGCAGGTTCTGGAACGGTTTTACCGTCTTGTTGATACAGACAAGCGCCGCCTGAAAGGGGCGCCTTAAGGCCGCGTTTTAGCGGCCGCGACCGCCGGAACGGTGCGATGCTGCCGAACGCGGCGCATTGCCGCCACGGTTGCCACCACCGCCGCCGCCCGCTGGCCCGGCGCTGCGTGGCTTGGCGCCGCTGCCGCCGGTTTTTACGCGCACCACGGCGCCAGCTGGCGCGCGGCTGTTGTTGCGGTGGCCGCCGGTGCCGCTGCGCAATTGCACAGGCTGGGCGCGAGCGTTCAGGTCTGGCTCGAAGCCTTCGATGACTTCGCGCGGCAGGGTTTGCTTGATCAGCTTTTCAATGTCTTTCAACATTTCGTGCTCATCCACGCAGACCAGCGACACGGCTTCACCCTTGGCGCCGGCGCGACCCGTGCGGCCGATACGGTGCACATAATCTTCCGGAATGTTCGGCAAGTCGTAGTTGACGACGTGCGGCAACTGATCGATGTCGATACCGCGCGCGGCGATGTCAGTGGCGACCAGTACTTGCAATGTGCCATCCTTGAACTCGGACAGTGCGCGCGTGCGCGCCGACTGGCTTTTGTTGCCGTGGATGGCCAGGGCGCCGATGCCGTCCGCACCCAGTTGCTCGACCAGTTTATTGGCGCCATGCTTGGTGCGCGTAAATACCAGCACTTGCGTCCAGTTGTTCGACTTGATCAGGTAGGACAGCATCGGGTGCTTCTTGTCGCGGTCGACCGGATGGATCTTTTGCTTGATCACTTCCACGGTCGAATTGCGGCGCGCCACTTCGATCATAGCTGGCTTGTTCAGCAAGCCATCGGCCAGGGCCTTGATCTCTTCCGAGAACGTGGCCGAGAACAGCAGGTTCTGACGTTTTGGCGGCAGCACGGCCAGCACTTTCTTGATGTCGCGGATGAAGCCCATGTCGAGCATGCGGTCGGCTTCGTCGAGAATCAGGATTTCCACTTTCGACAGGTCAACCGTGCCCTGGCCCATGTGGTCCAGCAAACGGCCCGGCGTGGCGACGAGGATGTCGACGCCGTGCTTGAGCTGTTTGATTTGCGGGTTGATGCCGACGCCGCCGAAGATCACGGTGGAGTTCAATTTGGTGTACTTGCTGTAGGCGCGCACGCTTTCCTCGACCTGCGCGGCGAGTTCGCGCGTCGGTGCCAGGATCAGGGCGCGGATCGGGCGCGTCGAAGTGGTGCTGGTGATGGACGCGCCATTCGCGTCGGTCGACAGACGGTGCAGCACGGGCAGGGTAAAGCCGGCCGTCTTGCCGGTACCGGTTTGTGCGCCGGCCAGCAAGTCGCCGCCAGCCAGCACGGCGGGAATCGCCTGCGACTGGATGGGGGTCGGCACGGTGTAGCCGTGTTCGGTAACGGCACGTACGATAGCGTCGGACAATCCGAGGGAGGAAAAGGACATGGTAACTTTATTGTGAGATCGGCCTGTCGCCGTCGTGAGGCGCCAGTCGCAGGCAATCAGATTAGGGGTCGAAAGACAGCGGCAAGGGGACTGGTCATATGTGCCGCACACGCGAAGTATAACAGCATGGCAAAAAACCGCCGATTTTGTTTCAGGTGCGCAAGGCCACAGGTAAAGGAAGTGCATGCCTATGGCGCGCTCACCATGCGCATTAATGACTAATATTGGTGCTAGCACTCCATGCGCGGGTCTTGCCGTGGTGCCGGGGTGCTCACTCCTGGAGCAATATCATGCGTATCGCCGATCTTCGCATCGCCAGCCGCCTGTATGGCGGTTTCGGCAGCATCGTTCTGTTGCTGGTCGCCCTGGTCAGCGTCGCCACGCTGAATGTCTCGCGGCTGGCCGACGCCACTGCCATTAATACCCATACTTACCAGGTGCTCGCTGAAAACAGCGCGATCCTGGAGAGCCTGATTAATATGGAAACTGGCCAGCGCGGCTACGTCATCACGGGCGAGGAAGCGTCGCTGGACTCATACAAGGAAGGGCAGGCCGCGTTTGGCACGCACCTGGCGGCGGCGCGCGCCTTGACCAGTGATAGCCCGGCCCAGCAGGAGCGCCTGGCGAAGCTCGATGCTGCCAAGCAAGCCTGGCTGGCCGCTGCGCTCGATCCCGTGATCGCCATGCGGCGTGCCGTGGTGCACGGCACGGCGACCATCGAGCCTGTGTTGGCGCGGGTGAAGGAGGGCAGGGGCAAGCGTGGCATGGATACCATGCGGGCGCTGCTTGGCGAGATCAGCCAAGTGGAAGTGGGCTTGCTGGCCCAGCGCACGGCAGCGGCAGCGGCCCTGCAGGTGCGCACGCGCTGGACTTTACTGGGCGGCGGTGCGGCGGCGCTGGTCCTGGCCGTCCTGCTCGCCTATTGGCTGGCGCGTAACATCAGTGCGCCCTTGCGCTCGGCGATCGACATCGCCCGGCAGTTGGCGCAGGGCGATTTGACGGTGCAGGTGGAGGTGCATTCGAAGGATGAGACGGGCGAGCTGATGCAGGCCTTGAAAGAGATGGCGGCCAGCTTGCTGAACATCGTCACGCAAGTGCGCGGCGGCACGCAGGCCATCGCCACGGCGTCGCGCCAGATCGCCGCGGGCAATAGTGACTTGTCTGCACGCACGGAGCAGCAGGCCAGTTCGCTGGAAGAGACGGCCTCGTCGATGGAGGAGCTGACCAGCACGGTACAGCAAAACGCGCACAGTGCCAGCGAGGCCAACGGCTTGGCGGCGTCGGCTTCTGTCGTGGCAGGCAAGGGCGGCAGCGTGGTGGCGCAAGTGGTCGATACCATGGGCTCGATCAACGATTCATCGCGCAAGATCGTCGACATCATCGGCGTGATCGACGGCATTGCCTTCCAGACGAATATCCTGGCCCTGAACGCGGCCGTGGAGGCGGCCCGGGCGGGCGAGCAGGGGCGCGGCTTTGCCGTCGTCGCCACCGAGGTGCGCAACCTGGCACAACGTTCGGCTGCCGCCGCGAGGGAAATCAAGACCCTCATCAACGACTCGGTGGCGCAGGTGGAGAGCGGCGCGCGCCTGGTCGACGAGGCCGGTCACACGATGCGCGAGATCGTCGATAGCGTGCACAGGGTCAGCAGCATTGTCGGGCAGATCTCGGCCGCCAGCGACGAGCAACGGGCTGGCATCGAGCAAGTCAACCAGGCGATCAGCGAAATGGACCAGGTGACCCAGCAAAACGCTGCGCTGGTGGAAGAGGCTGCCGCAGCGGCTGAATCGATGCAGGAGCAGGCTGCCCGGCTGGCCGAGGTGGTGAGCGTGTTCAAGACGGCGCAGGTGGACGCCGCACCGCTGGCGCCGCGCCGCAAGCCAGCGAGCGCTGGCGCACGCTGGTCGGCGCGTCCGCCTGCCACGGCGTCGCGCCCCGCAGCCAAGGTGTTGCCGACTAAGACGCCGCCACCGCGCAACGTGCAGGCGGGCGACGGCTCACGTCTCGCCAAAAATGACAAATGGGAAGAGTTCTAGTCAGCGCTCTCGCCTTGGGCGCCTCGCAGGCCTAGTCATCGATCTCTTCGACGGTGTAGCTCATGCCACTGGCATCGAGGTAGGCGCGCAATGATGCCAGTGCGTGCCAGGGATCGGCGCGCAGGTGCTGGCAGATATACAGGCCGGCGTCCGTCAAGCGGATATCGGTTTCGGGCAGGGCGGCGTCGGGCGCGTCGGGTGCTTGCGACCGTGTGGCCAGCAGTTGCGCGATGTGCTGGCGCTGCTCCTGCGTCAGGCCGGCCGTAATTCTGAATTCAAATCCCATGTTTTCTCCCGGTGTTGTGGCGCGCCGATGCGCGTAATTTTAATCATCGAAAAAATCGTATATAGCTTGGCATTCTTTCCGTTTTTGTTTTCAAGATGTCTCGTTCATACTGCATCGCACTGGTCTGGCATGCAGCAAATGCGCCAGTTTACGGGCGGAAACGCCACGAAAGTAATACATTTTATATATTCAATTATTTTCACAAAGGAAAACATCATGCCTATCGCTACCGCCCAAGCTGCACAAAAACTGCTGACGCCAAATGATCATACCCTGATCATGATCGATCACCAGTCGCAGATGGCGTTCGCTACCCGCTCCATCGACCTGGCCCTGCTGCGCAACAATGCGGCTCTGGTGGCCAAGGCGGCGGCGCAATTCAAGGTGCCGACGATCCTCACCACCGTGGCCGCCAAATCGTTCTCCGGCCCTATCTTTGATGAAATCCAGACGGTCTTCCCCGCACAGGCACCGATCGACCGCACGACCATGAATACTTGGGAAGATGCGCGCATCGCCGACAAGGTGAATGGCTACGCCAAGGGCAAGATCGTGCTGGCCGGCCTGTGGACGTCTGTTTGCATCGTGGGTCCCGCGCTGTCGGCGCTGGAACAGGGATTCGAGGTGTATGTGATCGCCGACGCCAGCGGCGACGTGTCCGACGAAGCGCATGCGATGGCCATGCAGCGCATGCTGCAGGCGGGTGCGCAGCCGATGACGTCGGTGCAATACTTGCTCGAACTGCAGCGTGACTGGGCCCGCAGCGACACCTACAACGAGACGGTGGCGACGGCCGTGGCGCACGGCGGCGGCTATGGCCTGGGCTTAATCTACGCCAAATCCATGTTCAACGCCAGCGAAGGCCATTGATGGCTCCTTAATTGCTCATAGACATGATTTGTCCCCGCCGCTTGCCGGCGGGGCAAGTTTTAGCATCTGATTTCGGAGATTTAGCATGAGCGCAAGCATGATTTTACACAATGGCCGTTTCCACACGGTCGACAGGACGCAGCCGCTGGCGTCCGCCGTTGCCATCGCCGACGGCAAATTTCTCGCCGTGGGCGACCTTGAAGACGTGATGCGCCATCGCGGCCCGGCCACGCAGGTGATCGACCTGCACGGCCGCACGGTCATTCCCGGCCTGAACGACTCGCATTTGCACCTGATACGCGGCGGCTTGAACTATAACCTCGAATTGCGCTGGGAAGGCGTGCCCTCGCTGGCCGACGCCTTGCGCATGCTGAAAGAACAGGCGCTGCGCACGCCGAACCCGCAATGGGTGCGCGTGGTGGGCGGCTGGACCGAATTCCAGTTTGCGGAAAAACGCATGCCGACCCTGGATGAAATCAACGCCGCCGCGCCCGACACGCCCGTCTTCATCCTGCATCTGTACGACCGCGCCCTGCTGAACCGCGCCGCCTTGCGCGCCGTCGGCTACGATAAAAATACGCCGAACCCGCCAGGCGGCGAGATCGTGCGCGACGCAGCCGGCAACCCCACGGGCTTGCTGATCGCCCGGCCCAACGCCATGATTTTATATGCGACCCTGGCGAAAGGCCCCAAGTTGCCGCTGCAATTGCAAGTCAATTCCACGCGCCAGTTCATGCGCGAACTGAACCGCCTGGGCATCACCAGCGCTATCGACGCCGGTGGTGGCTTCCAGAATTATCCCGAGGATTACGCCGTCGTCGATGAACTGGCGAAAAAAGAGCAACTGACCATCCGCATCGCCTACAACCTGTTTACGCAAAACAAGGGCGCCGAGCTGCAAGACTTTCAGAAGTGGACCGGCATGCTGAAACCGGGCGACGGCACGGACTTCTTGCGCCACAACGGCGCCGGCGAAATGCTGGTGTTTTCCGCCGCCGACTTCGAGGATTTCATCGAGCCGCGCCCCGAACTGGCCGCTGGCATGGAAGACGAGCTGGAAAAGGTCGTGCGCCACCTGGTCGAGCAGCGCTGGCCATTTCGCCTGCATGCCACCTATGACGAATCGATCAGCCGCATGCTCGACGTGTTCGAAAAGGTTAACCGCGATACGCCGTTCGCCGGCTTGCACTGGCTGTTCGACCACGCGGAAACCATCAGCCTGAAAAATATCGACCGCGTCAAGGCGCTGGGTGGCGGCCTGGCCATCCAGCACCGCATGGCTTTCCAGGGCGAGTATTTTGTCGAGCGCTACGGCGCCCACGCTGCCAGGGCTACGCCGCCCGTGCAGCGCATGCTGGACGCGGGCGTGCCCGTGGGCGGCGGCACCGATGCCACCAGGGTCGCCAGCTATAACCCCTGGACGGCGCTGTACTGGCTGGTATCGGGGCGCACCGTGGGCGGCCTGGCCCTGACGGATGCAGCGGGCAGATTGTCGCGCGACACGGCGCTGGAGCTGTGGACGGCGGGCAGTGCCTGGTTTTCCAGCGAGCAGGGCAAGAAGGGACGCATCCGCGAGGGCATGCTGGCCGACCTGGCCGTATTGTCGGCCGATTATTTCATGGTGTCGGAAGAGGCGATCAAGTCCATCGAATCCGTGCTGACCGTGGTGGGCGGCAAAATCGTCTATGGCCAGGGGCCATTTTCTTCGCTGGCGCCGCCTTCGATTCCCGTGTTGCCCGAATGGTCGCCCGTGCGCACCGTGCCGGGCCATTACCGTGCTGCGGCCACGCCGGCGCAAGCGTTGCTGCCGCACCAGTGCGCGGGCGCCTGCGGCGTGCATGCGCATGCGCACGACCGGGCGCGCAAGTCGGTCGTGCCGATTTCCGATTTTTCCGGCTTTTGGGGCGCGCTCGGGTGCAGCTGCTTCGCTTTCTAGGGGAACTTCATGCAATACAAAAAAGTGATTTTGGGGCTGCTGCTGGCCTTTGTCGTGGGCTTCGTCTGCCAGTTGGCGCACATCCCCGTGCCGGCGCCGCCAGTGCTGGGCGCTGCGCTGCTGGTGTTTCTGACTAGCTGCGGCTATTGGCTGACGGGCCTGTACCTTGAGCGCCGCGCACCAGCACAAGCGCAGCGGGAGGCGCCATGAACGTCATGCTGGCCGGCGCCGTGCTCGGCGTGCTGGTGGGCGTCGTGTGTCGCCGGTTCGACCTGCCATCGCCCACGCCACCCACGCCGACAGGCGCGGCGATGGTGGTGGCCATGACTTTGGGCTTTGTCGTGGCCGGGCATGTCAGTCCCTGAACGTAAAAAAACCGGCCTAGGCCGGTTTTTTCAGTATGCCGCGTGCGCGACGCCGATGCTTAACCTTACGCGAAAGGCGTCAGCAAGGTAATCATCTGGCCAAAGATCTTCGGGCTGGCGGCAATCACGTCACCCTTGTACAGGTAGTCCGATTCGCCGGAAAATTCACCGACGATACCGCCCGATTCCGTGATCATCAGGGCGCCGGCAGCGATATCCCAGGGCTTCAAGCCTTTTTCGTAGAAGCCATCGAGGCGACCGCAAGCGACGTAAGCCAGGTCCAGCGCGGCCGAGCCGGCGCGACGTACGCCCTGGCTGCGTTCACCCATGATCGCGTACATCTTCAGGTATTCATCGAGTGCGCGGGCGCTGCCTGCCACGTAGCCGGTGCCCAGCAGGGCGTTCGAGATGCGGTCCAGCTTGGTGACGCGGATGCGTTTTTCATTCAGGTAGGCGCCGGCGCCCTTGGTGGCTGTAAACAGGTCGTTGCGTACCGGGTCGTAGATGACGGCTTGCGTGACGACGCCGCGATGCGCGAGCGCGATCGAGATGCAGTACTGCGGGAAGCCGTGGATAAAGTTGGTGGTGCCATCGATCGGGTCGATGATCCATTGAAATTCATTCTCGTCATGGCTATTGGCGGAAGCTCCCGATTCCTCAGCCAGGAACGCGTGGTCCGGGTAGGCTTTGGACAGCACCTCGATGATGGCTTGTTCGGCCGCCTGGTCGACGTCGGTGACGAAATCGTTATGTTGTTTTTCCGTGACGACGACGCGGTCGAGGTCAAAAGAGGCGCGGTTGATGACGGCGGCGCCGCGGCGGGCGGCTTTGATCGCCGTGTTGAGCATTGGGTGCATGTGAGCTTCCGTTAAAAGCACGCGACCGCCCAGCGTCGCCTTTCGGCGCCGGTACGATAGAGTGCAAGAATGAATTAAAGAGCGGAGCGGTGTCGAACTGCTTAAAATCCCGGCCCGGCGTCAGCGTTTTGTGACTCCGTTTCCCGAAATTTTCTGTATCGATACCGCGCAATAGCGCTATTTTAAATGAATCTACCGGAAACCAACACGTCTCTTTTCAAGCGTCTGCGATTTATTCTTGCTGAAGCTAGTCGTCCTGGCAACATTAGCGGCGTTGTACGCGCCATGAAAACGCTGACTTAAGCGTTATACAATGGAACGCCTTTGCCGATGCAGCTTTCACGTCATTCGTCGCATCGTATGTAGAAAATGCGCAGAAAATGCGCAGAAATGTGAATTTTTAAATTGAATATGTCACGATTTATATCGCTGTGCAGGCAATTTTTCCTCAGGGCGCGGCGACTTGCTTGCCGGTTGCACGAGTTGGCCGTTCCAGGCGACGACCCATCGCGCCGCCTGTCCTTTTTCTTGCCGACTTCTCGCGTTAAGGAAACGCTCCATGGCCAAGTTAAGCCGAAGCTGGGCATACATTTTTCTCATACCGCACGTGTCACAATCACCGCCATTCCCGACTGTTGTCTGCATCAATACGATAGGCGCTTTCTTCATTTGCTCGACTCAAGTTAATTGCAATGTGCACGGTTCGGCCGGACGGCCATCATGTCTTGGGTGCGCCAGTTAGTTACCGGACAGGGGTGACTAATATATTGATACAAAAATTATAGCAGTTGCCGCGCAAAATTGCTTGATTGCTACCATTTATTCGACGGTTGATATGAAGCCTTAAGCCAGACCTCTGGCTCACTGCATCTCACAGCGCATACTTTGGGGCGTGTTCAGACGGCGGGTGTCGGGTACACCGACATTGGGCGACAGTTGTTGGCAGCATGGAGGGCCAACGGCCAAGTCATTTTGTTGAAAAGCCTTTGCAGTAACGCTTTTCAGGCAGTCTGGCAGGCGGTACGCGTCAAAACAGTGATTGCCTAGTTGTGCCAAGTGTTTCTCATTTACAATGTCCGCACGCGTGCGACATCGAGTATATCGAACATGAAACAGCCTATCTCCCCCATGCGCATGAATCTGTACTTGATACTCGCTACGATCATTATGCATGGGCTGATGATGTTGGCGAACGAACTCTTCTTTGCGAGAGCACAATTCCTGAAAGGCATCGGGTGGATTTATTTGCCCGCCGGTACGCGCCTCTTGTGCACGCTGCTGTTCGGCAGGTCGGGCGCGGTTGGCTTGCTGATCACCGGATGGTTCGCCTGCTACTGGTACTACTTTCCAGGCGATCCGTTGCGAGCGACGATGGGCGCGATTGCGGGGGCCATTGGCCCTTATCTGGTCTACGTGATCGCGCAAGAGCGATTGGGCTTACGCGCTTCGTTGACGAACCTGACGCCTCAGCGGCTGTTGCTGTGCGCCGTCGGCTGCTCGCTTGCGAGTCCGCTATTGCACCACCTCTGGTTTGCCATACGTGATGACCCTCACTTGATGAGTGGCTTTGCCGTGATGTTTGTCGGTGACTTAATGGGGACATTGATCGTGGTGTACACGGCCAAAGGCGTGCTTGCGCTATTGCCCCCGCCTGCGTATTCTCGTTGATCAGTCATTTGCGTGCTAGAATTTATAGCAGTAAAGACTGTCGCTTGAGCCGACAATTACACAGTAGTTTACAACCGCGCCATGACAACTCCTAAACGCCCCGCCGACATCTATATGCGCTTCCTGCAATTAGCAGAGGCATTACGTGGTTTGCCATCCCTGCCGTCGCTCGATCCCTTGGAAGAGCGTATTTTGGGTATCATTGCGCGTGCCGGACAGGAGCAGCAGCGGCTCTCCGTACGCGACATGATGGGAAAAAAAGAGTTAGGCTCACCGGCGACACTGCACAGTCGGCTGACCTCCATGCGCGAGAAGGGCTGGATCATGCTGTCCGACACCGACGACGCGCGCCGCAAGCAAATCGAGCTTACGCAGGCTGCGTTACTGCATTTTGACAAGCTCTCCAAGTGCCTGCAGCAGGCGACAAAACTCGCTTGAGCAACAAGGAGAGCAACAAGGAGACCAACAGCATTGTCGTCTAAATTGTTTTGTAATTTATAGCGGCATGTGATGGTTGACGTCAGCCTGGCAATATCGAAAAGTGCGGCGGGTGAAATGGCTGAGCGAGACCTTGATGCGGTTCTGGCTCCAGACGATGGTGATCCTGTCGCTCTGGCATGAAAGATCAAAAAAATTAAATAAAATACAATTTTAAAAATTAGGAACAAGTGCGGCTGCACAGGCGAGTACGGGGTAAAATCGAGCCTTGTGGGGCAAAGTAGCGGTCAATTCGCTGTCATCCCCTTGTTTATTGATACTGCACAATGTGCCCCTTAAATGAATCTGCCTGAAACCAACACGTCTCTTTTCAAACGCCTGCGATTTATTCTTGTAGAAACTAGTCGTCCTGGTAACATTGGCGGCGTCGCGCGCGCCATGAAAACGATGGGGTTTTCCGATCTGGTGCTGGTCAACCCGCGTTTTCCCGATGCCTTGACGGATGCCGAAGCGGTGGCCTTCGCCAGTGGCGCGCAGGATATATTGTCTGGCGCGCGCATTGTCGGCTCGATTGCCGAAGCGCTCGAAGGCTGCAATTACGCGGCCGCCGTCTCGGCCCGCCTGCGCGAATTTTCTCCGCCCGTCACGGCCCCGCGCGCCATTGCGGCGCAGCTCGTCGCCAGCGCTGACCTGCATGCCGCCGTCATCTTCGGCAATGAGCGCTTCGGCTTGCCCAACGAGATCGTCGAGCAGTGCAATGTGCTGATCAATATACCCGCCAATGCCGAGTATTCATCGCTCAATCTGTCGCAGGCGGCGCAAGTCGTCGCCTATGAATGTCGCGTGGCCGCTCTTGGCGACGGGCAGATCGCCAGTGCCGTCGGTTTCCATGGCGACGCGGCCAGCCTGGCGCAGGTCGACGGCATGTACGATCACTTGCAGCAGGCGCTGGTGGCCATCGATTTCCTCGATGCCGACAACCCGAAAAAACTCATGCCCCGCTTGAAACGCCTGTTTTCGCGCACGGGACTGGAGACGGAAGAAGTCAACATCCTGCGCGGCATCGCGCGCCATATCCTGGCAATGGCCAAAAAAGCATCCTGATCGAGATCTGGCGGCCGCGCCAGTGCATTCCATTGCTCGCTTGCTCGCCATCTCCAAGGCGCCCAGTTCGCGCCGCGCAGCCGTCTCCGCCGCAGGCCATCGCCTGGCTCGAAGGCGCGCATGGCCGATGCTTTCAGTCGAAAAAATAGATGCGGTGCTCTAAGTTTTGCGTGCAGGCAAGCACTTCCTTTGGCGTACACTGGTTTGCAAAAGGCTGTACAAAACAAGGGGAGACAAAGTGGTGGAGACATGCTGATGCGACGCAGATCGTTTCTGAAATTGGGCGTGCTCGGCGCCTGCGCGCTGGCCGTCGGCGGCGCCGCATACCGTGCGCTGCGGGGGCCTGCGCCGCCGGGCCGCTTCGTGCTCGATGGCGAGGCGCGTGCGGCGCTGACGGCCATCGTGCCGGCCATGCTGGGCGAGGCCTTGCCACCGGCCGGCGCTGCGCGCAGCAAGGCCCTCGATGGCGCCATCGCCGGCGTGGACACGGCCATTCATGGCCTGCCCCTGGCGGCGCAGCAGGAAGTGCAAGACCTGTTTGGTTTGCTGGCGCTGGCGCCCGCACGGCGTTTCGTCGCCGGCGTTGACCAAGGCTGGCCCGGGGCCGACCCGGCCCAAGTCGCCGCCTTCCTGCAGGCGTGGCGCACGCACCGCCTGGCCACCCTGCAGACGGCTTATCTGGCGCTGCACGACCTGATCCTTGGCGCTTGGTACGCCGATGCCTCCCACTGGGCCGCCATCGGCTACCCGGGACCGCTGCCTGAATTGAGTTGACAAGGCCATCATGAGCACATCTCCCATTCCCGACCCTATCGCCATCGGCGTTGCCAGCGGCTGGAACGTCACCGACGCCAGCACCTTGAGCGCCGAGCGCACCTTCGAAGCGGACGTCGTCGTCATCGGCACCGGCGCTGGCGGCGGCGTGACGGCGGAAATCCTCGCGCTGGCCGGCTTGAAAGTCTTGCTTGTCGAAGAGGGCGGCCTGAAGTCTTCGAAACACTTCAAGATGCGCGAAGCCGATGCGTATCCCACTTTGTACCAGGAATCGGCCGCGCGCAAGACGCGCGACAAGGCCATCAACATCTTGCAGGGGCGCACCGTCGGCGGTTCCACTACCGTCAACTGGACCTCGAGCTTTCGCACGCCGCCCGGCACCCTGGAATACTGGCACAAGCACTTTGGCTTGGCAGGCTATGGCGTCGATGCGATGGCGCCGTGGTTCGCCATGATGGAAAAACGCCTGCACGTGAGCGACTGGGCCGCGCCACCGAACGAAAACAACGACTTATTGCGCCGTGGCGCCACGGCGCTGGGCATCCCCACGGCAGCCATCCGGCGCAATGTGAACGGTTGCTGGAACCTCGGCTACTGCGGCATGGGGTGCCCGACCAATGCCAAGCAGTCGATGCTGGTGACGACGATCCCCTCGGCGCTGGCGCTGGGCGCGGGCCTGCTCGTGCATGCGCGTGCCGAACGTTTCATCTTCAAGGGCGAGCGCATCGACAGCCTGCAAGTGAGCGCGCTCGATGCCAGCGGCCAGGCACCGACGGGCGTACGCCTGAGCGTCAAGGCGAAGCATTTTGTGCTCGCTGGCGGCGCCATCAACTCGCCGGCACTGCTGTTGCGCTCGCAGGCACCTGACCCGCATGGCTTGCTGGGCCGGCGCACCTTTTTGCATCCGACGGTGATTTCGGCGGGCCTGTTCCCTCAGCGCGTCGATGCCTATGCGGGCGCGCCGCAGACGATTTATTCCGACCATTTCCTGCACGTGGCGTCCATCGACGGTGCTATCGGCTACAAGCTCGAAGCGCCGCCCTTGCATCCGCTGCTGATGGCTACCACGATGGGCGGCTTCGGCGATGAACATGCGCGCACCATGCGCGAATTCCCCCATGTGCAGGGCTTGCTGGCGCTGCTGCGCGACGGTTTTCACCACGATTCCGTGGGCGGCAGCGTGTCCATCGACAGTTTCGGCGCGCCCGTGCTCGACTATCCGCTCACGCCTTTTATGTGGGATGGCGTGCGGCGCGCGCTGTTGTCGATGGCCGAAATCCAGTTCGCCGCCGGTGCGAAAAGCGTGTATCCCGTGCACGAGCTGGCCAGCCACTACACCAGCTGGGCGCAGGCGAAACAGGCCATCAATGCCTTGCCATTGAAGGCGCTGCTGACGCGCGTGGTGTCGGCCCACGTGATGGGCGGCTGTACCATGTCGGACGATGCGCGCTTGGGCGTGACCGGTGTCGATGGGAGCTACCACGGCGTGCGCAACTTGTCTGTACACGACGGTTCGTTGTTTCCCACCTCGATCGGCGCCAATCCGCAACTGACGATCTATGCGCTAGCGGCGCGCCTGGCCAGCGGCCTGGCGCAAGCGATGACCGGCAAGCCGGCCCCCGTACCCATGCCCGCCCCAGCGAAGGCATGATCGCGCGCATCCTCAAGTGGCTGATGCTGCTGCAGGTATTGGCCGTGCTGGGGTTCGCCTATCTGCTCATGCATGCCTGGGGCATCGCTTCGCCCGGCATCGCCGTGCTGCTGGCGCTGACCATGTTGCTGGCCATGCGTGCGCTGATCGAGGCATACAATTTTCGCCTGAGCCGGCGCCTTGGCAGCCCGGTGCCAGCGCAGTATCAGCTTGGCGTACAGGGCGCCGCGCGTCTGTTCCTGGGCGAATTGCGCGCTACCTTGTGGACCTCGTCATGGGGCATGCTGCGCCCGCGCCTGCACGCGCCAGACGCCGCCACGGATGCTTGCGGTTTGCCGGTGCTGCTGATCCACGGCTATGTCTGCAACCGCGGCTACTGGACGCCACTGAGTCGCCAGCTGGCGCGGGCAGGCATCGCGCATGACGCCGTCGACCTGGAGCCCATATTTGCCGATATCGAGGATGTCGTACCGCAAGTGGCGCGCGCCGTCGAAGCGTTGTGCGTCCGCACGGGCAGCGAGCGCGTCATCATCGTTGCCCACAGCATGGGCGGCTTGGTGGCGCGCGCCTGGCTGCGCCGCTACGGCGCCGCCCGCGTGGCGCGCATCATCACCATCGGCACGCCGCACCACGGTACGGTGCTGGCCAACTTGGCGACGGGAACGAATGCATGCCAGATGCGCCGCAGTCATGGCGCACTGGGCGGCGCGCCGCACGCCTGGCTGGTGCAGCTGGCCGCCAGCGAGACACCGGAACTGCGCGCCTTGATCACCTCGATGTATTCGCATCACGATAATATTGTCGCGCCGCAAACTTCCGCCCACTTGCCCGGTGCGCGCAATCTGGCCTACGGCGGCATCGGCCATGTGGCGCTGGCCAGCGATCCGTGCGTGCTGCACCAGCTCTTGGCGGAAATCACTACCAAGCACGAAGTCGCGCAGCCCCTTTCTTGCGCCCATTTTTCCTGAATCTTGTTGTGTTTTGTCTGCATGGCGAGACGCTCTCTTTGAACGCTGCTGTTGCCCGGCTTTAACAGCCCCAGGGCCAGAAAGTGCTGTTTTCCACTGGTGTCCTGTATTAAGCTAGTATTGCGAAGGTGATGACTAGCAATGATTGCCGAGGCCGTATGCGCCGTTCCGTTCAGATACGCATGTGAGATATTTTGCGTCGATGTATGGCAAAATATTGTAGGATTAGCATGGTGCCGTACAAGCGCAATGATGAGGGCAGTCACATAATGAGTCTATGCAGTTTTCCTGGGGGTGCTAATTGTCTGCACGTATCCTGATTATCGAAGATAACGCCACCAATATGGAATTGATGGCGTACCTGCTGCGTGCCTTCGGGTACACGCCGCTGGCCGCCTATGACGGCGAAGAAGGCGTGCGCATGGCGCGCAGCGAATTGCCGGACTTGATCATTTGCGACGTGCATTTGCCCAAGCTCGATGGCTATGGCGTGGTGGCGCAACTGAAGAAAGACACGCTGCTGTGCAAGATCCCGGCCCTGGCCGTGACGGCGCTGGCCATGGTGGGCGACCGCGAACGCCTGCTTGAAGCGGGTTTCAATGGGTATATCGGCAAGCCGATCGAGCCGGACCTGTTCGTGGCGGAGCTGGAATCTTTTTTGCCCGGGGCGCCGTCGACGCCAGTTAAAAACGACATAGCGACCATCTTGATCGTTGACGATCATGTGTTGAACCGTGAATTCCTGACCGCTCTGCTTGGCTACGGCGGCCACCGCCTGCTGCAGGCGGGGAACGGCGCCGATGCGCTCGAAGTGCTGCGCACCGAGCGGCCGGACCTGATCATCTCCGACATCCTCATGCCGAACATGGACGGTTACGAATTCGTCACGCGCGTGCATGCCGATCCCGCGCTGAGCGACGTGCCCATCATTTTCTATACTGCCACGTACCGAGAGCAGGAAGCGATCTTGCTGGCGCAGGCGTGCGGCGTACGCTGGGTGTTGCCCAAGCCGTCCGACCCCGAGCTTATCTTGCGCACGGTCGACGAGGCGCTGGGACTGCTGCCGGCGTCCCCCCAGGTGTCCGCTGTGCCAGGCGCGGGCGGCGGTGCGGCCTCTCTCGCCACTGGCCAGCTGGCCGACATCGAGCACCAGGTCAGTGGCTACCTCGACGAAGTCGAGTCTAGCAGTCAGCAGATTTCGCAGTTGGCCAGCCAGCGCGAAGGCCACGCCGCCATGCCCGAAGACCTGAGCATCATGACGGAGCGCCTGTCGCGCTCTTTGTCGAGCCTGCAGGCGGTCAGTCTGCGCCTGACGGCCTTGATCGAGCTGGGCATCAAGCTGGGCGAAGAGCGCGACCCGCGCGCCTTGATCGAGGCGGGCTGCAAGGTGGCGCAGAATATCTGCGTCTCCAAGTACGCCTGCATAGGCGTACTCGAAGAGGGTGCCGAAAAGCTCAGTTATTTTTCCTCCTGCGGCGCCGAGAAAAGCCTTGAGTGCATCGCCAGCGCGCCGCGCGCGGGTATCCTGAGCCGCTTGCTGGAACAGCGCCAGCCTTGCCGTGTGAATGGTTTGAAGGGTGACCCTGGCGCGCTGGGACTGCCCGACACGCATCCGCCCGTGCACTCCTTCCTGGGCGTTGCCATCGCCTCGCGCGAGCGCAGCCATGGCTGGTTGTACCTGGTCGACAAGCTGGGCGCGAACGAGTTTTCGGAAGTCGACGAGCGGGTCGCTGCCACGGTGGCGGCGCAGATCGCCGTCGCCTATGACAACCTGCTGCTGTACGAGGAGATCAAGCGCCATCACGAGCAGCTGACCCTGGACATGGCGGCGCGCATCCGCCTCGATGAAGACTTGCGCCGTTTCCGCCTGGCCATGGATGCCACGGCCGATGCGATTTTCCTCGTTGACCGCGCCGGTATGTGCTTCGTCGATGTCAACCAGACTGCCTGCCGCATGTTGGGCTTTGAACGCGAGGATTTCCTGCGCGTGGGGCCGAAGGGCGCGAACGAGGGCGAGATCCAGCTGGAAGAGCTCTACAGCAAGCTGTTGGCGGGCGACCAGACCGGCCCGATGACGGAATTGCAGCTGCATCGCAAGGATGGCTCGCCGCTGTCGGTGGAAGTGCAGCGGCGCACCCTGCGCTCGGGACAGAGCTGGATCCTGGTGGCCGTGGCGCGCGACATCACCGAGCGCAAGGATGCCGAGCAGCGCCTGATTAAGCTGGCCCATTTCGATACCTTGACGGGCTTGCCGAACCGCAGCCATTTTTATGCCTCACTGACCCATTCGCTGTCTCAGGCGCAGGAGCACCAGTGGGCCGTGGCCGTGCTGTTCATGGACATTGACCGCTTCAAAAATATCAACGACACCCTGGGCCATGCCATCGGTGATGACCTGCTGCGCCAGTTTTCCAGCCGCCTGGTCGATTGCCTGCGCGTGCGCGATACCATCGGCCGCTTTGGCGG
The DNA here is from genome assembly GCF_051380805.1 of Janthinobacterium paucivorans. Lineage (NCBI taxonomy): Bacteria > Pseudomonadati > Pseudomonadota > Betaproteobacteria > Burkholderiales > Oxalobacteraceae > Janthinobacterium > Janthinobacterium paucivorans. The sequence goes on from NZ_JBNYXR010000006.1 coordinate 238,962, forward strand.
CGATGAGTTCGCCACCATCCTGGTGCTGCCTGAAGGCGCCCAACACGCCGTGGGCGTGGTCGACAAGATCCGCGAAGCGATGCGCAAGCCCTTCGACTTGCAGGGGCACGAGGTGACGGTGACGGTGAGTATCGGTATTTCCGTGTTCCCCGAAGACGGCGTCGATGCCGACACCCTGATTCAGTATGCCGACACGGCCATGTACCGCGCCAAGGATTCCGGGCGCGACGCCTTCCGCTTCTTCACGGCGGAAATGAATGTGCAATCGATGGCGCGGATGGACATGGAAAATGCCCTGCGGCGTGCCATCGACAATGGGGAATTCGTTTTGTTCTTCCAGCCCAAGGTGAACATCCTCTCGGGGCGCGTCAGCGGCGCCGAGGCGCTGATACGCTGGCGTCGTCCCGGCCATGGCATGGTATCGCCGGCCCTGTTCATCCCGCTGCTGGAAGAAACGGGGCTGATCGTGCGCGTCGGTAACTGGGTGCTTGACGAAGCGTGCAAGAAGATCAGCGAGTGGGGTGCCAGCAGCTTCGGTCCTGTGCACCTGTCGGTGAATGTGTCGGGCATCCAGTTTTTCGTCGGTGGCCTGGAAGAAGAGGTGCTCAAGGCGATCAGCAAGTACGATATCGCGCCCGATCTGCTGGAACTGGAGCTGACGGAAAGCTCGCTGATGTCGAACGCCGAGGAAACCATCGCTGTGCTGCGCAACCTGAAGTCGCTCGGCATCCAGATTTCCATCGATGATTTCGGCACCGGCTATTCCAGCCTGGCCTACCTGAAGCGTTTCCCCATCGACAAGCTGAAGATCGACATCGCCTTCGTGCGTGAAGTGACCAGCAACCCTGACGACGCGGCCATCGTGCTGGCCATCATCAGCATGGCGCACAGCATGAAGCTGGAAGTGATCGCAGAAGGCGTGGAAAACGATGCGCAGCTGGCTTATTTGCGTCGTCATGGCTGCGACGAGATGCAGGGCTATTATTTCAGTCGGCCCTTGCCACAGGAAGAATTCGAGCAGATGTTGATGGCCGGCAAGCTGCTGCAGGCGCCGCAGGATGCCGATAGCGATGAGCAGCAAACCTTGCTGATCGTCGACGACGATGTCTTCATGCTCGACGTGCTCAGCGACTTCCTGGCGCAAGACGGCTACCGCATCCTGACGGCGCAGACCGCCGCCGCGGGTTTCGACATCCTGGCGCGCCTCAAGGTGCAGGTAATCCTGTGCGACCAGTGCATGCCGCTCATGAGCGGCACCGAATTCATGGAGCGGGTCAAGCACCTGTGCCCCGATACCTTCCGCATCATGTTGTCGGCTTTTGCCGACCTGACGCCCATCATGGCGGCCATCAACCGTGGCGCCGTCGACCGTTTCTATACCAAGCCCTGGAAAGGCGCCGTGCTGCGCGAGAATATCCGCGAAGGCTTCCGCTTGCACAAGCTGCTGCATGGCCCGGTGAAAGCGGCGGCCTAGGCGCTTGCCACTGCGTGCGCTGGCGCGCGTTGAGACGCAGTTTTCTATCGCATTAGACGCCCGTCTCTAGTTTTGCTCACTAGAATAAAAATCACCCATGAAGTGGCATGGCCTTGCAGATGACGGGAGCTGGCGATGGTGAAGAAATTGAAAGAGTTGACGCAAGACCAGGAATTGATGAGTGCGGTGCGTTCGTCCGCGCAGCAGATTTGGCAAGCGGGCCTCGGTGCCTACGCCAAGGCGCAGGAAGAGGGCGGGCGCGTGTTTTCCAAGCTGGTGAAGGAGGGCTCGCAATTCCAGCGGCGCACCGAAGACAAGGTGGGCGATGTCAGCGATAGCGTCAGCAAGCTGGCCGATGGCGTGGGCAAGCAGGCCAGCGGCTCCTGGGACAAGCTGGAACAGGTGTTTGAAGAGCGCGTGGCGCGTGCCCTGGCCACCATCGGCGTGCCGACGCAAAACGATATCGTCGCACTGCACGCCAAGATCGATGCCTTGAGCTCGCAGGTGGCAGCGCTGACGGGCAAGGCCGCGCCGGCGCCCAAGTCCAAGCTTGTGCCCAAGCCCGCCGTGAAGGGGGCGCCGAAAGCCATACCGAAAGCGGCGCCGAAAGCGGCCGTCGCCAGGGCTCCGGCCAAGCTGGCAGCGGTGGCCGCACCGCGCGCCGCAGCCAAGTCTACGAGCAAGCCCACGAGCAAGCCAGTGAGCAAGCCTGTTGCGACAGCGGCGGCGAAGAAAAAAACAGCGCCCGCCTGAGTTGGTGCAGCATTGCTCCGGCCGGCGCGTGCGGGCTTTTTTTGCCTGCGTTTTTCGCCGGTGCCGTGGGGCAGAGTGTTTCATTGCAGCTATCTTAGGTGGTATGCTTGCGGCAGAACACAGAGAGATTGCCCGTTATGCCACAAAAAGTACCACGCCGTACCCGCGAACGCATCCTGGAGTTGTCGCTACGTCTGTTTAATGAGTTTGGTGAGCCGAATATCACGACGACCGTGATTGCGGAAGAGATGAATATTTCGCCGGGAAACCTGTACTACCACTTCCGCAACAAGGACGACATTGTCAATTCGATCTTCGTCCAATTCGAGGCGGAAATCGAACGCATCCTGACCGTGCCTGACGGGCGCCGCTCGAATATCGAGGATGTCTGGCTGTACCTGCACCTGATGTTCGAACTGATCTGGCGCTACCGCTTTTTCTATCGCGACCTTAATGATCTGCTGTCGCGCAACCGCAAGCTGGAATTGCATTTCAAGCTGATCCTGGCGCACAAAATTAAGGTCGCTACGCAGCTGTGCGAAGATTTGCGCAGCGAACAGTCTTTGGAAGCGTCGGACATGGAAGTGGCTGCCATGGCGACAAATATGGTGGTCGTTGCTACCTACTGGCTGTCGTACGAATATGTGCGCAACCCGCGCAAGTACAGCGAGCAGCAATCGATGTCCGATGCGCTGGCGCGCGGCTGCTATCAAGTGTTGTCCCTGATCGGGCCGTATCTGCGCAATGAAACGCATTTGCTGTTTCGCAAACTCTCGGAAGAGTATGTGACCAAACTCAACAACGACTGAGCGTGCCGCTGCGGCTAAGCGGCAAGTCGTTATTTACAGGAGACATGTATGGCTTGGAAACAATTTCCCTATCCTGAAGAAGCATATGTCTACACGCCGCATACGCTGGAGGCAGCCTGGGCGCGCCTGCATGCGGGCGATGTGGAACCGTTTCCCACGCACCCGGCGCTGGTGCAGGCCTGGCTGGCTTTCCATGCGGGCGACTTCGAGCGCGCCGTGAAGCTGGGCTTGGCCGTCGGCGTGCCCGGCTATGCGGTGGCGCATAAGGCGACCTGTATCTATGCCACGCACCTGGAAGTGCAAGATAGCCAGAAACTCGACATGTATGAAGCAGTCGCGGAGCGCTGCGAGCGCCAGCAAAGCGAGCAGCCCGATAACCCGGCCGGCTACTACTGGCATGCTTATAGTCTGGGCCGCTATGCGCTGGGCACGTCTGTCGTCAAGGCCTTGGCGCAGGGTATGGGCGCGCGCGTACGTAACAGCCTGGACCGCACGATGACGGTGGCGCCGATGCATGCGGAAGCGCATATCGCGTTTGGAATTTATCATACGGAAATTATCGATAAGGTCGGCAGCATGATCGGCAGCCTCACCTATGGCGCCAACAAGGAAGATGGCTATCAGCACTTCAAGACGGCGCTGGCCCTGACGCCGCATTCGGCGCTGGCGCACAGCGAATATGCGCGCGCCTTGAATATGCTTGACGGAAAGAAAAAGCTGGCGGAAGCGCTGGCCCTGTATGAAAAGGCGGCTCAGTGCGTCGCACTGGACGCCAAGGAACGCCTCGATATCGAGGTGGCTATCGACGAATTGAAAGATTAAGGATTACCGTGATCAAGGCTTTATGTGTGTACTGTGGCGCCAACGCGGGCGTCTCGCCGGACTATGCCGTGGCGGCGCGGGAACTGGCGCGCGTGCTGGTGGCGGAAAATATTTCACTGGTGTATGGGGGTGGCAAGGTTGGCCTGATGGGTGTGATCGCCGATGAAGTGCTGCGCCTGGGAGGCGAGGTGACGGGCGTGATTCCCACCCAACTGGTCGAACGCGAAGTGGGTCACACGGGCTTGACGCGCCAGTTCATCGTGAAGGACATGCATGAGCGCAAGGCGATGATGGCCAGCCTGTCCGATGCCTTTATCGCCATGCCCGGCGGTTATGGCACGCTGGAAGAGCTATTCGAGATGCTCACGTGGGCCCAACTGGGACTGCACGCCAAGCCTATCGGCTTGCTCAATGTCGAGCGTTTTTATGATGGCTTGCTGGCCTTCGTGGAAAATGGCAGGGAGCAGGGCTTCATCCGCCCGCAGCACGCAGCTTTCCTGAATGCCGATGCCGATCCGGCAGCGCTGGTACAGCGCTTGAAGGATAGCGCACCCTAGTGTGCGTGCGTCGATGCCAAGCCCGACAGCCATGCCCTGGAAAGCGCATGGCTTTTTTATTGCCACACGAAAATTTTGGACCGGAACAATATTAAAGTTGCCAATTCATCTATAGTGCTTCTCAGTAGACATGTTTTTTTGAAATCTAAAATATCTTTTATATACGACGGTGCCAAGCTAGTGTTGTCCAAAAGACAGATATATCGGACGTCCGCCGCGGCTCGCCTGAGTTTCCTGCGACAACGTGCAGGTAGTGCAAAGTGCCACAACCTTGCTGCTTGCCCATCTTGAAAGCATGTTATTTTGAAAGCTATGACCCTCTTGCGCACGGCTGCCGTCGCTGCCATGCTCGCCGTTGGCGGCGCCCACGCGCAAACTACCACCATTAACTTCAAGGCGCTGGAGACCTCCGGCATCTTTGCTGCCGTTTTACCCTCCTACTCCGAAGGTGGCTACGATCTGTTGTCGGCATCGTGGAAAGAAGGCCTCGTGCATACCTTCCAGGCCGATAATATCGCTGCCAGCGTAAGCGCCGTGCCGGAACCGGCCACATATGGCATGCTGCTGGGCGGCTTGGGCCTGCTGGCTTTCATGCGCCGCCGCAAGAACGCCGCCTTAACCTGAGCTTGAACTTGAATTGGCGCAGGCGCTGCCAGCGCGCATGAAAAAAGCCGCCGCTGCTTGAGCTGGCGGCTATTGCTTACTTGTCGCCACCGGTGCTCACGACCACAGGCGCTGGCCCGACAGGTCGAGCTGGGTCAAGTACAGTCGCACGTCGAACTCGTACTGGTGGTACTGCGGTTCCATATACGCGCACAGCTTGTAGAAGGCCTTGTCATGTTGCTTTTCTTTTACATGCGCCAGTTCGTGCACGGCGATCATGCGCAGGAATTCCAGCGGCACTTCCTTGAACATGGTGGCCACGCGGATTTCATGCTTGGCCTTGAGCTTGCCGCCTTGCACGCGTGAAATCGACGTGTGCAAGCCCAGCGCGTGCTGGATCACATGGATCTTGCTGTCGAACGCCACCTTGTTGATGGGCTCGGCATTGCGCAGGAATTCATTCTTCAACTCTTGTACGTACTGGTACAAGGCCTTGTCGTTGCGCACCTCATGCGCGTTAGGGTAGCGTTTTAGCAACACTTCGCCCAGCTTGTCTTGCGCGATCAGTTGTTGCACTTGCGCTTGCGTTTGTTCGGAATAGGCGCTCAGGTATTTCAGGGATGGCTGCATGCGGGGAAGGGCGCGGTCGAGAGTAAGGCGAGAATGTACCATACCGCGGCGCCCCGCGCTGTGCCAGCGCCGACATCGGCCGCTGCGGCCACCCCACGCCCCACGCCCTTGTCTAGCCTGGCCTGGCGTGGCAGATCAGCGCGGTTCTGCCTTGTGCTCGTCGTCGTGGCTGCCTTGCAAGCTCGCCTTGGCTTGCTGCTCGGCGTTGCCGCTGCGCGACGCGCTACTGTTGCGGCCTTCATTAGCGCGTTGGGCCGATTGCCGGCTCTCGCCGCCTTTCCTGCCGATTTCCGCCATGTGTACACGGTTGCGGCTGACCGCTTCGCCACCTTTTTGCCCCGCCCGGCGTGCTTCTTCCGAGTCAAATTCATGCGCCGTGCCCTTTTGATGGGCTGCCTGACCGCCCTTGCTGGCAATTTCGCGTTGCTGGCCTTCGCTCATGGCGGCGAAACCGCGTTTGGCCGTGCCTTTGCTGCTGCCCGATGCGCTCGCTTTCTGGCTGCTGCCAGCGCCTTTGCCCTGCTCATTACTGTTGGCCATGTCGCTCTCCTTGTTGTCGGGTAGTGGCCCGGTGTTCAATACGGGTCAATACGGGTGCTCAATGTGCTTGATCGGATTGCCTGCCGGGATCGCGGCTGCGGCCCGCACCGTCGCGGTGGCCCGTGGCATGCAGTTTTGCGAGCATTTCGCGCTGGCGCTGTGTGGCTTTTTCCGTTTCTTCGGCCGTCTTGCGCACCACTTCGTCAGCGAAGGCCACGGCCGTGCGGCTCGCTTCGGGCAAGTGATACTCTGCCGTGCGCTTTATTTCGACATTGGCGTTGGCGACGAGATTGCCGAGTTGCTGCTGGTACTGGCGCAGCTTGTTACTACCCGGCTGCAGCTGGGCAGCGGCCAGCGACAGGAACTCGCCCGTGTCGCGCGCGCACAGCAGTTGCTGGCTGGCGCTGCTCCATTCCTGCAGCAGTTCTTGCGCCAGCCGCAGATGCAGCTCGCTCAGTTGCTGCGCCGTGTCGAACAGCTTGCGTGATAGTTCTGTGGCGAAATTGCACTGGATTTCCAGGTGCGACTTCAGCGCTGGGCTGAGATGGGGAGGGATGCTGTTTGTGAACATGTTCTACCTCAATGAAAATCTGGTCCGAGAAACACCCGGTGTAGCGGATGCGACGTGTACTGAAACAAGCAAAGAGATAGACGCCGTATGGCGTCCCAGGTTCCCTGCGGGATGCCGGCTTGCTGTGAGAATTCGGGCTGGCAGACGTAAAAACGCGATGACTTTGTGCCAGATCAAATGAAGATGTAGCGCTTTGCCAACGCTGGCAGTCATGCAGCGCGTGTGGAAAATGCAGGCTTGCAGGCCCGGCCGTGCGACAATAGCCGGCTCGCGGCAGCGCAGCCGATGGCCGGCGCGCCTGGCTTAGCCGAGCATAGCCCTCTTTTTTGCATTATTCCTCGACCATGACGCATCCCGAATACATCCTGACCCTGTCCTGCCTGGACCAGCGCGGCATCGTGCACCGCGTGTCCGGCTTCCTGGCCGAACACGGCTGCAACATCCTCGATTCCGCCCAGTTCGGCGACCAGGAATCCCAGCTGTTCTTCATGCGCGTGCATTTCGCGCTGGAAGACGGTAGCGTCAGCGACACCCAGTTGCGCAGCGACTTCGCCGACCTGTCGCAAGTCATGCAGCTCAATGGCCAGTTGCACGATGCGCGCGTCAAGCCGCGCGTGATGCTGATGGTGTCGAAGATTGGCCATTGCCTCAACGATTTGCTGTTCCGCTACAAGAGTGGTTTGCTGAACGTGGAAATTCCCGCCATCGTCTCGAACCACATGGAGTTCTACCAGTTGGCGGCCAGCTACAATATTCCCTTCCACCACCTGCCCCTGGCGGCCGGAGCACCGGAAGCGGCCAAGCTGGCGCAGGAAGCGAAGATCATCGAGCTGATGGACACGCACAAGATCGACCTGGTGGTGCTGGCGCGCTACATGCAAATCCTCTCGCCCGGCCTGTGCCAGGCGCTCGATGGCCGCGCCATCAATATCCACCATTCCTTCCTGCCCAGCTTCAAGGGCGCCAAGCCGTACGCGCAGGCGCACCAGCGCGGCGTCAAGCTGATCGGCGCAACGGCCCATTTCGTCACGGGCGACCTCGACGAAGGCCCGATCATCGAGCAGGACGTCGAGCGCGTCGACCATGCGATGGATGCCGAAATGCTGACCGCCATTGGCCGCGATGTCGAGTGCGTGGTGCTGGCGCGCGCCGTGAAATGGTTCGTCGAGCACCGCATCTTGAAAAATGGCGACAAGACCGTGGTCTTCCGCTGATAGCGCCGCCCGTACAATATTGATATCCACTTTACAGAGACAGAAACACGATGGCCCTCAAAGCAACAATTTTCAAAGCCGATCTGCAGATCGCTGACATGGACCGCAATTACTACCAGGATCACGCCCTGACCCTGGCGCGCCACCCGTCCGAAACGGACGAGCGCATGATGGTGCGCCTGCTGGCGTTCGCCATCCACGCCAACGAGGCGTTGACGTTTACCAAGGGCTTGTTCGATACTGAAGAGCCCGACCTGTGGCAGAAAGACCTGACAGGCGCCATCGAGCTGTGGATCGAAGTGGGCCAGCCCGACGAAAAACGCATCCTGAAGGCTTGCGGGCGTTCGGCGCAGGTGATCGTCTACAGTTACGGCGCAACCAGCCATATCTGGTGGAAGCAAATCGCCAACAAGCTGGAACGGGCGAAGAACTTGACCGTGATCAACCTGCCATCCGAGGCGGCGCAAGACATGAGCAAGCTGGCGCAGCGCAACATGCAACTGCAATGCACGATCCAGGATGGCCAGATCTGGCTGACCGACAGCGTCAACACAGTCTTGATCGAGCGCGAGCCGGTCAAGCCGGCGCGCTGATTGTGATCGTTTGAAACGCAAAAAGCCCGGAGCGATCCGGGCTTTTGTCATTGCTGGCGTTTATATCGGCGCGCTGCCCAGGCGCTCGATGCTGCTTGAGCGCTGCATGCTGCGGCTGATACGCGGATCGCCGTAGTAGCGCACTGCGCCCGAGCCGCCGATGCTGATGCTCAAGTCATCCTTGGCCCACACTTGCGCCTCGCCCGAGCCGCCGATGCTCACCTGCACGTCGCGCGCGGCCAGGCGGCCTGCCTGGATATTGCCCGAGCCGCCGATCGATGCCGTCAGTTGCCGCGTCTTGCCGCTGGCCGTAAAGTTGCCGCTGCCACCGACGGCCACGGCCACCTGGCGGCTATCGAGGTCAGGCGCGTGGATGGCGCCGGAGCCGCCCACGTCGAAGCGCAGCTTATCGGCGCGCAAGCCCGTTGCCGTGATGCTGCCCGAGCCGCCCACGCTGATGCGCTCCACCTGGCGCGCCTGGATGACAATGCTCAGGCTGCTCTGACGGAAATGCATGTTGCGCTTGGCGCAGCGGATGCGCAAAGTGCCGTTTTCCACCACCGTCTCGATCAGCGGCACGATATTGTCGTCGGCCTCGATGGTGATGCTGTCCGTGTTGCCGATGCGCAATTCGACCGTGCCCGGCACATTGAGCGCCACGCCTTGGAAACTGGCAAGCTCGCGCGTCTGCTTTTGCAGCTTGCCGCTGCCCTCGATGCTGTTGCCGGAGATCCAGTCGAGTGGCGACGCCAGCACCGGCGCGGCCGGGATGGCCAGGGCGCAGGCGGCCAGCAGCAGGGCGCTGGCGATGCCGGCGTGGCGAAGGCGGCGAAGGTGGCGAGGTCGGAAAAGTGGCTGTGTCATTCTTGCTCCCTGTTTTGAATTAGTCTGCAGCCATGGTAGGCCAGACACCCGCGCCTGTGTAGCGCGCTGCGACAGACTGCGGCGGCGGCGGCACAGAATGCAGCAGGCTGTGACGCGATGGCATGAGGTATCATGCGGGTATTGGACATACGACGACCGGCTCGCGCCGCTCACACTACTGGAATTACATGCTGATCATTACCATCAAACAGGGCAAGGAAAAGAGCTTGCTGGGCCAATCCTGGATTTACGCGTCTGCGATTGAAAAAGTCGAAGGCAAGCCGCAGGAAAAAATGAAGCCCGGCTCGACGGCCATCGTGCAAAGCTCGGCGAAGCAATTCATCGCCCGCGCCGCCTACAATTCGAAGTCGCAAATCCGCGCGCGCATCTGGAGCTTCAAGGAAGACGAACCGGTCGACCATGCGCTGATCAAGCGCCGCGTCAAGGCTGCCATCGAGAAAAAACTGCCAGTCATCAAGAAGGCGGGCGAGAACCAGCTGTTGACCCTCATCAAGGGCGAAGACGAGGGCTTGCCGGGCCTGGTGGTGCAGTTATTTGGCGGCGTGCAAGGCTATCTGATTTGCCAATTCAATGCCGGTGGCGTGGATGCGTGGAAAGTGGCCATCGTGCAATCGCTGATGGCTTCTACCGGCTGCGTGAACGTGTACGAGCGCTGCGATGATTTGATGCGCAAGGGCGAAGGCTTGCCCCTGATCGACGGCGCCCTGGCCGGCGAAGAGCCGCCCGATGAAGTCATGCTGACGGACAACGGCGTGCGCTATGCGCTGGACTTGAAGACCGGACATAAAAGCAAGTTCCGTTGAGAGCGGCTGCCTGACGTGAAAAAAACCGGCGCCGGCCGGTTTTTTTATGGCTAACCCGCGCATCACCGGAGTCGGATCCTGAGGATCCGACTCCGGCTGTAGCAGGGCTTGGGAATGATGGACGGCTAGTCCAGCGGCACGCTGCGGTACCTGTTGACTTCTAATGCAGAAACCGCCGGCGCATTATTGCCCCACGAGGCACGCACATACGTCACCACGGCCGCTATCTCGGCGTCATCCATGGCGGCACCGAACGGCGGCATGCCATAGGGCCGCGCGTTGCTGCTGGTCCCGGGCGCAAAGCCGCCGTTGAGCACGAGGCGGATGGCGTTTACGGCCGAGTCCGTCGTCAGCGCGCGCTTGCCGGCCAGCGGCGGGTAGTCAGGCGGCACGCCTTTGCCGTCGGCCTGGTGGCAACTCGCGCACTGCGCCCGATACAGTTTTTCCCCCAGTGCCAGTTGCTGCCGAACTTGCTCTGACGTTTCGCGCGGGGGGCGTGCTGCCGCCTGCGCCGGGCCGGGCAAGCTTTTCAGGTACACGGCCATCGCCTGCAGGTCGTCGCTGCGCATATGCTGCGAGCTTTGCCGCACCACCTCGGCCATGGGGCCCAAGACGGTGGCGCGCGGCGAGACGCCCGTTTGCAGCAATGCCACGATATGCGCCGTATCCCAGTCGCCCAGGCCCGTTTGCGCATCCGATGTCAGCGCTGGCGCGTACCAGCCCAGTACGGGTATCAGGCCGCCCGACAGTGTCTCGTCGCTACCGCCCAGGGCATTGCGGCTGCTATGGCAGGCGCTGCAGTGGCCCAGGCCCTGCACCAGGTAGGCGCCACGATTCCATTCCATGCTGTGCGTCGTGAGCGGCTGGTACACGCCGGGCTTGAAGTACAGTGCGCGCCAGGCGGCCAGCGCGATTTGCTGGTTGTAGGGAAAGCGCAGCGCGTGCGGCGCGTTCGCCTGCCTGTGCGGCGGCACGCGCTGGAAATATGCGTACAGGGCGTCGCTGTCTGCGCGCTGCACCTTGGTGTAGTTGGTGTAGGGGAACGCCGGGTACAGCAAACGGCCGTCTTTCGACTTGCCGTTGTGGATGGCGCGCCAGAAATCGTCGGCCGTCCAGCTGCCTATGCCCGTTTCCTTGTCGGCCGTGATGTTCGGTGAGAGCACTGTGCCGAACGGCGTCTGCAAGGCCCGTCTCCCCGCATACGCCACCCCGCCGCGCATCGTGTGGCAGGCCATGCAATTGCCCGCTTTGGCCAGGTAGGCGCCACGCGCGACCAGCTGTTGCTGGCTAAGGGGGCTGGCAACGGCGGCTGGGCCGAGGTCGTCGTCCGGGTACAGCAGGACGTTGGCGCTGACGCCGGCGAGCAGTAGCAGGCCGGCCGCGATCATCCATTTTTTCATGGCGCCACCTGCGCCGCAGAACCTGGCACGCCACCGCAGTGCAGCGGCAAGGGCAGGGTGATGCTGCTTGCAGGGCGCGCGTCGGCGCTGGCCACTTGCGTGCCCAGCCAGGCCGAGACGGCGCCCACGTCCGCATCCGACAGGCGCTGGGCCACTTGCGCCATGCAGTCGGGCGCATGGGCGCGGCGTATGCCATTCTTCCAGGCACCGAGCTGGGCGTTGATATAGTCGCGCGGCAAGCCCAGCAAGCCGGGGATGGCTGGCGCCACGCCGGCCAGTTGATGGCCATGGCAGGCGCTACAGGCTGGAATTTTTTTGCCGGCATCGCCTTGCAGCACCAGCTGCTTGCCGCGCGCCAGGGCCGCCTTGCCGGCGCTGCTGGGCTGGGCCGGCGGCGGGGCAGGGTGCTGCGCCGCAAAATACTCGGCGATTTCGCGCAGGTAATCGTCGGGCAAGTGTTCGACCATGTAATTCATCGTCGGGTACTGTCGCCTTGCTTCGCGGAAGTTGAGCAGCTGGTTGTACAGATAGCCGGCCGGCTTGCCAGCGATACGGGGAAAGAAGGCATCATGGCGCTCCTTTGGCGCATGACAGGCGGTGCAAGCCTTGATGCGCTGTTCCAGGCTGTCGTGGCGCGCTGGTGGCGTCGCCGCTGCTGCCAGCGCCAGGCCGGGCAAGGGCAGTGCCAGGGCCAGCGCCAGTGCCAGTGCGCAGCGGCAATGCAGTGCTAGCGAAAGTTGTCTGGAAAGTGGCATGGCAAAATAAGCTCTCTCGTCGGTCGCAACGGCGTGCTGGTCTTGCTGCACGGATCATTTTTTACCCTAGCATATACCCGCCACGGTGATTCTGACAGCATCAGTTGTGAAGAACACGACAGATCAGTTATCAGTTATCAGTTATCGCTTTAAGGGCGTAGGATTGACATGCGATGGGCCATTGGCGGCAGGGGGTGCCGCCATGCGTGCACCAGCTCAGACGGGGGCGGGCGGTGTGGCCGGCGGCGTGCTGGCGCGGGGGGCTTTTTGCGCCGTTACTTTACCGCCGTCGGCGATCCAGCGGCGATACACGCGCAGGGCCACTTGCGCATCGTCGGCTGCGTACAGGATCTGTTTTTCCGTCAGGCGCGAGGTGGCCCAGTTGGTGGTGGAGATCTTTTTTGATTTCTGCAGGTGCAGGCCAAAGAACTTGGCCACGGCAGTCTTCGCGCCCAGGTCGTTGCGCTGGCCGCCGCGCAGGGCGACGGACAGGTCGAGCACCTGGGCCGGCGCGATACCGAGCTTGTTGCGCAGGCGCTTGACGTCGTCGGACAAGCCAAAGCCCACCTTGATGGTGGTGGTCGATTCGAGGATGGCTTTCAGTTCGGCCAAGGCCAAGGCCGGTGCGCTGCCTACCTGGAACAGGTAAGCGATGTCGTCGGTGGCCAGCTGGATCAGGTGCGGCCCCGTGGAGGACTCGCCCTTCACAAAAGTCGGCTTCGATTCCGTATCGAAGCCGATGGCGTCAGCTGCCAGCAGGGCTGCCATGGCGGCCCTGGCGTCATCACTGGTGCGTACCAGTTTGACGTGCTCGATTGCAATGCCTTGATATGGGGGCAGAGGCGGTGCGACAGCTGTGTCCATGAAACCGGATCAACCTTTGCGCGAGAATTTTGCGGTCAGCTGACTCAGTTTTTCCAGGCGCAAACGGTTCGCTTCTTCGGCAGCGGCGGCGTCGCGTTCGGCCTTTTTGCGATCGGCTTCCTTCTTGAAGCGTTGCTGCAACACTTGCGTGGCGTGGTCGCGGTGCGTCTGTGTCACTTCTGCGCCGGCTGTACCGTCGAGGTCATAGCGAATCTTGGCTTTTTCCATCATGCGCAAATAGCGCAGCGAACCCGTGTGGATGCCCAGCGCCGTGCGCATCAGCTTGCGGTCCAGGTCCGGCAGGCGTGCCAGGATCTGCTTGTCGATCCCGATCGATAATGGCAGGCAATCGCGGAACGGCGGGAATTGCTCTTGGAACTGCTTGAGCAGGGCGCGCGCTGTCAGGCCGGTAGGGGCCGGCGTGGCCGCTGCCGCTGGAGCCGCCGCTGGGGCTGCATCGACTGGCGTGTCTGGAGTGGTGGCTTGCTGGTCTGGCGTGGAGCTGGTCATCGACATCATTGGTTGGGCTATAAAAGGCGAGCATAGCACGCGCCACAGGCAAGTGCATTGTCTTTTTTGGCAACTTGTGCAGAGATAAGCTAGTCCGTACGACAGTGCGCGCAGCGCGAATGGCGAGAAATGTGTATAATGTCCGCTTGCGCTGATGACTAGGCCCCGTATTTCACGGTCTGGCTCAGGTGTGCAGGGGATAAGAGCAGTGCGGTGCAGGGGCACTATTATTGATATTTTTGATACCAGATATTTTGCTTATCAATTATCCAGATAACTGGCCTTCGTGCATAATCTTGCTCTCCGCTGTGTCTTCACTGAACAACAATAGATTCAAGCCCGTTCTGGTACGGGCTTTTTTTCATTCCGCAATGTACATCGCTTATTTATCTGACCCGGCTTCGGCCCCGCCGCCGCTGTGTGCGCGGGCTTTGAACGTCCCGATAGACAGGCGCCGCTGCCCTTGACGGCAGCGGCAACAATACGCTCCATCGAGTCCGGTTTCGCAGGCTTAGGTGGAATCATTCACTTCGCGCCGACACCATCTGGTCTCGCATTAAGAGATATCTCATGAAGAATACGCCAAAAACTTTAACGTTGTCCGCCAAGGCGCCACGCCCAGCTGCGGCACCACTTGCCGTACCCAAAACGACTTTATCTTACTTCATCGATAATGCGCAAGCGAATCCGGAAGCCACCGTCACGACGGCGCCCACCGTCGTCACCGTGGTAAAGAAAAGCCGTTCGCGTCTCGCTGCCGTGCCGCCGGCCGAGTCGGCTGTGGAAGCAGCCATTGCCGCACCTGCCGCCGAAGTCGTTGCCGAGGTAGTCGATGCTGCGCCGGCCAAGACTCCGAGCGTGAAGATCGCTCCCGGCGCCAAGGCGCCGGTCGCGCCACGCAAGATCAGCGAAAGCGCCGCCACGAATAAAGTGGTGACGGCTGCCCGTTCGAAAGTCGTGCGCGCCAAGCCTGAAGTGGCGCCCGTGACCATTATCACCGGCGCGCAAGTGGTCAGCAAGACCACGGACGCCGATGCCCTGGCCGCCATCGACACCTCGAATTACTTCTTGCCGAGCGTCAAGGTGCCGGGTCGACGTGGCCGCAAACCGAGCGAATTCACGCCAGAAAACGATGAAGTGGCAGCGCTTAACGCCGTTGAGCGCGCCGAACTGAAGGCGGTATCGAAAGCGCGCGACCGCAAAGCCAAAGGCGGCCTGGCCGATGCACTGGGCGATCCGGAAGCCTCGGCAGCGGACCTGGAACGCCGTCGCAAGCAGATCACGGGCTTGATCAACATGGGCAAGGAGCGCGGCTTCCTTACCTATGCCGAGATCAATGACCAATTGCCGGAAAATATCATCGATCCGGAAGCGATCGAAGGCATCATCGCTACCTTTAACGACATGGGCATCGCCGTCTACGAGCGCGCCCCTGACGCGGAAAGCTTGTTGCTGACCGACAACGTCGCCACCGTCACCAGCGATGATGAAGTCGAAGCCGCTGCCGCTACCGCCTTGTCGACGGTCGACTCCGACTTCGGCCGCACCACCGACCCTGTGCGCATGTACATGCGTGAAATGGGCGCCGTGGCGCTGCTGACGCGCGAAGGCGAGATCGAGATCGCCAAGCGCATCGAAGGCGGTCTGAAGGACATGATCCAGGCAATTTCCGCCTGCCCGACCACCATCGGCGAAATCGTTGCTCTGTCGCAAAAAATCGCGCGCGACGAGATCAAGGTCGATGAAGTGGTCGACGGTTTTGTCGACTTGAACGAAAGTAATGCCCCGGCGCCTGCCGCTGCCGCCGCGCCGGTCGTCGCCAGCGGTGACGACGAGGAAGAGGAAGAAGAAGCCGAGGAAGAAGACGGCGACGCGAATGGCGGCGCAGCCGGTTTCTCCAGCGAGCAATTGGCCCAGCTGAAAAAGAATGCGCTGGAGAAGTTCAACGTCATTTCGACGCAGTACGAAAAGATGCGCAAGGCGCCCGAGGGTTACAACTCGAAAGCCTACA
Organism: Janthinobacterium paucivorans; assembly: GCF_051380805.1. NCBI lineage: Bacteria > Pseudomonadati > Pseudomonadota > Betaproteobacteria > Burkholderiales > Oxalobacteraceae > Janthinobacterium > Janthinobacterium paucivorans. The sequence goes on from NZ_JBNYXR010000006.1 coordinate 254,756, forward strand.
CGAAGGCGCAGGAAGCCATTTCGCAGGAATTGCTGGGCATCCGCTTTACGGCCAAGGTCGTGGAAAAGCTGTGCGACACCCTGCGCGGCCAGATGGAAGAAGTGCGCCACATCGAGCGCGCCGTGCTGGAACTGTGCGTGAACAAATGCGGCATGCCGCGCGCCCACTTCATCAAGGTGTTCCCGGGCAATGAATGTGACCTGGAATGGGTAGACCGCGAAGTCGATTGCAAGTATCCGTACAGCGCCATCCTCAGCCGCAACGTGCCCGCCGTCAAGGAACTGCAAAAGAAGATGATCGACCTGCAAGCGCGCGTGGCCTTGCCGCTGGCTGACTTGCGCAAGATCAACAAGCAGATGGCTGCCGGCGAAAAACGTGCGCGTCACGCGAAGCGCGAAATGACGGTCGCCAACTTGCGCCTGGTTATTTCGATCGCCAAGAAATACATCAACCGCGGCTTGCAATTCCTCGATCTTATCCAGGAAGGCAACATCGGCTTGCTGAAGGCGGTCGATAAATTCGAATACCGTCGCGGCTACAAGTTCTCGACTTACGCCACCTGGTGGATACGCCAGGCCATCACGCGTTCGATCGCCGACATGGCGCGTACCATCCGCGTGCCGGTGCACATGATCGAAACGATCAACAAGATGAACCGCATCTCGCGCCAGATCATGCAGGAAACGGGCAGCGAGCCTGACCTGGCGACGCTGGCCGTCAAGATGGAAATGCCGGAAAACAAGGTGCGCGAAATCATGAAGATCGCGAAAGAGCCGATTTCCATGGAAACGCCGATGGGCGAAGATGGCGATTCGCAACTGGGCGACTTCATCGAAGACAACACTACCCTGGCACCGCTGGACGCCGCACTGCACGCGTCGATGCGCAATGTCATCAAGGAAGTGCTCGATTCCTTGACGCCACGCGAAGCGAAAGTGCTGCGCATGCGTTACGGCGTGGAAATGTCGAACGACCATACCCTGGAAGAAGTGGGCAAGCAGTTCGACGTGACGCGTGAGCGCATCCGCCAGATTGAAGCGAAAGCCATGAGCAAGCTGCGCCAGCCTTCGCGCTCGGACAAGCTGAAAACCTTCCTGACGCAAAACTAGAGACACCCGCCAGAACCTACTGCGCGTCCTCACTTGCGCCCGCTACGCTACTGTCAGGTGTCGCGATAGGTATTGAGTACATTTAAAAAGAGGCGCAAGCCTCTTTTTTTTCGTCCATCCCTAGCGTTGGCTTACATGAAACGCGTGCGCGCGCCTAGTAGGCCCATGCGATAGTTGTGTTGCAATTTGTATAGCAGGACGCCGCTGGTCGAGATCACGATGGTGATCACCAGCCAGTCCAATGGATTACTGCGCTGCGGTGCGGGGGCCGCTTGCGATGGCACGGCGAAGGCCTGGAATTTATGCCCCGTGTAAATGGCGCCCACCACCAGGCCGGCGTCCGTGATCTTGTTGGTCAGGTACAGGCCATCGTCGCGGCGGCGCACCGTCATCACACCTTCCTTGTAGACAAAGGTCATCGGTTCAAAGCCCTTGATGTGGGCGCTGCCGACGATGTGTCCGGCAGCGTTGACTGCCGTGGCGTAGCTGTCGCCCTGGCCGATCAGGGCGCCCAGGTCGAGCATGCGCTTGCCATCCCAGGCGAATGCGTGCCAGCGGCGCTTGTCCGTTTCCGAGGCGCCCACGATCAGGCCCGCGTCATTGATGGCGGTGGCCGAGCTGATGCGTCCGCCGGGCAGGGTGCCTATTTCCTGCATGCCCGCGCCGGGGCGGTAGGCGAAGGCACGGCGGTAGCCATCGCCGCGCTGCGCCGTGCCCACCACCACGCCATGTATATTTACGCCGCTGGCATAGCTGCTGGCGCCGCCCAGGGTGCCCAGGTCTTGCAGGCTGAGGTCGGCTTTCGTGATAAAGGCGTGGAAATCGCCGTCGCTGGTATCGGCATAGCCGGCCACCTGGCCGTCGCGCGTGATGGCGGTGGCGTAACTGCTGGTGCCGCCCAGGGTGCCCAGGTCGCGCATGCCGCCCGCTTCTTCAAAGCGGAATGCATGCCAGGCGCCAGTGGCTGTCTGCGCCGAGCCCACCACCACGCCATGCGTATTAATCGCCTTGGTGAAACCTTCATTGCCGCCCAGGGTGCCCAGTTCGCGGATACGGCCATGCTGATACGTCACGGCGCGGCGTCGTCCTTCTGCTTCCATGACGATGCCCGCTACCAGGCCGGCCGGGTTCAGGTCGGATGCGATACTGCCATTGCCATCTTTTTCACCAAAGCCGCGTTCGGCATAGTTGGTGGCGCTGGCGATGGCAGTGGGGACGGCGGCCAGCAGGAGCAGGCCGAGCACGGTGGCGGGAAGGCAGCAGAACCGTGGCGGCATGATAGGCTCTTCAAAGAAAAAACTTACTATACTTTTTTATGCCGTAAATGCATACTTAATTTGTTACCTTTTTTGATAATTTTTGTGACGTGCTATCGCTATGCCGATGCGGGTGCCATTGTCGCTGATGCGCAGGACGAGGCGCGAGTCGGCCTCCCTGGTCGCTGCGGTGTGCATGGGGCCGGCCCGTGGCCCGTGGCTCTCTCGGTGCCGGCCCCTGTCTGCCGATGGCAGCCTGATGCGATCAGCCCGTATTGCGCAGACCTGCCGCCACGCCATTGATCGATAGCTGGATGCCGCGGTGTACCCTTTCGTCGATTTTGCTTTCTGCCGACAGGGCGCGGTTGCGCTTGATCAATTCCACCTGCAAGTGGTTCAGCGGATCGAGGTAGGCGTAGCGGTTCTGGATCGAGCGCGCCAGCAGCGGGTTGCCCGCCAGGCGCTCCGTGTTGCCGGTGATCAGCTCCAGGCAGCGCAAGGTGGTGCCATGCTCATCTGTGATGCGCTTGTAGATGCGTTCGCGCAAGTCCTGGTCTGCCACCAGTTCCGCATAGCGCGAGGCAATCGCCAGGTCCGTCTTGGCCAGTACCATGTCCATATTCGACAACAGGGTGGCAAAGAATGGCCATGCGGCGTACATGGCGCGCAGGGTGGCGATCTTCTCATCTTTCGCGGCGCCCGCAGCGTCGTTAATCCACGCTTCGATGGCGCTGCCAAAGCCAAACCAGCCTGGCAGCAGCAAGCGGCACTGGCCCCAGGAAAAGCCCCAAGGAATGGCGCGCAAGTCTTCGATGCGCTGGTTGGCCTTGCGCGAGGCGGGGCGCGAACCGAGGTTCAGTTCGGCGATTTCCGCAATCGGTGTGGCCGAAAAGAAATACTCGGTAAATCCCGGCGTTTCATACACGAGGTGGCGGTAAGCGTGATACGCCAGTTTCGACAGGTCCGCCATCACGGCCTCGAACTGCGCCAGTTCGCTGGCGTGGGCGTCACTGGCTGCTTGCGGCGCCAGGCTCGCTTCCAGGGTGGCGGCCACCAGCAATTCCAGGTTGCGCCGGCCGATTTCGGCATTGGAAAACTTCGAGGCGATGATTTCGCCTTGTTCCGTCAGGCGGATCTGCCCGTTGACGGTGCCCGGCGGCTGGGCCAGGATGGCTTCATAGCTGGGTCCGCCGCCTCGGCCCACCGTACCGCCACGACCATGGAACAGGCGCAGCTTGACGCCGGCCTTCTGGAAGTCGGTCACCAGCGCCAGTTCGGCCTTGTACAGTTCCCAGTTCGAGGTGAGAAAACCGCCATCCTTGTTCGAATCGGAATAGCCGAGCATGACTTCCTGCAACTGTCCCTGTTTGGCGATCAGTTGTTTAAGCAAAGGCAAGGCCATGACTTGGCTCATGATGCCGGCCGCGCGCTGCAGATCGGGTATGGTTTCGAACAGGGGGATGACCATCAGCTCGCAGCTGCTGTCGCCGTCGCCTCCCGCCTTCCAGTCGCTGCGCAGCAAGCCTGTTTCTTTTTGCAGCAGCAGCACTTCCAGCAAGTCGGACACGGTTTCCGTGTGCGAAATGATGTAGTTGCGGATCGCGCGCGCGCCATAGCGCTGGCGGATATCGCGCGCCGTGCGCAAAATCGCCAGTTCGGAATCCGTTTCCGCGCTGTAGGCGATATACGGCGAGTACAGCAGGCGCGGCTGCGCCAGTTCATTCAGTAGCAGGGCCTGCTTATCTTCCTCGGGCAGGGCCGTGTAGTCGGCGCTTACGCCACTTTTCGCGAATAGGTCGGCCAGCACGCGTTCGTGCACGTCGGAAGTCTGGCGCATATCCAGCGAGGCCAGGTGGAAACCGAAGATGTCGGCCGCGCGCGCCAGAGTGGCCAGGCGCGGGCGCACGAGCGCTGCGCCATGGTGCGATTCGAGCGAGGCGACGATGGTGCGCAAGTCGGTCACAAACGCGGCGGCGTCGCGATACGCTGCGGCCGGCCCCACTTCCTTGCGCAAAATATTGGTGGCACCCAGGGCGCGGGCGGTGGCGGCCAGGCGCGCATAGATGCCGATCAGGGCGCGGCGGTAGGGTTCGTCGCTGCGGTGCGGCGAGGCGTCCGGCGACTGCTCGGCCAGCGCCTGCAGTTCCTCGCTGACGCCCACCATCAGGGTCGAGACGGACAATTCCGCACCCAGCGTGTGCACCTCGTCGAGGTAAAAGTCGAGGATGGTGGTGGCGTGGCGTGTCAGCGCATGCTGCATGGTGCCCGCATTCACGTTCGGGTTGCCGTCGCGGTCGCCGCCGATCCAGCTACCCATCTGCACGTAGGCGGCGTTGATGGGTTCGATGGTGCCGTCGCCGTTCGGGTATTGGGCGGCGATATCTTCCTCGATATCGTCGTACAGGCCCGGCAGTTCGCGCAAAAAGGTGATGCGGTAATAGGACAGCGCGTTTTCGATCTCGTCGGCGACCGTCAGCTTCGAATAGCGCAGCATGCGCGTTTGCCACAGGGTGGAGACGCGCGCGCGCAGCAGCTGCATATTGGCTTGCCGTTCTTTCGGCGTCAGCTGCCGGTCGCGCTCTGCCAGCAGACGCGCGATGTCGTGCTCGGCGTCGAGTATGCTCTTGCGCTGCACTTCCGTCGGGTGGGCCGTCAGCACGGGAGCGATCAGCGCTTCCTGAAAGAAAGTGTCGACGGTCTTGCGCGGCACGCCGGCGGCGCGCAGTTTTTTCAGCGCGAAGCTGACGCTGCCCTTTTGCGCTGGCGAGCCGGCCAGCAGGTGGGCGCGCCGACGGCGGATATGGTGTTGATCTTCGGCAATATTGGCCAGGTGCGAAAAATAGGAAAAAGCGCGCACCACGGAAATGGTCTGTTCGCGGCTCAGTTCCTTGAGCATGGCGTCGAGTTCGAGCGCGGCGCCCGCATCCGCTTCGCGGCGCAAGCGCACGGACGTCTGGCGTATGGTTTCCACCACATCGAAGACGGCGTCGCCTTCCTGTTCGCGCAGTACGTCGCCCAGCAGGCGACCGAGCAGGCGGATGTCTTCTTTCAGTGGCGCGTCCTTGTCGGAGCCGGCCGCTGGAACTATTTCTGGTGCTACTGCGTCATTGAGCATAATAAAGAACCAAAGTAAGTGTAAAAGCAAGGAAATGTGGATCGCACCGGGCGTTTGGCCGCAGGGGGGAGGGGGCGCATGATAAAATTTGTGGTCTTCAACATGGACGCCAGCCTAGCTTGGCCTTCTAGGCAAAGGGATAACGATTATAGCCACGCCGGGCGCCACCCGATACACATTGATCGCGGACGCGCGCACAGGCAACGCCAATCGCAATGACAATCGCAACGACAATGACAGCGAAAGAACTTGTTTTGAAAGCATCCGAATTGACCCCGAACGAATTGCCCCTGAGCATACCCGCGCGCCTGGTGATCGCCACGCGCGAGAGCCGTCTTGCCATGTGGCAAGCTGAACACGTGCGCGCGCGCCTGGCCGCCCTGTACCCACAGTGTAGCGTTGAAATTGTCGGCATGACCACACGCGGCGACCAGATTCTCGACCGCGCCCTGTCGAAGGTGGGCGGCAAGGGTTTGTTCGTCAAGGAGCTGGAAGTGGCGATGGAAGAAGGCCGCGCCGACTTGGCTGTGCATTCGCTGAAGGACGTGCCGATGACGTTGCCAGAAGGCTATAGCCTGGCCGCCATCCTCGAGCGCGAAGATCCGCGCGACGCGTTTGTCTCCAACGATTACGCCAGCCTGGCCGAGCTGCCGCATGGCGCCGTGGTCGGTACCAGCAGCCTGCGGCGCCAGTCGCTGATCGCCGCGCGCTATCCGCACCTGACGATTTTGCCCCTGCGCGGCAACCTCGACACGCGTTTGGGCAAGCTCGACCGTGGCGACTATGCCGCCATCATCTTGGCCGCTGCCGGCCTGAAACGCCTGGGCCTGGCCGCGCGCATCCGCGCCGTGCTGGCGCCGGAAGACAGCCTGCCGGCCGCCGGCCAGGGCGCCATGGCGATCGAAATTCGTAGCGGGCGCAGCGACGGCGCCGACCTGGTGCGCCTGCTGGCGCCGCTGAACCACACGGAGACGGCGCAAGCTGTCACGGCCGAGCGCAAGGTGTCGAAGATTTTCGGCGGCAGCTGCCAGATTCCGTTGGCCGCGTTTGCCACCGTCGAAGGCGAACAGATGCGTTTGCGCGCCATGGTCGCCACGCCGGACGGCGCGCGCATGGCCAGCGCCGATGTCAGTGGCCCGGCCAGTGCGCCGCAATTGCTGGGTGAACAGGTGGCTGAACTGCTGCGCGAGCAGGACGCCGCCGGCATCCTCGCCTCGTGTATCGTTACGCCTGACGAGCATGAAGGCCTGGCGCCGCATGCCTGACACCGTGGTGATCACGCGGCCGGCAGCGCAAGCGGCGCCATTGGCCGCCAAAATTGCGGCGCTAGGCTGGCCCGTGACCGTGCTGCCACTGCTGGAAATCCACGCGCTTGACGGCGCAGAGGAAGGCGCGCAGCTGCAAGCGGTGCTGGCGCGACTGACCGAGTTCGACCTGGTGGCGTTCGTCTCGCCGAACGCCATCGACTGCGTCTTTGCGCACTTGAGCGTCTGGCCGTCCGGCGTGCCGCTGGCCGTGGTGGGCGAGGGCAGCCGCCTGGCCTTGGCCGCGCATGGCGTCACGGCTGCGAATGCCAGCATTAGCAGCCCGCTGGACCCGTCGCGCAGCGATTCCGAACATCTGTTGCTGGCGCTGGACTTGCCGGCCCTGCGCGGCAAGCGCGTGCTGATCGTGCGCGGCGATGGCGGACGCGATTACCTGGCCGACGGCTTGCGCGCCGCCGGCGCCGACGTCGCGTTCCTGACGGCCTACCGTCGCCAGGTGCCAACGCTGACGCCAGCCTTGCGGGCCACCCTGGAAAGCCTGTTGCAGCATGATAATGACTGGATCATCACCAGCTCGGAAGCGCTGCGCGGTTTGCTGGCGCTGCTCGAAGAATTGGATGATAAAAAGACGGCTGTTGTGAAAATGCAACAGCAGCATCTGATCGTGCCGCACGCGCGCATTGCACAAACGGCGGCGGCCCTGGGTTTTGTCCGTGTTACCTTGACAGGATCAGGCGACGCAGGAGTGCTCGCCGCGTTACAATCACGACCATGAACGAAATGCCTACACTCTCCGAACCGAATGCAACGCCTGGCAGCGCCGTGAAGACGGCGCCGCAGGCGGCCGACCAATCCGCTGGCCGCGCGCCCAGCTTGCTTGAGCAGCTGCAAAAGCCCATGAGCATCGCCGTCATCGTGCTGGCGGTACTGCTGGCGGCACACAGCTGGTCGACCAGCAAGCAAATCCGCAATTTGCGCGAAGAAGTTGCCAAGCGCCTGCAAAAAGGCGATGTCAGCAACGCTGAAACAGGCGTGCTGGCGCGCAACGTGCAAGAAGGCACGAAAGAGCTGCAAATCAAGGTGGGCGCGCTGGAAAACCGCCAGAGCGAAACACAAAGCCAGCAGCTGGCGCTGGAACAACTGTATAACGACTTGTCGAAGAACCGCGACGAGTGGGCATTGACGGAAATCGAGCAAGTGTTGTCGACCGCCAGCCAGCAGCTGCAACTGGCCGGCAACGTGCCCGGTGCGCTGATCGCCCTGCAAAATGCGGATCGCAGCCTGTCGCGTTCCGACAAGCCGCAATTCATCACCATCCGCCGCGCCATCGGGCGCGACATGGAAAAACTCAAGGCCCTGCCCAGCGTCGATTCGACGGGCGTGGCACTGCGCCTCGATGCCGTGATCGCCCAGATCGACGCGCTGCCGATGCTGTCCGACGAGACGCCGGCTTTGGCCGCGCCGGAAAAGCCGGGCAAGGCCAAGGCCGAGGCCAAGGCCGAGGCCAAGCCCAAGGCCGTGCGCGATGCGAGCGGCAAGCTGGCAGGACCGCCGGCGCCCGAACCGCTGCTGCAAAAAGTGCGCGACGGCTGGGATACCTGGAGCGGCGACATGTGGACTGACGTGCGGCAATTGATACGCATCCGCCGCGTCGATACGCCGGAAGCGCTGATGCTGTCGCCGACGCAAGCGTATTTCTTGCGCGAAAACGTCAAGTTGCGCCTGCTCAATGCCCGCATGGCCTTGTTGTCGCGCAATGAAACCGCGTTCAGGAATGACTTGATCGCCGCCCAAGATGCGCTGGCCAAGTATTTCGACACCCGTGCCAAGAGCACGCAGACGGCACAATCCTTGCTGCGCCAGGTGCAGGGCAGCAACTTGGCCATCGACATGCCAACCTTATCCGACAGTCTGACGGCTGTGCGCAACTACAAAGCGAAGTCCTGAGCCCATGCGTCTATTTCTCTGGTTACTCGCCCTGATGGCTACGGCGATCGGTATCGCCGTGACGGCCCGTTTCAATCCTGGCAATGTGGTGCTGTTCTACCCGCCATATCGCATCGATTTGTCGCTGAACTTCTTCCTGCTGTTGCAAGCACTGCTGTTCGTGCTGCTCTACCTGCTGGTGCGCGCCGTGCGCGCCACCGCGCGCATGCCAGCCCAAGTGGCGGCCTACCGCCAGCGCAAGCGTGAGCGTGATGGCAACAAGGGCTTGCGCGAAGCCTTGAAAGCCCTGTTCGAAGGGCGTTTCGGCCACGCCGAAAAGGCCGCCTTGCGCGCTGCCGAGCTGGAAGAAAACGCCGGCCTGGCCGCGCTGATCGGCGCGCGCGCTGCGCACCGCATGCGCCAGTCCGAACGCCGCGACAGCTGGCTGGCCCGCGTCGAAGCCGATGCCAGCCTGAAGACGGCGCGTTTGATGACGGTGACAGAATTGCTGGTCGACGACCATCAGCCCGAAGCGGCCCTGGCGGCCGTGCGTGAACTCAACGCCAGCGGCACGCGGCATATCCACGCGCTGCAATGGTCGCTGAAAGCCGAGCAGCAGGCCAAGAACTGGCCGGAAGTGCTGCGCCTCGTGCGTTCGCTCGACAAGCATCGCGCCTTGCATCCGGCGTTGTCGTCGCGCCTGCGCGAGCTGGCCTACGACCATTTGCTGTCCGACCCATCGCATGACGCCGAATCGGTGATGCGCGTGTGGTCCAGCGTGCCGAGTGTAGACCGCGTCAAGCCCTACATCGCCTGCCGCGCCGCCACGGCCCTGAATGTGCGCGGCCTGCACGACGAAGCGCGCCTCGTGTGCGAAGAATCGCTGGCCGCCGATTGGGATGCGCGTGTCGTGCGTGCCTACCGCTTAGCGGCGGCACCGGCCGGCACACCGGCCCTGCTGCTGCAGATCGAGCATTGCGAGCAATGGATGAAACAACGTCCGCTCGATGCGGAACTGGCGCTGACCCTGGGTGCCTTGTGCCTCAAACAAAAACTGTGGGGCAAGGCTCAGCGCCACCTGGAGCAGGCTTTGTCGGACGCGAACGAGCCGCAAATGGTGCGCGACGCGCACTTGAAGCTGGCGCAGATGCACGATGCCTTGCAGCAGACGGAACAGGCTGCTGCCCATTACCGGCAGTGCGCGCTGGCCACCATCCTGTAAGCCAGTTTGCAAGTCAGCTTGTACGCTGTTTCTGCAGACCTGAAAAAGCCGTTCCGTGCACACTGAACGGCTTTTTATTGCGCACGCGGTGGCGCCTTGCGCGCCGTGCATGCCACTGTTGTTGGCTTGGGGCGCAAAATGTCGGCAGCGCTGCTGCTGCAGCGCACAAGCAGCCCTTACTTCGCTATAATTGCGCGGTTAAAACACAATCCGCTAATGAGGAACCCCATGAGTTTGAATAACGTCTCTTCCGGCCGCGACCTGCCAAACGATTTCAACGTCATCATCGAAATCCCGATGAATGCCGATCCGATCAAGTACGAAGTCGATAAGGAAAGCGGCGCGATTTTCGTCGATCGCTTCATGGGTACCGCCATGCATTACCCGTGCAACTACGGCTACGTGCCGAACACCCTGTCGCCGGACGGCGACCCGGTTGACGTGCTGGTCATCACCCCATTCCCGCTGATCCCAGGCGTGGTCGTACGCTGCCGTCCTATCGGCGTGCTGAAAATGACCGACGAGTCGGGTGAAGACGCGAAAGTACTCGCCGTGCCAGTCGACAAGGTACTGTCGATCTACAGCCACTGGCAAAAGCCGGAAGACTTGAATGAACTGCGCCTGCGCCAGATCCAGCATTTCTTTGAGCATTACAAAGACCTGGAAAAAGGCAAATGGGTCAAGATCGACGGCTGGTACGGTCCTGACGTGGCCAAGGAAGAAATCCTGAGCGGCGTCGCTGCGTTCAAGAAGGATGCTGAACAAGCCTAAGCAAGGCGGCGCCGGAGTTGTGTCTGACTCGCGCCTGAGGTTCACAGCGCTCCCCGTCTAGCATGGCCGGGAGCGTTTTTCTTTTTCTAGCTGCGAAACGGGCTGTGTTCGTTCAATTCATCGAGGTAGGCGTCGATGCCGCCGCGCTCGCGTTCGAGGAAGCGCTGCACGGCATCGGCAAAGGCAGGGTGCGCCAGCCAGTGGGCGGACCAAGTCTTTTGCGGCAAAAAGCCGCGCGCCATCTTGTGCTCGCCCTGGGCGCCACCCTCGAAGGTGGCGATGCCGTTGGCGATGCAAAACTCCAGCGGCTGGTAGTAGGCCGTCTCGAAATGCAAACACGGTACGTGCTCGAGCGCGCCCCAGTAGCGGCCATACAGGGTGTCAGCCGTGTGCAGCACCAGCGAGGCGGCAATGGCCCGGCCTTCGCGTTCGGCGATCACCAATAAAATGTTCTGCGCCATGCTGGCACCGATGCGACGGAAGAATTCCAGCGACAAATAAGGCGAGGAGCGGTGTTCGGCGTAGGTATTGCTGTAGCAGCGATGGAACAGGACCCAGTCGGCGTCAAGCGCGTCGACGCCGCGCACCTGGCGCATGGTCACGCCCGCTTCCTGTACCTTGCGCCGTTCGGCGCGGATATTCTTGCGTTTCTTGTGTTCCAGGGTAGCTAAGAATTGCTCGAAATCCGTGTAGCCCGGATTGAGCCAGTGAAACTGCACGCCACTACGCATCAGGTAGCCCGCTTGCGCCAGCTGGCGCGCCTCGCCTTCCGGCGGGAACAGGATATGGCAGGACGACACCGCACTGGCTTGCTGCTGGGTCTGCAAAAAGGCGAGCAGGGCGGCGCGCGCCTCGTCATCGCGGGCCAGCAAGCGTGCACCGCTGACGGGCGTGAAGGGGATCGCCGATAACAGTTTCGGGTAATATTCAAGACCATGCTGTTGATAAGCTTCAGCCCAGGCCCAATCGAACACGTATTCGCCATACGAGTGCATTTTCAGGTACAGGGGCAGGGCGGCGGCCAGGGTCTCGCCTTGCCACAGCGCCAAGTAATTCGGTTGCCAGCCGGTGTCCGCGCTGGCGCAGCCGGACTCGTGTAGCGCGTGCAAAAAGGCGTAGGAGAGAAAGGGACTGGCATCGGCCTGGCTGGCCAGCAGTTCAGACCAGGCCGCTTCGCCAATTTCAGCCAGGGTAGAGACGACAGCCGTGCGATAATTCATTGTTGTAGTTTGCATTGATCACTCTCGGGGCGCCATCACCGGCCTGTGCGCCCCTGTCTTGTTCTTGTTTAATTAAATTAATAAAACGAAATTTCCACCATCATGACAGTCAAAGTCGCAATTGCTCAAATGAATAGTACGGTCGGCGATCTGGCCGGTAACCGTGCCAAGATCTTCGACCTTTCCCGCCGCGCATTTGAGGCGGGCGCCGATATCGTGCTCACGCCGGAACTGTCGCTCGTTGGCTATCCGCCCGAGGACCTGTTGCTGCGTAATGCATTCTACGCAAAAACACAGGAAGCGTTTGCCGGACTGGCCGCCGACCTCGCCCAGTTCAAGGATTTGCACGTCGTGGTGGGCTTGCCCCTGCAAGACGCGAAGGGCGTGCGCCACAATGCTGCCTGCGTGCTGCTGAACGGCGAAGTGCTGGGCACCTACCGCAAGCACGACTTGCCGAACACGACTGTTTTCGATGAAAAACGCTATTTCACGTCGTCGGACCAGGCGTTTGTGTTTGGCGTGAAGGGCGTGCGTTTCGGCATCAATATCTGCGAAGACACATGGTTCGAGCATGCCCCGATGCGCGCCCGCTCGGCCGGCGCGCAAGTACTGCTGGTGCCGAATGGCTCGCCGTACCACATGAACAAGCAGCATCTGCGTTATGAAACCATGCGCAAGAATGTCAGTGCGCAAGGCATGGCCCTGGTCTACGCCAACCTGGTCGGTGGCCAGGATGAGCTCATTTTCGATGGCGATTCCTTTGTCATGGATGCGGCCGGTACCATTTGCGCCCAGCTGCGCCATTTCGAGGAAGACTTGCAACTGGTCCAATTCGACGGCGCCAAGCCCGTGCCGCAAGCGCTGGCCGCGCCGTTGAGCATTGAGGCGCAGGTGTACCAGGCCTTGGTGCTGGGCGTGCGCGACTATGTAGGCAAAAATGGCTTCCCGGGCGTGCTGATCGGCATGTCGGGCGGTGTTGATTCCGCCCTGACCCTGGCCATCGCCGTCGATGCGCTGGGCGCCGACAAGGTGCGCGCGGTGATGATGCCATCGCAATTTACGGCCGATATCTCGTGGATCGATTCGCGCGACATGGTAAAACGGCTCAATGTGCGCTACGATGAAATACCGATCCAGCCTACCTTCGATGCTTTCCGCGCCACCCTCGCTGGCGAGTTTGCGGGATTGGCGCAAGACGCGACGGAAGAAAACATCCAGGCGCGCATCCGCGGCACCTTGCTGATGGCGCTGTCGAACAAGCATGGCAGCATCGTGCTGACGACGGGCAACAAGAGCGAGATGGCAGTTGGCTATTGCACCCTGTATGGCGACATGGCGGGCGGCTTTGCCGTGCTCAAGGATATCGCCAAGACCCTGGTGTACCGCCTGTGTGCCTGGCGTAACAGCGTGCTGGACGTGATACCCGAACGCATCCTGACGCGCGGACCGTCCGCCGAGTTGCGCGCCGACCAGCTGGACCAGGATTCCTTGCCGCCCTATGAGGTACTCGACGCCATCATGCAGCTGTACATGGAAGAAAACCGCCCGCTCGCCGACATTATCGACGCTGGCTACCCGCCAGCCGATGTGGCCCGGGTCACGCGACTGATCAAGATCAATGAATACAAGCGGCGCCAGTCGCCGGTGGGCATCCGCGTCACACACCGTGGCTTCGGTCGCGACTGGCGCTACCCGATTACTTCCAAGTTCTACGAATAAGCAGCCATCTGTCCACGATCCAACAATTTTTAGGAGTAGCCATGAAACAGATTACCGCCATCATCAAACCATTCAAGCTCGACGAAGTACGCGAGGCCCTGGCCGATGTGAACGTGACGGGCTTGACCGTGACGGAAGTGAAGGGTTTCGGCCGCCAGAAGGGGCATACCGAGCTGTACCGTGGCGCCGAGTACGTGGTTGATTTCTTGCCGAAAGTTAAAGTCGAAGTGGTGGTGGACGACAGCATCTCGGAGCTGGTGGTCGACGCCATCATCAAGGCTGCCCGCACGGGCAAGATTGGCGACGGCAAGATTTTCGTGCGCGACGTGGAGCAGGTTATCCGCATCCGTACGGGCGAGACGGGTCCGGACGCGGTGTAAATCCAAGCCAACAATGTTGTCGGATGACGGCTCTTCGAGCCTATTCCGACCTACGTGTAGCAATGTGGGTCATGCCGTAGGTCGGGTTAGCGCGCCAGCGCGTAAGCCGACGCTGCTGAGCCACCAAAGCTGCCCGATTGCGCAGCAGCGCTTGCTTAGCGCCCCACCCGCATATCGAATTTCCAGCATATGAGGCGCAGCACCGTGATGCCGCTGGCACTGGTCCACAGGGCGAAGTCGTGCTCGGCGCCGAAATGCATTTGCAGCAGATAGGCCCAGCAGCCGAAAAACGCGCAGATGGCGTAGGGTTTGCCATCGCGAAACACCATCGGCACTTCGTTGCAGACAATATCGCGCATCACGCCGCCAAAAATCCCTGTAATCACGCCCATCATCGAGGCGATAAAGAGTGGCATGCCGGCGCGCGTGGCTTCGGCCACGCCGGCGATGGCGAACATGCCCAGGCCGATGGCGTCGGCGATGACGATCAGGCGTTCCGAGACGATCTGGCGCAAATGCTGGATCAGTGGCGCTGCCGTCAGTGCCAGCACAAAGATCAAAATCGCGTATTCCTGGTGCGAAACCCAGAACAAAGGCCGCTTGTCGAGCAGGATGTCGCGCAGGGTGCCGCCGCCAAACGCAGTGATGAACGCGACGACGAACACGCCGACCAGGTCCATGCGCTTGCGGCGCGCTTCGATGAAGCCGGAAAACGCGCCCACCAGGATGGCGATGACCTCAATGATCTTGATCAGCGAGCCAGGCGGCAGTTGGGGTGGCATCATGGGCAGAGCACGTGGGCAGGAAATAATTATCACAGGTTAACATGACACGGCCCCGAATGGTGACAAACGGGGCCGTGCGCATGGGACTTAATTGGGATAACTTGTTGCTCAATTACAATTTCTGGCTATCAATCCTAGCGTATCGGCTGCAGCGCTGCGGAAAGCAAAACGACCAGCGCGCCATCGCCTCCTTCGGAGCGGCGCGCCTGGCAAAAGGCGATGACTTCATCCTTTTGCACGAGCCAGCTGTGCACCATCGATTTCAAGACCGGTTCCTGGCCTTTCGAGCCAAAACCCTTGCCGTGGATCACGCGCACACAGCGCAGCTTGCGCCGCGTCGCCTGGTTCAAAAAGGCACCGATGGCGTCGCGCGCCTCGTCGCGGCGCAAGCCGTGCAAGTCCAGCTCATCCTGGATGGGCCAGTGGCCCTTGCGCATCTTCTTCACCACGTCCGGTCCCACGCCGGCACGGGCATAGTTCAGCGCCGGATCGTTTTCAAGGTAATGGTCGACCTCGAACAAGTCCGACAGCGATTCGCGCAGCACGGCCGCATGGTCCTCTTCCGGCGTCAGCTTGCGCACCGGCTGCGAGGCCATGGCACCCGCCTTGGGCAGCTTGGGCACGTAGCGGTCTGACTCGGGCAGGCGCTTGACGCCGCCGATGCTGGCCTTGAACAGATTGCTCTCCACGGCCTGCACCTTGACTTGCTGGGCGCGCTCAGCGGCGGCTTGCGCGCGCGCATCGGCCTGCTCCTTGAGCTGCTTGCTGACCGCTTTCAGGTCGGCAAAGTCTTTCATCGACGCCATGCGACGCTTACTCCTGGCCTTCCAGGTAGCGCTGGGCGTCGAGTGCTGCCATGCAACCCGTGCCGGCGCTGGTGATAGCCTGGCGGTAAATGTGGTCTTGTACGTCGCCGGCGGCAAACACGCCCGCTGCGCTGGTGGCCGTGGCCATGCCTTCCAGGCCGGTTTTTGTCTTGATGTAGCCGTTGTGCATCTCCAGCTGGCCTTCGAAGATGCCGGTGTTCGGCTTGTGACCGATGGCGATGAACACGCCGTGCACGGAGAGCGCTTCGACCTTGCCGTCGATGGTCGATTTGATGTTCAGGCCCGTCACGCCGCCTTCGTCGCCAGTCACTTCATCGAGGGTGTGGTTATATTTCAACACGATCTTGCCTTCGGCAACCTTGGCATTCAGGCGGTCGATCAGGATCGCTTCGGCGCGGAACTTGTCGCGGCGGTGGATCAGGGTGACTTTATTGGCGATGTTCGACAGGTACAGCGCTTCTTCGACGGCCGTGTTGCCGCCGCCGACGACGGCCACTTCCTGGTTGCGGTAAAAGAAGCCATCGCAGGTGGCGCAGGCAGACACGCCCTTGCCCATGAATTGCGCTTCCGACGGCAGGCCCAGGTATTGCGCGGAGGCGCCCGTGGCGATGATCAGCGTGTCGCACGTGTATTCGTGGCTGTCGCCCTTCAGGCGGATCGGTTTTTCGTTCAGGAAGGTGGTGTGGATGTGGTCAAACACGATTTCCGTATTAAAACGTTCGGCGTGCTGCAGCAAGCGCTGCATCAGGTCCGGGCCTTGCACGCCCATCGGGTCGCCGGGCCAGTTTTCCACGTCGGTGGTGGTCATCAGTTGGCCGCCTTGTTCCACGCCGGTGACCAGCATCGGGTTCAGGTTGGCGCGGGCGGCGTAGACGGCGGCGCTGTAACCAGCTGGGCCGGAGCCGAGGATCAAAACGCGGGCGTGTTTGGTAGTGGTCATGGGAGGCTTCTCTATGAGTGGGGTCTATCCGAATTGGGGGCATACGCGCAAAGAACAAGGGTGTTTTGCGCTCGCGCAAGCAATTGCTGATTATAGACCAAGCCGTCTGTAGCGACGAATCGTGGGGCCGTCAGGGGCATATATGGCTTAGAATACTTGCTTATAATGGGAAATTCCCTTTCAGAAACATTTATCACCTTGCAGCGCTTCCCAGAATGACTAAACCAGCCCAGGCCAATCAAAATAGCTACACCCGCAAACCGGTCGAACGCCGGCCCCTGCCGAACCGGCTGGTGCGGCTGCTGTCCGAGGCGCGCTGGTTCGCGCTGGCCGCGTTTGCCCTGTATTTCGTGCTGATACTGGCCAGCTTCAATAAGCTCGATCCGGGTTGGTCGCATGCGACTTCGGTCGACAAGGTAGCTAACCTGGGCGGCAAGCTGGGGGCGACTTTTTCCGATTTGTTGCTGTATATTTTTGGTTTTTCCGCCTGGTGGTGGTGCGTCTGGCTGCTGCGCACGGTGTGGCATGGCTATCGCCGCCTGAGTAAGCGCTTCCTGCTCGAAGAGGAGGAGGTCGAGCGCGAGCACCATGTCGAGATGCTGATCCGCATCGTCGGCTTTTCCATCATGCTGATCGGCAGCATGGGCCTGGAATATCTGCGCATGGCGAAAAGCCTGCACGTGCAATTGCCGCGCGAGCCCGGTGGCGTGCTGGGCCAGTTGGTGGGACACTCGTCCCACGTGGCCTTCGGTTTCACGGGCGCCACCTTGCTGTTGCTGTTGCTGTTTGGCCTAGGTTTCAGCCTGTTTTTTCATGTGTCTTGGCTGCAAGTGGCCGAGCGCATCGGCGGCGCCATCGAAGACACCGTGAACTGGTTTGTCCTGCGCTACCAGGACCGCGAAGACCGCCGCCAGGGCGAAGTGGCGGCCGTGCGCCGCGACGAAGTGGTGGTGATCGAGCGCGCCAAACACGTGGAAAAGCATGTGGTCGCGCCGCCCGTGAAGATCGAGCCGCAAGTCGTTACGGTGGTGAAGTCGGAGCGCGTGGAAAGGGAGCGTCAAGCTCATCTGTTCGAGGGAGCGGGCGGTGGCAAGTTGCCGCCGCTGTCCTTGCTGGACGAAGCGCCACCTGTGGTGGAAACGGTTTCTGTGGAAACCCTTGAATTCACGAGCCGTCTGATCGAAAAAAAATTGTCCGATTTTGGCGTGGATGCCAAGGTGGTGGTCGCTTACCCGGGCCCCGTGGTCACGCGCTACGAAATCGAGCCGGCCACGGGCGTGAAGGGCAGCCAGATCGTGGGCTTGGCGCGCGACTTGGCACGTTCGCTGTCGCTCACTTCGATCCGCGTAGTGGAAACCATTCCCGGCAAGAACTATATGGCCTTGGAACTGCCGAACAGCAAACGCCAGATCGTGCGCCTGACGGAAATCCTCGGCTCCAAGGTCTACAACGATGGCGTGTCGAGCCTGACGATTGCGCTGGGCAAGGATATCGCTGGCAAGCCCGTCGTGGCCGACCTTGCCAAGATGCCGCACTTGCTGGTGGCCGGCACCACCGGTTCCGGTAAGTCCGTGGGCATCAATGCGACGATTTTGTCGCTGCTGTACAAAGCTGACCCGCTCGACGTGCGCCTGATCCTGATCGATCCGAAGATGCTGGAAATGTCTGTCTACGAAGGCATTCCGCACTTGCTGGCGCCCGTGGTTACCGACATGCGCCAGGCTGGCCACGCGCTGAACTGGGCCGTCAACGAGATGGAGCGCCGCTATAAGCTGATGAGCAAGATGGGCGTGCGTAATCTGGCCGGCTACAACGCGAAGATTGCCGACGCGAAAAAGCGCGAAGAACATATTCCGAATCCGTTCAGCCTGACGCCCGATTCGCCGGAGCCGCTCGATAAACTGCCTACCATCGTCATCATCATCGACGAGCTCGCTGATTTGATGATGGTGGTGGGCAAAAAAGTCGAGGAACTGATTGCGCGTATCGCGCAAAAGGCGCGCGCCGCCGGTTTGCACTTGATCCTGGCCACGCAGCGCCCATCTGTCGACGTGATCACGGGACTGATCAAGGCGAACATTCCCACGCGTATCGCTTTCCAGGTGTCGTCGAAGATCGACTCGCGCACCATTCTCGACCAGATGGGCGCGGAAGCACTGCTCGGCATGGGCGACATGCTCTACATGCCGCCCGGCACCGGCTTGCCGATGCGCGTACACGGTGCATTTGTTTCCGATGAGGAAGTGCACAGAGTCGTCAGCTATCTGAAGCTGCAGGGCGAACCGAATTACATCGAGGGCATCCTCGAAGGCGGCACCCTGGAAGGCGACGGCGCCGAAGGCGGCGCGCCGGGCGAGGGCGGTGGCGAGGCCGATGCCCTGTATGACCAGGCGGTAGCGGTGGTGTTGAAAAACCGCCGCGCCTCGATTTCGCTGGTGCAGCGTCATTTGCGCATCGGCTACAACCGCGCCGCCCGTTTGCTCGAGCAGATGGAACAGAGCGGGGTAGTATCAACCATGCAATCCAATGGCAACCGGGAAATCCTGGTGCCGGTGGCAAGTAGCGAACAAGGATAAAAAGAATGAAGCAACAATATAGTGTCGTGGCAAAAATCGTCGTGGGCGCGGCAGGCATCGCCTGCAGCCTGCTGTTCGCGGCCAGCGCCTCGGCCAGTGCCTTGGAACAATTCAAGAGCTTTGCGGCCGGTACCAAGTCGGCCAAGGGCGAGTTCGTGCAGCGGCAAGTCAAGAAGGCGGACGCCAGCGGCAAGGCCAAGGTATCGACGCCGGCCAGTGGCACGTTTGAATTCGCCCGTCCCGGCAAGTTCATCTGGACCTATCTGAAACCCTACGAGCAGTTGCTGCAAGCCGACGGCGACAAGTTGTATATCTATGACAAGGATTTGAGCCAGGTGACGGTCAAGAAACTGGGCGACGCGCTCGGTTCCTCGCCAGCGGCGATCTTGTTTGGCAGTAACGATCTGGAAAAGAATTTTACCCTGGCCGAAGCGGGTACGCGCGATGGCCTGGAGTGGCTGAAAGCCACGCCGAAAGCCAAGGACACGACGTTTGACGAAATCACGATCGGCTTGCGCAACGGCGTGCCCGAAGCGATGGAGTTGCGCGACTCGTTCGGCCAGACCTCGGTGCTGGCGTTCAAGAATTTCCAAAAGAATCCGGCGCTATCTGCCAATCACTTTAAATTTGTCATGCCCAAAGGGGCGGATGTGATTAATAATTAATTTTTCGCATACTGTTATTGACCGGCCTCGCACCACGCGAGGCCTTTGCATTCTTACCCGGTAAATATGATGGCGGATCTCTTTTCCACCGCACCGCGCCAGCCGCTGGCCGAAGCCTTGCGCCCAAGTACCCTCAACGAAGTGATCGGCCAGACGCATCTGCTGGGTGTCGGCAAGCCGCTGCGCCTGGCATTCGAGGCCGGCAAGGCCCATTCGATGATTTTATGGGGGCCGCCCGGCGTGGGCAAGACGACGTTGGCGCGCCTGATGGCGAATGCCTTCGACAGCGAATTCATCGCCCTGTCGGCCGTGTTTGCAGGCGTGAAAGATATTCGCGCAGCCATGGATCAGGCGCGTCACAGCCTGGACCAGTTCGGCAAGCACACGCTATTGTTTGTCGACGAGATACACCGCTTCAACAAGTCGCAGCAGGACGCCTTGTTGCCTTTCGTCGAGTCGGGCCTGGTGACGTTTATTGGTGCGACGACGGAAAACCCCAGTTTCGAAGTTAACTCGGCGTTGCTGTCGCGCGCGCAAGTGTATGTCTTGAAATCGCTCAACGAAGACGAGATGAAGCTCTTGCTGGCCAAGGCGCAAAGCACGGCGCTGACCCACTTGCGCTTCGACGAGGCGGCCGCCGACACCCTGATCGGCTACGCCGATGGCGATGCGCGCCGCTTTCTGAATTTGCTGGAACAGGCCGAGACGGCCGCCAGCTCGACGGGCACGACGAATATCGACGCAGCCTTTGTCGACAATGCGCTGACCCTCAATTCGCGCCGCTTCGACAAGGGCGGCGACAACTTCTATGACCAGATTTCCGCTTTGCATAAATCCGTGCGGGGATCGAACCCGGACGCCGCTCTGTACTGGTTTTGCCGCATGATTGATGGCGGCGCCGACCCCCGCTATTTATCGCGCCGCATCGTGCGCATGGCTTGGGAAGATATCGGCCTGGCCGATCCGCGCGCCTTGACCATGGCCAATGACGCGGCCGCGACGTATGAACGCCTGGGCTCGCCCGAAGGCGAGCTGGCGCTGGGCCAGGCGGTAATCTACCTTGCGATTGCCGCAAAAAGCAATGCCGGCTACAACGCTTTCAACACGGCCATGGCGTTTGTGAAGAAAGATAAATCAAAGGAAGTGCCGGTGCACCTGCGCAACGCGCCGACCAAATTGATGAAGGAACTCGGCTACGGCCACGCCTACCGCTATGCGCACGACGAGCCTGACGCGTATGCGGCCGGCGAAACCTACTTCCCGGACGGCATGGCTGAACCTGGCTGGTACCAGCCCGTGCCGCGTGGCTTGGAAAGCAAGATTGCCGATAAATTGGCATGGCTGCGCGAGCTCGACAGGAAAGCAGGGAAAGTAGCCGGCAAGGGCTGAGACTAGAGTCCCAGCGCAGGGCGCTGGCGCCAGCCTGCCAGTGTGCCAGGCGCAGCGAGACTTGCCCGTGCCGACGTTGTCAGAAAGTGCTGCCGATGATGCCGGCAGCGCCCGCATCGGGCAGGCGATCAGCCGTTGAGGGCAGCTCGTCAAGGATGCCTTGTCACTGCGCGCTTCAAGCCCTAATGCCGTTCAGTTAAGGGTTTTGGCGTGATTTATGAGCGCCAGTAAATTCGCTAACCCCAGAGGCAAAGAGCTGGGGTCGGACCCTCAGGGTCCGACCCCTGTCCTAGTTCTTGGGCTAAAAATAGCATCACTAACACACTAACTGAACGGCATTACGCTTCAAGCCCCGTTTTTTACCGTTCGCTCCCTGTTTTTGGCCGCTGGTCGCAAGTCGGTGGCCTTGTTTGTGGCAGTTGGCTAAAGTACCACCATACCAGCAGCAGTCAACGACGCAAACTAACCAGGAGTCACATCATGCACGCACTGAAAAACATGGAAATCACCTTTGTCGCCGCCGCCATGATCGCCATCGGCGCCAGCTTTGCCACTGCCGGCGCGCATCCCCTGGAAGTGAGTGCCAGCAACACCGTGATTGCCCAGGCTGCCGACAGCGCGATGCCCGTCGTCAGCGTCAGCGCCCGCCGCTTGAGCGCTGCCGAAAAAGCTGCGTTTATTTGATCCGCCGCCTGAGCACCTGCGATAAAGCGGTGCGAGTGTCCAGCCAGGCTACCATGATGATGCTTGGCGCTGCGCAAAACTCATAAAGAACTGAACGGGTCTTGGTACAATGGGTGCTTTCGATACATCGGCACCGCCATCCACCCATGATAGATATCCAACTTCTCCGTAAAGACATCGCCACTGTTGCCGCCCGCCTGGCGACGCGCAAATTCCAGCTCGACGTGGCAGGTTTCAATGCCCTCGAAGCCGAACGCAAGGCGATCCAGACGCGCACCGAAGAGCTGCAGGGCAAGCGCAACGCGCTGTCCAAGCAAATCGGCATGTTGAAAGGCAAGGGGGAAGATACCTCGGCCGTGATGGCGCAAGTGGCTGGCCTGGGCGATGAATTGAAAGCCGATGAAGCGGCGCTGGCCCTGGTGCAAGCCAAACTCAGCGATTTCATCATGGCCGTGCCGAATTTGCCGCATGAGTCGGCGCCACTAGGCACTGACGAGTCGGGCAACGTGGAAGTGCGCAAGGTGGGCACGCCGCGCAGTTTCGATTTCGAGGTCAAGGATCACGTCGACGTGGGTGCTCCGCTGGGCCTCGATTTCGAAGTGGCGACCAAGCTGACCGGTTCGCGCTTCTCTGTCATGAAGGGTGGCATCGCCCGTTTGCATCGCGCGCTGGCGCAATTCATGCTCAACACGCACGTGGACGAGCATGGCTACACGGAATGCTATACCCCCTACATGGTCAACGCCGATTCGCTGCGCGGCACGGGCCAGTTGCCGAAATTCGAAGCCGATCTGTTTTCGGTCAAAAAGGGCGGCGTGGAAGGCGAGGGCGAGACCTTCTACCTGATCCCGACCTCGGAAGTGTCGCTGACCAACATCGCGCGCGATGAAATCCTTGCGCTCGATCAGCTGCCCCTGAAAATGACGGCCCACACGCCATGCTTCCGTTCGGAAGCGGGCAGCTACGGTCGCGACACGCGCGGCATGATCCGCCAGCACCAGTTCGACAAGGTGGAAATGGTGCAAGTTGTGCACCCGGATACCTCGTACCAAGTGCTCGATGAAATGGTCGGCCATGCGGAAACGATTCTGCAACGCCTGGGCCTGCCTTACCGCGTGATGTCGCTGTGCACGGGCGACATGGGCTTTACGGCCAGCAAAACTTTCGACCTGGAAGTGTGGCTGCCGGCGCAAAACACCTACCGCGAAATCTCTTCCCTGTCGAACACGGAAGCCTTCCAGGCCCGTCGCATGCAAGCGCGTTTCCGCAACGCGGCCGGCAAGCCTGAACTGGCGCACACCCTGAACGGCTCCGGCCTGGCAGTGGGCCGCACCCTGGTCGCCGTGTTGGAAAACTACCAGCAAGCCGATGGCAGCGTCGAGATCCCGCCAGTGCTGCGTCCTTACATGGGTGGCTTGACGCATTTGACGGCGTAAAAGAGCCCGGTAGGGGCCGCCATGGAAGGCGTAAAATAGTCCTTCCATTTTTTCGAGCGGCTGCTATAATCTTGCCTTCTCGCAGCAATGCGGGAAAAGACCGCAGTAAATGGAGAGGTGGCAGAGTGGTCGAATGTACTTGACTCGAAATCAAGCGTACGTTAAATCGTACCGTGGGTTCGAATCCCACCCTCTCCGCCAGAACAAATAAAAAAAGCTCCCGCAAGGGAGCTTTTTTTATTTGTGCCGGCGCAGAGGAGTACGCCCCCTGCGGGGCGTACGCGTGGGATTCGAAGACGAGCGCGTACTCGCGCGAGGCTCCCCGAATCGTCCAATTGGTTTTTGACTGGCAGTATTAGGCATACCCGGCGACGTCCCCGAATCGTCCAATCAGTTTTTGACTGGTAGTAATAAGCCCACCCCGCGACGCCTCCAAAAAATCGCCTCGATGGTTTTCGCCTTTCAACAGCAAGATTAGCAACAAACCCCCTACCCAACTGAACAATGCCCATGCTAAAATAGCGCCTCGTTCAAACGGGCATGCCAGTTTGAACGAATAGACCGCAGTAAACGGAGAGGTGGCAGAGTGGTCGAATGTACTTGACTCGAAATCAAGCGTACGTTAAATCGTACCGTGGGTTCGAATCCCACCCTCTCCGCCAGAATATATAAAAAGAGCTCCCGCAAGGGAGCTTTTTTTTATTCCCGCAACGCCAGAAAATCACCAGCGCATCAATGCAGGTAGAAAAACCGCCCAAAGCGCGCAGCGCAAGGCGTTTTTTCCTCCATTCAAGCAGTAACTGTCAGCGCCCCCCCGCAATAAACTGCTCCAGCCTCAGTCTTGCCAGTTGCCAGTTGCCAGTTGCCAGTTGCCAGTTGCCAGCTGCCTAGCGCTGGCTGGTGCGCCTGCGGCGCGCCATGCAGCCCAGCAAACCCAGGCCGCCCAGCAGCATGCCGTAAGTGGCTGGCTCCGGTACGGCCGACACCGTCAAATTATTGATGGTTGGCCAGATACCGATCTGTCCGGCGCTGCTGACGCTCAGCTCGGAGAAGGCGCCCGACGATAAGAAGCCGACAAATGACGCCTGCGTCGGCAAGGTCAACTTGTAGGTGAGCTGTTCACCCAGCGCATTGCGGGCGGTCAGGGTAATGCTTGGGCTGCCGGCATATTCACCGAACAAGTTCGACCCGAAAAAGAATCCCCCCACGCCGCGCACGGCACCGGAAAAGTTGGAGAACAGCACGCTGTCGTTACGGTTGTCCGTACTCAGCCAGTGGTCATTGCCCGCGCCGGCACCGGCACCATACAGTATGGACGAGGCGCCAACGCTGCTGGCGGTGTAGGCGTAGCTGCCAGCGTTACGGTACAGCGGGCTGTCCAGTGCCGTGATCGGCAAATCATCAAAGGTATCGACACCGGTATTGCCGACCGCTGCCAGATAGGCAGACTGGCTGGTAAAGAGCGTGATGTCGGCCTGTGCAGCGCTGGCGGCGAGCAGCAGGACGGCTGCGCTCATGATTTTCAGGCGGGACAATGTGGTTTGCAAGACTGGCTCCTTAAAAGGGATGGGGAAAAGGAAGGCGGCGCTGTGCATTAAAATTTCTCATGCCAATTCAATATAATATTTGCTAGAAAAAAATGCAACATAAAATGTTTGCCACAATTTCTATCTTGCATAGTTGAAATGCCGATGTTCCCCAATCGCCACTGCTTGCGCGCTATGTTGGCCATATGGCCGCGCCATGCTGCCGACATAGGCCATTTGTGCAACAATAATCGGATTCATTCATCGACAGGACGGACAATATGGCAAAAGTGGCATTCATCGGTTTGGGCGTCATGGGTTTCCCCATGGCAGCTCACCTGGCGGCGGGCGGGCATGACGTCACCGTGCACAACCGCAACCCGGCCCGCGCGGCCACCTGGCTCGAGCAGCACAAGGGCAGCAGCGCCGCCACGCCGGCCGCCGCGGCTGCAGGCGCCGAGTTCGTCTTCACGTGCATCGGCAACGATAACGATCTGTATCAAGTCATCCTGGGAGACGGTGGCTTGCTGTCCGCCATGGCGCCGGGCAGCATCCTGATCGACCATACGACGGCATCAAACGAAGCGGCGCGCACCTTGCACGCGGCGGCGAAAGAGCAGGGCGTTTTCTTCCTCGACGCCCCCGTGTCCGGTGGCCAGGCGGGCGCGGAAAACGGCAAGCTGACCGTGATGGTGGGTGGCGATGTGGAAGCGTACGCGCGCGCCGAACCCGTCATCGCCCTGTTCGCGCGCGCCGTCACCTATATGGGGGCCTCCGGTTCGGGCCAACTGACGAAAATGGTCAACCAGATCTGCATCGCGGGGCTGGTGCAGGCGCTCAGCGAAGGCATCGCCTTTGCGGAAAATGCCGGCCTCGACGCGGCGCTGGTGGTGGACGTGATTTCCAAGGGCGCGGCGCAGTCGTGGCAACTGGAAAACCGGGGCAAGACCATGATCGAACGCAAGTTCGACTTCGGTTTCGCTGTCGACCTGATGCGCAAAGACCTGGGCATTTGCCTCGCCGAAGCCCAGCGCAACGGCAGCGACTTGCCCGTGACGACATTGACGGACCAGTTCTATGCCGAAGTGCAGCAGGCGGGCGGCAACCGTTATGACACGTCCAGCTTGATTACTCGCCTCAGCAAGAAGTAAGCCGTCACAAGCTCTCGCGCGCGGCGCGCCCCTGCCAAGGGCCGCGCCGCGCGTCGTATACGGGGTGAAAAGTCTTGAAAAAGCGCGAAAAAGCGTGAAAAACCGCAGTTTCCGGTTTTGATTTTCATGACAGCTTGGCGGCTGCGCTGACGCGAGAGCCGCGCTCGCCGACAAATTTGCATCCTTGCCGTCGCACGATGGCCTCATCTACAAGCAAGACAAGCTTCAACGTGGCGCAACAATGGCGGATCGTTTTGGCGGCGCGCACTTGTGCCGGGCAGGGTGACATGGTCAGTTTTTTTGCGGCACATTCCCGACTGAATTGGTCGGGAATCGCTCAGGTTTGCTCACTTATAAATCCAGAATCTTTGTTATATTGCCATTAAGGAATTTATGGTGCTTTTTGTCATATTTGTGTTCAAAAAAGCAACGTAAGTGGAAGCGAGGAGAGCCGTTAGCGCGCGTGGCGCATGCCGGCTGACATCGTCGTTCCCGCCTTCTCACCGGTACCCATGGGCGCGCTTACAAAGGTGCGTCGGTACTCCGTATACAAAAGATTAACAAGGATAGACTGCATGCATCGTCATGGATCATTGAATCACATTTATCGGCTCGTCTGGAGTCACGTTTTGAACGCCTGGGTTGCTGTTGCCGAGACGTCGCGCGGGCGCGGCAAGGGCGCACGCCGCAAGTTGGCCGCCGCCGCTGCCGCCATGGCGGCATTGGCGCTGGGAGGCCCCGCTTGCGCCGGGCCGGCGGGTGGCCAGGTGGTGGCCGGCACGGCGACCATCAGCCAGTCTGGCACGACGACGACGATTCAGCAGACCAGCCAGCAGGCTACTTTGAACTGGGCCAGCTTCAATGTCGGCAGCAAGGAAACCGTCAACTTCGTCCAGCCCTCGGCCAGTGCATTGGCGGTCAACCGCATTCTTGATCACAACGGCTCACAGATACTCGGGCGCCTCAATGCCAACGGCCAGGTCTATCTGATCAATCCGAACGGCATCCTGTTTGGCCGTACGGCGCAGGTCAATGTAGGCGCTCTCGTCGCATCGACCCTGGATGTCGACAATGCCAGCCTGGGCGGCAACAAGCACGTCTTTAGCGGTAATGGCGCCGGCAGCGTCGTCAATGAAGGCGCGATCCGCGCGGCGGACGGCGGTTATGTGGTCCTGATCTCGGCCAAGATCAGCAATAGCGGCACCATCGCTGCCCATGCAGGTAATGTGTTGCTCGGTGCTGGTAGTGAGGTCACGCTTGATCTTGGCGGCCCGGTCCGGCTGCAGGTGACACAGGGCGCGATCGACACCCTGATCGAAAATGGCGGCGCCATCCGCGCCGATGGCGGCCAAGTCTATCTTACGGCGAAGGCGGCCGGCCAGCTCGCTTCCAGCGTCATCAACAATACGGGCGTGATCGAGGCGCATACCCTGGCCACCGGCGAAAAAGGCCAGATCGTGTTGCTGGGCGATATGCACAAGGGGAGCGTCCATGTCGCCGGCGTGCTCGATGCCAGCGCGCCGCAAGGCGGTGACGGCGGCTTTGTCGAGACGAGTGCGAACCGGGTCGATATCGGCGCCGCGCGTGTCTCCACGGCCGCTCCGCGCGGCAAGACGGGCACCTGGCTGATCGATCCGAACGACTTCACGGTGGCCGCCAGCGGCGGCAACATGACTGGCGCTGATGTGGCGGATGCTTTGGCCAGCAACAATTTCTCCATCATGACTACCAGCATGGGGACGACGGGCGGCAATGGCGACATCCACGTGAATGATGCCATCAACTGGTCTGCCAACAAGCTCACGCTGACGGCAGAACGCAACATCAACATCAATGCGAATCTGAACGCCACCGGCACGGCATCGCTGGCTTACCAGTACGGCCAGGCGACGGCCGATGGCGCTGGCAGTGCCTACCGTGTTTCGCCGGGCGTCGCCGTGAACATCCCGAATGCCAGCGCATTTACCTGGCAAAAAGGCAGTGCTGGACGCATAAATAATCTGCTGCTGGACAATGGCAAAGTACGCTTTGGCGATGGTGTTGAAAACTCGTTCACCAGCGATGGGCTGTTGAAGACGCCATTTTATTTCGACAATACCACTGCGGGTCGCGACGGCTGGTTTCAGCTGACCCTGGAACGCCCGTTTGAATTTGCCGTTGCCGCTGGCGGCAATGGTAGCAATGCCTGGAATAACGATGGACAGGTGCTGATCTCCGACGGCAGGCCCGGCGGCCCCGATGGCATGGGGACGGGGAGCAGCTACGCCACGGCGCTCAGCAACCGTTCACTCAATATCGCCGGCTACCAGGAAGGCATGGGATCGATCGTGACGACGGGGACGCTCAATTTCAGCAGCCTGAACCAGTCGGCCAGCATTACGCACACCTATACCTTGAAGGCTGGCGATGCTTTCGTCAACATGGATAGCCGGCTTACCAATCTGAGCAGTACAGCGCTGACGAATGTGCGCATGTGGTTAGGAACGGGCGACGACTTTATCGGTGAGTCGGATAGAAACTATAAGATCAAGGGCAATATCACAGCAGGTGCATTTGTTCCATTGGCTGGTAGCAATAATGCTTCCAACGCCCTGATGGTGACGGAAACCTCCAGCACCACGAGCGGTTCGGCCGTCCTGTTCTACTCCACCACGGCTGGCGTGGATACCGTCCATACCCGTTGCTGCAATTTTTCAAATGCCATCAATCAGGATCCGCGGGGCGTCGCCGTCACTTCCGGCCAGACTGACGGCAGTTACGCCATGTTTCTGCGCGCGGCCGACCTGGCGCCTGGACAGTCCGGAGGCCTGTCCGTGTATTACGCGGCGGCCCCAGTGGCGCAATTGAACGACGCTATCGTTTCTGTCGATAACGCGGCCGGCAATGCGTCCAAGCCGGTGTACGTACGCTTGACGCCAGGCAGCAGCGTGTATGGCGACGTGCCGGTCTTTAACTATGCGCTGTACGACGCGCTCAGTGGCGGCTTGCTGATCACGGATGCCAGCGCGAGCGGAAGCGTATCCTGGCTCGGTGCGCCGACGGCGACTTCGTCGGCCGGCGTGTACACAATTCAATATGATACGGGCCTGGTTCTGGGCAAGGCAGGCTATACCTTGACGCCGGGCGGCCCTGTCTACTGGACGGTGACGCCTCGTGCGCTGAACGTGGCCGTAACGAAAACCTACGATGGCAGTACCACGTTTAATGCCGGCTTCGTCCTGTCGGGCCTGGTCAATGGCGACAGCGCGCCTGCCGTCACGGGTTCTGCCAGCGTCAGCGGCCGCAATGCCGGCCGTTATAGCAGCTTTGATTCCAGCACCTTGAGCCTGTCGAATGCCAATTATGTGCTCAATACCAGCGGTATCAGCGCCAGCATCGACGCGCGCCCGATCACGGTGACGGCCGATGCGAAGAGCAAGGTCTACGGCAACGTCGATCCTGGCCTCACTTATCAAGTAAGCAAGGGTGAATTGGTCGCCGGTGACAGCCTGGCCGGCGTCCTGCGCCGCGCCGCTGGTGAAAACGTCGGTAGTTACACGATCGACGCTTCCGCCTTGGCCAATGGAAACTATGTCGTGACGGCGCAAAACGGTGTCTTGAGCATCGGCGCGCGCCCGATCACGGTGACGGCCGATGCGAAGAGCAAGGTCTACGGCAACGTCGATCCTGGCCTCACGTATCAAGTGACGAAGGGTGAATTGGTCGCCGGCGACAGCCTGGCCGGCGTCCTGCGCCGCGCCGCTGGTGAAAACGTCGGTAGTTACACGATCGACGCTTCCGCCTTGGCCAATGGCAATTATGTCGTGACGGCGCAAAACGGCAACTTGACGATAGATGCCGATCCGGCATTGGAGAACGCGATTCGCCTGGCGCGCCGTCAAATCACCACCGGCACCAACGATGTAGCGGCAGGCACGACTGCTTCGGCTATCGACCTGGCCGTGCCGGGTATCGCGTCTGCCGTTCCTGGTGCCAACAGCGTGCCCGATGGCGGCATCAGCCTGATCGGTGGCCTGGCCTTGGTGCCATGGGTGGAGGCGGCGCGATCCGCGCCAGAGGCTACAGGCACTGCGCCAGATACGTTGCTGGCCGCTTTGCCAGCGTCGGGTGGCAGCGGCATGTCAGGCTTTACGCGCATCTTTGTCATCAATGGCGGCATTAACGTTGCTCCCGCAGTCCCGGTCTCCGAAGGCGTGGCGCAATGATGTTACTGATTCAACATACAAAAAAAACTATGAAAAAACAACAACATCCACAACACACCGCTGTTGCCATGGCGCTGGGTTTGGCTTTATGGCATTTTGCATCGGCCGCGCAGGCGCAAGTTCCCCCTGATGCGGGGCAAACCCTGCAGCGTCTGCAGCCACCGATTGCACCGCCACGTGAAAGCCAGTCACTGAAGATTCAGGCGCCGTTGGGTTCCGCTGCCCTGGCGCCGGGAGGCGCGTCCGTGGTCTTGCGTTCGGTCACGCTGACGGGAAATTCCGTCGTCGCCGAGGAAGCCCTGCGTGCAGCGCTCGGCGATGTCACGGGCAAGACGTTCGATCTGGCCGGCTTGCGCGACTTGG
Source organism: Janthinobacterium paucivorans (assembly GCF_051380805.1). NCBI lineage: Bacteria > Pseudomonadati > Pseudomonadota > Betaproteobacteria > Burkholderiales > Oxalobacteraceae > Janthinobacterium > Janthinobacterium paucivorans. The sequence continues at coordinate 285,286 of NZ_JBNYXR010000006.1, forward strand.
CCGAGCGCATCACCGGTGTTTACCAGGCTAGCGGCTACCCGTTCGCCCGCGCCATACTGCCGCCGCAAGACTTGGAACAGGGCCACTTGCGCATCGACGTCATCGAGGGGCGTTATGGCGCGGTGCAGGCGCAAGGCGACGATGGCGTTCTGGTGCGGCAGGCGACGGCCTTCCTCGATGGCTTGCGTCCCGGTAGCGTGATCGCCAGTGGAGCGCTGGAACGGGCCGCCCTGTTGCTGGACGATTTGCCCGGTATCACTTCGGCCGCCGCCATGCGTCCTGGAACGGCAGCGGGGACGGGCGATTTGATCGTCCAGGTTGCCCGCGACAAACGCGTGAGCGGTGATGTCGGCCTGGACAATGCCGGCAGCCGCTACACGGGGAAAAATCGCGTGCGTGCGAATGTCGATATCAATAGTCCCTTCCTGCTAGGCGACCAGCTCAGCGTGCGTGCTCTGTTGAGCGAGGAGGATTTATGGCTCGGCTCGCTTGGCTACAGCCTGCCTTTGGGAGCGTCCGGCTTGCGCGGTAACGTTGGCTACTCGCATACCAGCTATGCGCTGGCGAAGGAATTCGCCAACCTGCATGCGAATGGAACCGCGAAGGTTGCCAGCGCTGGCCTCAGCTATCCCATCTTACGCTCGCAAAAAGCCAATCTGACCTTGATCGCCACCTATCAATCGAAGGATTTGCACGATAACCGCGATAGCACCGCCACTTACGAAAGCAAGTCCAGCCAGTCCATGCCAGTGGCACTGCAATTCGATTACCGCGACGCGTTCGATGGCATCACCTACGGTAGCGTGAGCTGGACTCCAGGCAAGCTGAAACTCGATGCGGGCTTGACGGCCGTTGATTACTACAAGAGCAACGGTCGTTTTCGCAAGGTCAACCTCGATGTGGTGCGCCTGCAATCCTTGCCCGCCGGTTTCAGCCTGATGGCCCACTTGAGCTGGCAGCAGGCCAACAAGAACCTCGATTCGTCCGAAAAGCTGAGCCTGGGCGGCGCCAGTGGCGTGCGCGCGTATCCATCCGGCGAAGCCACCGGCGACGAGGGCGGCCTGGCACAGCTGGAACTGCGCTATGCCGCTGGCGCCTATACGCCATATGCCTTCATGGATGCAGGGCGCATCACGGTCAACGCCGATCCGGTCGCGGCCAGTGATAACCGGCGCAGCCTGCGCGGCAGTGGCTTGGGTCTGCGTTACCAGCAGCAGGCCTGGAGCGCGGATGTGGCCCTGGCTTGGCGCAATACAGGAGGGCGGCCAATGTCGGAAACGAATAGTGATCCGCGGCCACGCGTATGGATCAACCTGGAGTACCGCTATTAAGCGTCTATGCCGCTAGATGAATACGCCCGCTGCTGACGCCAGCGGCGGACGTTTCCTACTGGCCTAGCTTGCAAGTGGCACATTGCAAGGCGCACGCTTCGAGCGTGTGCCTTGCAAAAAAACCAAACTGGTTTTAGATTGCTTTTTCTTTCAAAACCCTCTTTTTCCCTGGTGCCCACAGTGCCTCGCATCTTCGCTATCCGTCGAGAGATGATGCATTCAGGTCGCTCGATGAAGCAGCTTCCTAGCGAAGCGACTCAAGCAGCTTTTGTTTGAGTGCCGTAGGAATGGCCTTCGTTGACGGAGGGGCGGATGTCAATTCATTTTTTGAACGCACATCGTATCGTTTCCTTGAAAATCTATTTAAGTGTTGATACTGCAACGCTTAAAAACGTGTAGGGCAGTGCTAATACCACTTGCCGCAGCGTTGTCGGCGCGGTATTGCCGGCAGTTGCTGCAAACACCGCATTTTCCACTTCCCTCATTCGTTGCCTGCCGCGCTGTAGCGGGGCCGCCTGACGTGACTGGTATTGAAAAAATACGGTTATATAAAACCACTTGACTACCAATTTCCGACGTCGCATTCTCTGTACAGAAAGCCGATGCTGCTTTGGGCTTTCTTTACGTACAACATAAAAAGCTACTTCGATAGTTTTCGTATAACGTTCAGGAGACAATGTGAAGACACGGCAATCAAGCCGGCTGGCGACGCCATTCATGGCTGGCCTGCTGGGCAGCGCGCTGCTCGCTTGCGGCGGCAATTCCACTACCCAACCCCCATCTCCATCGACGCTGCTCGCTGCCACCGCCGCCAGCGACAGTTGCACGGCCTGGAGCACCAGCACCGTCTACACGGCAGGGCAATGCGCCGTGTACGACGGCAAGGTCTACCGCGCCAAATGGTGGGTGCAGGGCACGGCACCGGGCAACGATCAGTGGGGGCCGTGGAGCCTCGATACCAGTACGCCAACACCAACCCCAACCCCAACCCCGACCCCGACCCCAACCCCAACCCCAACCCCAACCCCAACCCCAACCCCAACCCCAACCCCGACCCCGACCCCGACCCCGACACCGACACCAGGCGTGCCCACCAAGGCCCAGGCCGAGGCCAACGAGGCAGCGCTGACGAATAATGACTTTTTCCGCAAGGTCAAGGCCTCGATCCGTACGTTGGGCAATACGGCCGTCGAAGCCGTTCAGCCTGGCCTGGCCACTAATCCGCTCAACGTCAAGCGCGTCGAACGCCTGCTGCCGGCGGCGAAGTGGGACTACTATTTTGCCGCGCGCGACGTCAGCTACACCTACCAGCGCTTCTTGCAAGCCGTGGCTAAGTTCCCTGCCGTGTGCGACGACTACAGCGACGGGCGCAATGCGGACGCCATCTGCCGTCACAGTCTGGCCACCATGTTTGCCCATTTCGGGCAGGAAACGGGCGACCATAATGCCAACAGCCCCTTGCCGCAATGGCGCCAGGGCTTGAAGTATTTGCGCGAACTGGGCTGCGACGAGACGGGTGTGGGCTGCGGTTACAACATCGAATGCGCCGACCCCGTCTTCAACAAGGTGTGGACCTGTGGCAAGAATGCCGACGGCAGCTTTAAGAAATATTTTGGCCGCGGTGCCAAGCAGCTGTCCTACAACTACAATTACGGTCCGTTTTCGCAAGCCATGCATGACGGCGATCAATCCGTGCTGCTGAAAAATCCGGACCTGGTGGCCTCGACCTGGCTGAACCTGGCCTCGGCCACGTTCTTCTTTGTCTATCCGCAGCCACCGAAACCGTCGATGCTGCATGTGCTCGACGGCACGTGGGTGCCGAATGCGGCCGATACGGCGGCCGGTGCCGGCAATAACTTTGCCACCACCATCATGATCATCAATGCCGAGTGCGGGCAGGGTACGGAAAAGCAGGCCGCACAAAACCGCATCGATTACTACAAGCAATTTGCCACCGACATGGGCTGGGATTATTCCCGCGAACAATTGTCGTGCGCCAATATGCAACGCTTTACCCCGGCCAGTTCCGCTTCCTACAACATCTATTGGGAAAAGAACTGGAGCGCGGGTGGCGACAATCAATGCCAGTTGGTCAGCTATCAAACGCCCTACAGTGCCTTGCTGGCCGGGAACTACGTGAAATGCGTGGAAGCGAACTGGAATGTGAAGTTGCAGTAACAGCAAGCGCAAGAAAGCCAGCCAGGGATCACAGTTGACAAGAGCCCCTCAAGGGGCCTGCAACAGCTCACAACGTACAACCTGTACCACCATAACGGAGACCCATACCCTATGAAATCGAATGCATTATTGATGGCCTTGCTCAGCGGCGTGCTTGTCGCTTGCGGCGGTGGCCAGGAAGGCACGACGGCCACGCCAAACACCTTGCTGGCCGCCATGGAAACGTGCGCCGTCTGGGATGCCGCCACCGTCTACACGGGCGGCCAGTGCGTGCTTTACCAGGGCGTCACCTACAAGGCCAAGTGGTGGACGCAGGGCAATGTTCCCAGCGCTACCAATCAGTGGGGCGCGTGGGCCGTAACGGATACCCCAACGCCGACACCAACGCCGACACCAACACCAACACCAACACCAACACCGACACCAACGCCAACACCGACACCAACACCAACACCGACACCAACACCGACACCAACACCGACACCGACACCGACGCCTACGCCTACGGCTTGCCGTCCCGACGGCTTGATTTCGGCCGTGCCAAATGTGCCGTACTGCAAGGTATATGACGCGAACGGCCGCGAAGTACTCGGCAATGGCTTGAAGCGGCGCATCGTCGGCTATTTTGCCAGCTGGCGCACGGGCGTCGATGGCAGCCCGACGTATCTGGTGAATAACTTGCCGTGGGATAAGATCACCCACCTCAATTATGCGTTTGCTTCCGTTGATCCGGCCACCTCGAAAATCGCCATCGGCAGCGGCGCGGCCAATCCCGATACGGCCCTCACGTGGCCCAATGTGCCAGCCGCAGCCATGGACCTGTCCTTGCCGTACCAAGGCCATTTCAACTTGCTGGCGCAATACAAGAAGAAGTATCCCGGCGTGAAACTGATGATTTCTGTGGGCGGCTGGGCCGGTAGCGGCGGCTTTTATACGGCCACGACGAATGCGGACGGCAGCATTAACACGGCCGGCATCAACACCTTGGCCGATTCCATGGTGGCTTTCGTGCGCCAGTACAACTTCTTCGATGGCGTCGATGTCGATTACGAACACCCGACGACGAATAATGAAGCGGGCAATCCGAATGACTTCGCCGCCTCGAAGCCGCGCCTGGCGGGCCTGATGACGAGCTACAACGTGCTGCTCAAAGTGTTGCGCCAGAAGCTAGACGAAGCGGCCGTGCAGGACAATAAATACTATCTGCTGACTATTGCCGGTTCTGCCTCGGGCTGGGTCTTGCGCGGCGAGGAAAACATGTCGGGACTGAAATATCTCGATTACGCCAGCTTGATGACCTACGACTTGCACGGCGCGTGGAACCAGTATGTGGGACCGAATGCGGCGCTGTTTGACGATGGCAATGATGGCGAGTTGCGGGCCGGCAACGCTTACCAATACCAGAATATCGGCTACCTGAACACGGACTGGGCGTACCGCTATTACCGTGGCGCCATGCAAGCGGGACGCATCAATATCGGCGTGCCCTTCTATACGCGGGGCTGGAAGGATGTGACGGGCGGCACCAACGGTCTGTGGGGCACGACGGCGCTGACCAACTCCACCGTCACCTGCGCGGGCGTGAAAACCTGCGGCATGGGCGCTACCGGCATCGACAACGTCTGGTACGACCTCGACTCGCAAGGCAAACCCACGCCCGGTGGCGGCAACCCCATCTGGCATGCGCTGAACTTGCAGAACGGCATAGTGCCCAGCTACCTCGATGCCTATAAAGTCACTGATAAGGCGCTGGTAGGCAGCTATGTGCCGTACTACAGCAGCACCATGGTGGCGCCGTGGCTGTGGAATGCGACCAAGAAAGTGTTTATTTCCACGGAAACCACGCAATCGATCGCGGCCAAGGCCCAGTACATCGTCAACAACAATATCGGCGGCGTGATGATCTGGGAAATGGCGGGCGACTATGCCTGGGATGCCACGCGCAACGGCGGCAAGGGCGAGTATTTCATGGGTACCACCCTGACGGACGTGCTGTACCAGGCTTTCCGCACGGCTGGCGTGTATGGCAATAAGCGCGCTGAAATCGCCATGCCGGGCACGACGGCCAATGTCAGCATCAGCCTCGGTGGCTGGAAGCTGGGCGACAGCAACTTCCCCATCAACCCGGTGATGACGCTAAAGAATAATACGGCATCGACCTTGCCGGGCGGCACCGTGGTGGAATTTGACTATCCGGTCTCGGCACCATCGGACATGAGCGACCAGTCGGGCTTCGGGTTGACGGTGATCAATGCCGGTTATACGGGGCCGAACAATATCGGCGGCTTCACGAAGAACTACAATCGGGCCCGCTTTACGCTTCCCGCCTGGCAATCGCTGGCGCCGGGCGGTTCCGTGGCGCTGACCCTGAACTACCGCTTGCCGATCTCGGGGCCGGCCAACTACACGCTCACCGTGGGCGGCAGCAAGTATGCATTAACCCAGGAGTATCCGGAATTGCCGGTGGCCTTGCCGTAAGGGCGCGCCGCTAGTGCATACAAGAAAGGGCGGAACTGCGGTTCCGCCCCTTTTCGTTGCTGCCGTCAAGCAGGCTTAGAACCAGGTTTCCACTTGGAAGCCGTACGAGGTGCCGCTGGTATTGTTGTTGTAGATCGGGCCGCCATTGTTCGACGCGTTGACCGAAGCGGTAGCGGCATCGTTCCATTTGCCGTACGTGACGAAAGCGCGCAGTTCAGGACGCGAC